>NZ_CAMTTF010000003.1:0-329598 GCF_947077765.1 Salinibacter grassmerensis | reverse complement strand
GAAGACGTGGAGGTCGATGAAGAGACGCGAGTCGTCGTGGGCAGCCTCGAAGACTTCCTGATGAGGCGAGAGCGCGTGGAAGAGGAGGAGGAGGACGAATAACGTCGCCCCTCACGCCTCGTCGGACAGCATCTTCTTGAGCGTCGGGCGCATCTCCTCGGTGGGGAAAATGCCGACGACCCGCTTCGTGATCTGTCCATCCGGGGTCACGAGAATCGTTGTGGGAAGACCGGGAATAGGCCCGAACTCCGCCTCGACGGTGCCTGCTTCGTCTACGACGATCGGGTAGTTGATGTCGAGCTTCTGGGCAAATGGCTCCACGACCTCACGGCCCTTGCGGTCCAACGCCACCCCGATGACCGTAAGGTTCTCAAGGTCCGTGTGCAGGCCCTTAAGGTCTGGAATTTCCTCACGGCACGGGGCGCACCAGGTGGCCCAAAAGTTGACGAGGAGGAGCTCACCGTTCCGGGCAGCGAGGTCGATTGAGGCCCCGTCGAGCGTTTCCATCGTGAGAGTGGGGACCGGCTCAGGCCCCACGTCCCGCACCTTGCCGGGAATGGGGCGGCTCGACTCGGACGCGGATGGTGCGGCCTGATCGCTGGTCTGGGCTGTGTCGTCTCCCCCACATGCGATGAGCAGGGCGAGCAGCCCGGCGGTGCAGGCGAGCGTCAGAAAGCGATGCATGAGGAGGGTCAATTGGTCGAAGAAGGCGCAGACTGGACGGCCTCCCGGACGGCATCGGCCGTGACGTCGAAGTGGGAAGCGTCAAACACCGGGGTCCCGTCGTCGAGGACAATAGCCTGCGGCGTTTCGTGTCGGATGTCCAGGGCTTCCTCAATCTCGTCGGACAGGGCGCGGCTCTCCTGCACGACGAGCTTGTAAACGTGCAGAGAGCCCTCTTCGGCCAGGGACTGTAGTTGCTTCTCCGCCTTGGCGCTCACCGGACAGGCCGAACTGTGCTTGAACACGAGCACCGGCTGGTCTTCGGACGCGGATTGGGCCTCGGCCCAGTTGGCGTCGCTGGAGAGGGAACGGAAGGGAGAATCAGACACTGCGCGTTATTCGTCAATGGTACAAATAGCTCGTCCTATCTGTACCACGACGTAAGGACCGTGATACACGGAAGGGGGTGAACAATCGGTCAATACCATCCGAGTGGACCCGAGGCGGGCGATTCGACCAGGGCGGGCCCCATTTTCTTGCTCAATCAACCTACGTACTCCTATGAAAACGCCGGAGACTGCGGCCGACGATGTTCGGTGGGCCCTTGATGACCTGTACGATGATCCTGATGCCTTAGAAAAGGATCTTGCGTCGCTAGAGACCGACGCGACGAATTTCGCCGAGGAGTACCGAGGACGGATTGGGGAGCTGGAACCCGAAGCACTGGCCGACGCCCTGGACACACTCGGCTCCCTCCAAGATCGGCTCGGCCGGGCACATGCCTACGCACACCTGTACTGGACCGCCGACACCAACGACGCCGACCGGGGGGCGCTCCGGCAGTCGGTGCAGGAGACCGTGGACCGCATCCAGCAGCGTCTCGTCTTCTTCGACACCGAATGGGTGGCCCTTGACGCAGAGCGCGTGGAGGAGCTCCTCGCCCACGAGGCCCTCGACGATTATCGCCACTACCTCGAGACCGAATATCAGCGCAAGGAGCATGTGCTGAGTGAGGCCGAGGAAAAGGTGCTCTCGGAAAAGAGCATTACTGGCAAGAACGCCTGGACCCGCTTCTTCGACGAAACCCTCGGCGCGGCGCGGTTCGAGCTCGACGGCGAGTCGCTTACCCAGGAACAGACCCTATCGAAACTCTACGAGCCCAACCGGGCGGTCCGGCGGGAGGCGGCCCATGCCTTCACGGACGGACTGAAAGAACACCTCCGTACCCTCACGTACGTCTTCAACACGCTCCTGGCGGACAAGGCCTCCACCGATCGACTCCGCGACTACGACCACTGGCTCGAACAGCGAAACCGTGCGAACGAGGTGGATGACGAGACGGTCGACACGCTCATCGAGGCCGTCACTGGACGATACGACCTCGTGGCACGGTTCTACCGCCTCAAAAAGCAACTCTTGGGCGTCGAAGAGCTTTACGACTACGACCGCTACGCGCCCATCCGCGAAGCGGACTCGACCTATGAGTGGAGCGACGCGCGGGCCCTCGTTCTGGACGCCTATGGCGACTTCCACCCCGAAATGGCACAGGCGGCCCGCCAGTTCTTCGAGGGGGACTGGATCGATGCCGCGCTCGTCCCGGGCAAGCGCAGCGGCGCCTTCAGTCACGGGACGGTGCCGAGTGCGCACCCCTACGTGCTGCTCAACTACACAGGCAAGCCCCGCGACGTGCAGACCCTCGCCCACGAGCTGGGCCACGGGGTGCACCAGTCCCTGGCACGCGAACAGTCCATTTTTCATCATGGCACCCCCCTCACGACCGCCGAGATGGCGTCCGTCTTCGGCGAGATGCTCGTCTTTCAGCGCCTGATGCGCAGCGAGGAGGATCCAGCGAATCGACTTGCCCTGCTCGTTGCCAAGATTGACGACACGCTCGCGACGGTCTTTCGGCAGGTGGCCATGAATCGGTTCGAGCACCGCATCCACACTGCCCGACGCGATCACGGAGAGCTTCAGGCGGATCAGTTCGGGGAGCACTGGATGGAGACGCAGCGGGCTATGTTCGAGGGAAGTGTGACCCTCGGTGAACACTACCAATATTGGTGGAGCTACGTCCCTCACTTCCTGCACACGCCGGGCTACGTGTACGCCTACGCGTTCGGCGAGCTACTGGTGCTGGCCCTGTACGCCCGCTACGAGTCGGCCGATGGGGGCTTCGCCGACCGCTACCTGGATCTCCTCCGGGCGGGCGGGTCCGACTGGCCGCACGAGCTGGTGGGACAGATGGGCGTGGACCTGGAAGACGAAGACTTCTGGGCCAGCGGCCTCTCACACGTCGAGGCCCTCATTGAGGAGGCGGAAGAGCTTGCGGACCAGACGGCGCTCGGCTCGGCCCGCGGGAACGGACAGGCGTGAACGTCCCCCTGAGTCATCTGCCTGGCACTGGAGCGCTTCCTCCCATGTCCGATTCGCCACGCCCGAGTAGTCAGCCTGACTTCTGGGACGTCCGCTACGAACGAGAACGACACCTCTTCGGGGCGGAGCCGAATGCCTTCGTGCAAGAAGAAGTCCACCGCCTGCCCACCGGAAGCGAGGTTGTGGAGCTGGGGGCAGGGGAGGGGCGCACGATGGCCTGGCTCGCCCAGAAGCACGGGCATCACGTGACCGCCGTCGACTTTTCGGAGACGGCACTGGCCACGGCCCGAGAGTGGGCAGACGCCCCCGCCCTGTCGTTCGAGATCGTCCAGGCCGACGTGCGCACTTGGCAGCCCGATCGGCAGTGGGATGCGGCCGTCGTCACGTTTCTGCAGTTGCTTCCCGATGAGCGTCAACGGCTGTACGACTCGCTAAAAAACATCGTACGTCCCGGCGGATGGATCTTTGCCGAATGGTTCCGGCCCACCCACCTGACGGGCACCTACGACCGCATGGGACCGAGCCGGGCAGACCGGATGGTGCCGGTGGAAGAAGTACGTCGGGCCTTTGCGGACGAACGTCGTGCTTCTGTAAAGGCCGTGGACGCGAAGCTCCGCGAGGGCCCGCATCTCAACGGGGAGGCCGCTGTCGTGCGGGCCACTGTACGGGCCGGGGCTTCCTGAGTGTAATGGGGCCGTGGGGAACAGCCCCACGGTAGTCTCCCAAATTGCCGTGCCTGGTGGGAAAGGCCACTCGTGTAGACATTGGCGGTGGCAGAAGATACATTTCTTCTCACAACACCGCGGGGCGCATGTCCCCGACACCTTGTCTCACTTCCCAAACCCATCTCTTTCCCATGCTCGCAATTGACGACCTACTGGTCGCCCGCGACTTTTCGTCGGTATCCGATCGGGCCGTCCGGTATGCCCTTGACGTAGCCGCACGGACGGGCGCCACGCTCCACGTTCTGCACGCCGACGTCCTGCACGAGGCTCCCGATCCGGACGCCGACGAGGGCCGTTCGCCGGGCGACGGCTTTTCGCGATTTCGCGACGCGGTGAAGCAGGAGGGTACCGTCTCGGCCGACGCCCTCGACGCGGTGACCATCAAAGAAGTGGTGCGTCGTGACGTGTCCGCTGGGCCCGCGATCGTCAACTACGCGACGGAGGCGGACGTGGATCTTATCGCCCTGGGCACACATGGACGACGCGGGCCAAGCCGCATCCTGCTGGGCAGTGTGGCCGAGGAGGTGGTGCGCCGGTCCGACCAGCCGGTGCTGTCCGTTCGGGGCGATGCCGACGGCCAGTCAGAATCCTCCCCCCGAATTGTTGACCGGATTCTCGTCCCCGTCGACTTTTCTGATCCGTCCCGCGAGACCCTCCGCACCGCAAAAGAGTGGGCCGCCCTGTACGACGCTTCGATCGACGTTCTGCACGTCGTGGCCAAGCGCATTCAGCCTGCCTTCTACACGGGTGGGGTGCAGTCCATTTACGACATGGAGCCGGACATCGAGCAGAAGATGATGGACCGCCTGGAGACCTTCGTCGCCGACACCGGCGGGCCGGAGCGGACGATCCGACCGCACGTGGTTGTGGGAAATGCGGCGCCGGACATCGCTGAATTTGTGGACACCGAGTCGGTTGATCTTGTGGCCATGTCGACCCACGGCCGTACCGGGCTCGATCGCTTTCTGCTTGGAAGCGTGGCCGAGAAAGTTGTCCGATACGTGCACTGCCCGGTCCTGACAATGAAGCCCTTTGGGACGACCTTCACCACGCCGGAAGAGAAGTCTGAGTCTAGCGCGTGACGCGGCCCCGCGCTGACTTGTTCACGGACTCTGTTGTGTGGCCATGTTGCGCGTCGACCGCATTTTATTTCCCACCGACGGGTCTGAGTGTGCGGGGCAGGCCCATCGTCACGCCCAGCACCTTGCTGCTCATTTCGATGCCGCCCTTCATGTCATCTCCGTCGAGGAGCACGACGTTGATCCTGATGAGGTGATCGAGGTCGAAGAGGCGAGTCTCCAGGCACGTGTGCATGGAGTGGAGCCGGGAGGGGGGGCGCTGCCGGCCGCACGCCTTCGAGAGCGGGCCGTCACCCATCCGACCGCGGCCGGGGGCATTCTCAACTACGTTGTTCAGTACGACGTGGACCTGGTCGTCATGGGCACGCACGGCCGTCGAGGCCTACGGCGCCTCGTCCTGGGCAGCGTGGCGGAGGAGGCGGTTCGAAAGGCGCCGTGTCCCGTGCTGACGGTCGGACGGGGGGCGGTCGCCCCCCAAGACATGGAGGGCGGCACCCTGCTGGTCCCGGTCGACTTTTCGGAGCACCGGTTTCGGCTGATGGCCCACGCCCGAGAGATTGCCCCAGTGTACGGCATGGACCTTACACTTCTCCACGTCGTGGATGCGACGGGCCTGCCCAATGCCTACGGAGCGCACGGCTCCCCGCCCGATCCCGGCGTCCTATCGGACCGGGCCGAAGAGGTGCTCGACGTGGAGGCCGAGTCCCTCCGAACGAAGGGAATCGAAGTAACGCTCGACGTGCGCGGGGGACACCCGGCCGCTGAAGTCCTGGACGTGGCGGAGGAACGCGGTGCGGCCTTCATCGCCATTGCAACCCACGGCCGAACGGGGCTGGAGCGCATGCTGATGGGCAGTGTGGCGGAAAAGGTGCTTCGCCGAGCGCCGTGCCCGGTCTGCGCCGTGAAGTCTTTCGGTCGGTCGCTGGTCGACGGCCACGACAGTGCCGGCGCGTAGCAGATCCTCAGCGTAGTTCTCCCCCCAAACGCTCTCAACTCCATGGCGCTCCCCCGTTCGCAGGATGGCCTCGTGCTGATGTGGAGTGGAGGCAAGGATGCGATGCTGGCGCTCGACGTGCTTCACAGTCAATCGCCCCGGCGCGTGGGGGCCCTGCTCACGACGGTGACGGAGGACAGGGAGCGCGTCACGATGCACGGCACCTCTCTGTCTCTCCTGGAGCGGCAGGCCGATGCGCTCGATCTTCCGCTCCACGTCATGCGAGTGCCGCCACAGCCCCCGAATGAGGTGTACGAGGCGCGTCTGGAAGCGGCCCTGACGCCCCTTCTGGAAACCGGATTCTCCACCGTCGTCGCGGGGGATCTGTTTCTCGATGACGTGCGCGCCTACCGCGAAGAACTGATCGAGTCGTTCGGGGCCACAGCTCTATTCCCGCTGTGGGGGCGCGACACGACGTGGTTGGCCCAGCACTTTTCGGCGCGGGGCTACCAGGCCGTCGTTACCACCGTCGATACCACCCAGCTCGACTCATCCTTCGTGGGACGGGCCTACGACGACGCATTTCTTGAGGACCTACCCGACGGGGTAGATCCCTGCGGCGAGCAAGGGGCCTTCCATACGTTTGTGACTGACGGCCCGCCGTTCGCACGCCCCGTGTCTGTAGCAGAAAACGGCCGAGATACCACGGGACGCTTTCACACGGCCCGCCTGAGGTCTACGAGGGAGGGGGCATAAGCGCAGCGTGTTCTCCCCAGCCCGGACCAAACCTGTGAGGCGCCGCGCGGCGCAAGGACCGACCACAACCCCTACAATACAAAAACCCCTCCGCTCGGCGCTGCCGAACGGAGGGGAAGAAGTAGGTTCGTAGTGGAGCGGTCACTCCTCATCGGAATCCGTCGCAGACTCCTCACCGGATCCATTTTCGTCGGTGGGTGCTCCCTCAGCAACTTCTTCAGTGGAGACGCTGGCCTCTTCCGCGTCTGCCGATGTCTCCTCGGTCGGGGCCTCGCCCTCCTCGACCTCGAAGGAGAGCTCTTCCGAATCGCCATCGTGCGTGATGAGGACAGTGTCGCCCTCCGTGATCTCGTCGTGGAGGATGTCTTCGGCCATCGGGTCCTGCACGTACTTCTGAAGAGCCCTGCGAAGCGGCCGCGCACCGTACTTCTGGTCGAACCCGCGGTCCGTTAGGAATTCCTTGGCGGCCTCGTCGAACTCAAGGTCAAGACCAAGCTCCTCGGCCCGGTCGAAGAGATCCTCCGACATGATGTCGATGATGTCGAAGATGTTCTCCTTGTTGAGCGGGTTGAAGACGATCACGTCGTCCAGCCGGTTCAGGAACTCCGGGTTGAAGACATTCTTGAGGGCATCCTGGACGGTGGACTTCATGGACGTGTAATCCATGTCCTCTCCGTCCGTTTGGTCAAACCCGATCCCCTGGCCGAAGGACTTGATGTCCTGCGTGCCAATGTTGGAGGTCATGATGAGGATCGTATTGCGGAAGTCGACCTCCCGGCCCATGCCGTCGGTTAGGATGCCGTCGTCCAGCACCTGGAGGAGGATGTTGGAAACATCCGGATGGGCCTTCTCAATCTCGTCGAGCAGAACCACAGAGTACGGCTTCCGGCGTACCTTCTCGGTAAGCTGGCCGCCCTCTTCGTGGCCCACGTATCCTGGAGGGGCCCCCACGAGTCGGCTCACGGAGAACTTCTCCATGTACTCGCTCATGTCAATTCGGATAAGCGACTCCTGGGAGTCGAAAAGGTATTCGGTGAGAACCTTGGCCAGCTCGGTCTTGCCAACGCCGGTGGGGCCTAGGAAGATGAAGGAACCAATCGGCTTCTCGGGGTCCTTCAGGCCAGCACGGGTGCGGCGGATGGCCTTCGACAGCTTCTCGATGGCCTCGTCCTGTCCCACGACGTGCTCCTTGAGGGACTCCTCCATCTTGAGGAGCTTCTGCTGCTCCGGCTCGCTAATCTTGTCGACCGGAATGCCCGTCATCATGGCCACTACCTCAGCGATCTCCTCCGAGGTGACATCGTGGATTTCGGTTTCGGCCTGCTCGTGCCACTGCTGCTTGGCCTCCTCCAGTTCCTCCTGGAGGGTCTTCTCCTTGTCGCGGAGACGGGCTGCCTCCTCAAACCGCTGGCTCTTGACGACCTGGTTCTTCTCCTCCTGTACGTCCTCAATCTGTTCCTCAAGCTCCAGAATCTGGGGGGGGACCTCAATATTGGAGAGGTGAACCCGCGCGCCAGCCTCGTCCATCACGTCGATCGCCTTGTCCGGCAGGAACCGGTCGGTGATGTAGCGGTCGCTCAACTGCACCGCCAGGTCGATCGCCTCCTCAGAGAAGCGGACGTTGTGGTGGTCCTCGTAGTAGGACTTGATGTTCGAAAGGATGTTGACCGTCTCCTCAGGCGTCGACGGATCGACAATGATTTTCTGGAAGCGGCGGTCGAGTGCGCCATCGCCCTCAATGTTCTGACGGTACTCGTCAAGCGTCGTCGCACCGATGCACTGAAGGTCGCCGCGGGCAAGGGCAGGCTTGAACATATTCGACGCGTCCAGGCTGCCAGAGGCGCCGCCGGCCCCGACGATGGTGTGGATCTCATCGATGAAGAGGATGATGTCGTCATTGTCCTCCAACTCCTTCATCACGGCCTTCATCCGCTCCTCGAACTGGCCACGGTACTTGGTACCGGCCACGAGGGACGCAAGGTCGAGCGTGACGATGCGCTTGTCGTAAAGCACGCGGCTGACCTTACGGTCCACAATCCGTGCGGCGAGTCCCTCCGCGATGGCGGTCTTTCCGACGCCCGGCTCTCCGATGAGAACCGGATTGTTCTTTTTGCGCCGACTCAGGATCTGGGCGACGCGTTTGATCTCTTCTTCGCGCCCGATGATCGGGTCGAGTTCGTCCTCCTCCGCCAGCTCCGTCAGGTCCCGGCCAAAGTTATCCAGAACCGGTGTGTTGCTGTTCTCCGACTCGCTGCTCTCCTGCCCGTAGCCGGAAGAGAGGCGACCGCCGGATCCACCGCTGCCGCTGGAAGAGGAAGAAGCCTTGCCACTAATAATGGAGTCTAGCTCGTTTCTCACGGCGTCGTACGTTACTGAAAAACCTTGTTGGAGAATTTGCGCGGCAATGTTTTCATCGTCCCGGAGCAGGCTCAGGAGGAGGTGCTCCGTCCCAATGACGTCGCTCTTGTAGAGCTTCGCCTCCAGGTATGTGATCTTGAGCACCTTCTCGGCCTGCTTGGTGAGGGGGATGTTCCCCACCGAGGTAGAGCTGCTGGTGCTCCGGACCGTATCTTCCACGGCCTCTTTGAGCTCCAACAGGTCACACCCGAGATTGCGGAGAATCTTGACCGCAATCCCGTCGCCCTCTCGGATGAGACCAAGCAAGAGGTGCTCCGTACCGATGTAATCATGCCCGAGCCGCACCGCCTCCTCGCGGCTGTACGAAATGACGTCCCGGACACGATTCGAGAAGTTGCCTTCCATACCAGATGGGTTGAACGATCAAAAGCGCCGCGTCGGCGCCCTACACGGCGGGGACGCGATGAGGAAAACAAGTTTCGTCCTTTCCTCAGAGACGACCCCACGCGTGAAGCACGTTGTGCAAGTAGTAACCATGCATTTGCGCACTCTGTTCCCCTTCCCGCATCTCCTGCATATGGGGAGACGAACTAGTGCAGGAGCGTTACAAGATTGACGAAGCGGTCGGCGCGCCAGTGAGTCGCAGGAAGAGGCCTGAGGCGCCAGAAACGGCGACTGACAGGATTCAGTGCGCGGAAGGCAAAAATGCTAGGCCGCAAAGCTAGCGCCGCAACCACATGTCTCGGTCGCGTTGGGATTCTCAAAGGTAAAGCCTCGCGCGTCGAGCCCGTCGTGGTAGTTGATGGTCGTTCCCATCAGGTAAAGCCCATGCCGCTTGTCCATGTAGACGGTGATCCCGTCGAGGTTGAACACCTTGTCCTTCTCACGCTCCTTGTCGAATCCAAGCACGTAGCTCATGCCCGAACAGCCTCCGCCCTTCACGCCTACGCGGAGCCCGTACCCGTCCGGAATGTTTTTCTTGTTGATGATCTTCCGGATCTCGCGCGCCGCATTCGGGCTGATTTGGATTGGGGCGTCCTGAGCAGAGGCGTCCGATGTCGGAGAAGCAGTCTTGGGCATAAGAAAAGGGGTACGTGAGCCATTCTGCGGACATCTCGTTTCGGATCCCTGCCTAACGACGGTAGAATTCCCCTGTTCCGGTATCCCGTCGCTCCGCAACCGAGCACCTAACGACGTAGGACTCCTCTTGGAAGAGCAGATCGGCCTTGAATTGCTGGATTCGGGAAACGTGTCCGGGGGCGACGAACCCTTGGTCCGTGTAGACAGTCCGTTGACATGATCCTGCTTCCAATAAATTCCCTGCACCGCCGTGGCTTCCGTCGACACAAATTCGTCCGTCTCGCCCTTCGTGCGTGCTGCCGGGCTGGCTGCCCTGCTTCTCCTGGGGCCCCTTGCCAGAGAGGCAGTGGGCCAGTCCGGGGGCCCAACCCGCGACTCGCTGGCCCAGATTCAATCGGCGCAGTTTGGGGACGCGAAGGACGCACATCTGTGGCGGGTTGGGGCGTGGGGGGGCGTCAACGCACTGGGGGGACTGGCGCTTGTCTGGGCGTCGTCCCGCTCGGCCCAGTCGACGCGGTGGCACTTTGGGGCGATGTCGGCAGGGTGGGGGCTCGTGAACGCCGGCATTGCTGCTGGCGGGCTTCTGGGGTCCGGGGGACCGCCGGCGGAGGCCGGTCCCCTACTCGCGGCGGAGCGGCAGTTTCACGACGTGCTCCTCCTCAACCTCGGTCTGAACGTGAGCTATTCCGCCGTGGGAGCCACGATGCTCGGGGCAAGCCATTACGGGATCGACAATGTGGGCCGGTGGCGCGGCTTTGGCGCATCCCTCATCCTGCAAGGCGTTGGGCTGCTCGTGCTCGACGGCATCGCGTTCTGGGCGTCGCGGGGGCGTCTCTCGTCGCTCCTTGATGCGGGCGTGCAGCTCTCCGTTCAGGCGGGCCCCACAGGTGCCGCCGTCGCGCTGCAGTTTTGATGCTGGATCAGCGCTATCGGAGGGTGAGATCAACCACGAGAGGAAGGTGATCGGAAGCCATGACCGTGTCGTCGTGCTGGAGGCCGTTTTCGCTAAGCCTAGCGTCGGAGAGCCGTCGAGTGTTGAGCACGAACTCATGAACCGCATCCAGCACGCTGTCGGTCACGTAAATGTAGTCCAGGCGCCCAGGCGAAAAAGAACTCTCCGAGCGGGTCCACGTCGTGTGGAACGGTGCGGCCACCTGCTGCGGATTGGTGTCGAGGAGGGGCGAACTGTCCCAGTCCGGTGACACCGAAGGGCCAAAGCGATCAGTGTTCACGATCTCACCCGAGCGCAGGGTGCGAGGCTGTTGGGGATCACCCACGAAGTTCATGTCGCCGATGACTGCGATGGGCGTTTCTGACTGGACTCCGAATGGACCATCGCCTTGCTTCACATCGCGTAGGAAAGCAGCCACACCGTCAACCACCAGTTGACGTTTCTCGTCGCGGGAGAGCTCGTCTGGGCCTCCCTCCTCATTGCAGCACGGCGGATGCATGAGCACCACAATGAGCTCACCGCCGAAAGCATCTCCCATGTCGAGGAGAAAGGCCCCGCTGGTGGTGCTCTCCGTTCCAGGAATGACGTGCGTGTCTTGAATAGGATGGCTGCTTCCTAGCACGAGATCTGTATTAGTATCAGTCTTCGCCCAGTCCCACGCGGCCGGAATGCCAAGTTCATTCTCGGCGACTTGTTCGGTCTGACTCGCTGACTGGGGCACCTCTTGGAGCCCAAGAATATCCGGGTCAATCGCGTCCAAAATGCGGCGGTAATTAGGCTGTACGTCTGATTTGAAGATTGAGCCACCGAGCACGTTGTAAGAAAGAACCCGGACACCGGATGCGGGAGGACCATCGAGGGACGGCGCGTTGGCGGCAGCGTCCGTGTCGGACAGCACATACCCGAGGCCGCCATCTTCGTCGGGCAGACGGTCTCCATCGGTCGATAGCCCAACCCGGAGGCTGTCTCCAGAAAATACTGATTCGGCAGAGCGGTCCAATGCGATTTCGAACGTGTTGGACCGAACGGTAGGGAGAGACGAAATGCCAATATCGTCGTGGCTGATTTCTTGTCCACGGAGGCGACCGATTCGCTGGCCAAAGGTCCATTCAAGCTCCGCTCCTAACCCCAAAGAAGAAGCTCCCGTGTTTGGATTGTTATCCGTATCTAGGTGTAGTGTAAGGTTGTTCTTTTCCAGCAAGTCAATCTGCCGATTGAACATCAATCGCAAAAACAAATGCTGATCGGTGTGGGCCACCCATAACTTTTGAATCCCGATAGCTCCATTTCCGTCATCGGTGTCATCGTAACGGGCAGTAAGGTCGGACCAGTCTCTGCCCTTCCCGTCCACGACGATAGGGGCTGCCTGGCTTGCAAAGCCCTTAACGGGGTCGGGGATCTCATTTCCAGAATCGTTCCCGTCGCTCACGTCGTTGGTCCCGGTACTGTCACACCCGCCGAAGAAGAAAGCTAGAAGGATAGTCAATACGACGATTCGAATGGGACAGGCTGATGCTGAAGGGAAACGGAAAGCGCATCGCGATTGAAACTTCATGCTATAAAAGATGACTCTGAAATTAAGCGGATATATCAGTATTTATCTTTCCTGAAGATAAAGTTGTTTCGCCGCTTCTTTTGGCAGGATTGGTACCACCGTTCTTTAATGCCTTAGGAAGGTAATTCGTAATGCCTCTTAGTTTTGAGTCCGCGCCGGCCCCACGCTCGTCTGGATGAGCTCGAAGATGCGCCGGTATTCGTCCGTCCAACTCGACGGTTCTTCGAATCCGTGTCCCTCCACCGGATACATCGCCAACTCCCAGTTCTCCTTGCCGAGCTCGATGAGGCGCTGGGTAAGCCGAAAGATGTCCTGCGGCTGCACGTTTGTATCGACCAGGCCATGGGGCATGAGAAGCGGGTCCTCCAGCCCCTCCGCGTGGTAGATGGGAGAGGAGCGGGCGTAGGCAAGAGAGTCGGTCTGCGGGGTGTTGAGGATGTTGGACGTGTAGACGTCGTTGTAGTGGGCCCAGTCGGTGACCGAGCGGAGCGCCGCCCCGCCGCCGAAGTGGTCCGGTTCGGTGAAGAGGGCCATCAAGGTCATGAAGCCCCCGTATGAGCCGCCGTAGATGAACCGACGGTCGGCGGGAATGTCGTAGGTCTCGCCCACCCACTCGGCGGCGTCCACATAGTCCTGCAGGTCGCGTCCGCCCATGTGGCGGTAGACGGCCGTGCGCCAGTCGCGCCCGTAGCCCGCCGAGCCGCGGTAGTCCACGTCGACTACCGTGTAGCCGAGGTCCGTGAGCATGTTGTGGAACATGTACTCGCGGAAGTACGGCGGGAAGTCCTTGATCACATTTTGCAGGTAGCCGGCGCCGTGGACGAAGAAGACGGCCGCGCCGTTCGGATTGTCGGGCCGGAAGACATGGGCGGGCACCTCCACGCCGTCCGATGCCTCGAAGCGCGTGAGTTCCGGCATGCGCCAATCGTACGCCGCCCACTCGTCGGTGGGGGACTCGGTGATGCGGCCCTGTTCCGCGTCCGGTGTGGCGTCCTTGAGGTAGAGGTCGGCGGGCTGGTTCGTGGTGGAATAGAGCGTGGCGAGGCGCTCCCCGTCCGGACTCAGGGCGGCGTCGTGGGTCCCCGCCATCCGGGTGAGGCGCGTGATCTCGCCGCCATCGGCAGGCATCCGCTCCACGTGCTGCTGGTGCGGCGAGTGCCGATTGGTGGTGAGGGTCCACGTCGAGCCGTCCTGCGACAGCTGAGCGTCGAGCACCTCGAAGTCGCCGCTCGTGAGTTGGGTCGTCTCCCCGGTTTCCACGTCGACGGTGTAGAGGTGGCTGTAGCCGGTGGCCTCGCTCTGGAAGTAGAAGTCCTCCCCGTCGGGCATCCATCCGACATTGCCGGGCCCGCCGTATGCACTGATGCCGGGTCCTCCAATCCAGGCCGCGTCGTGCTGGCGATCGAGCACCGTGAGGCCGCCTGTTTCGGGGTCGAGGCGGGCGATCCACCGGTCCTTGTTGTTGTCCGCCCGCACCACGAGGACGCCGTGCTCCCCGTCCCCGCTCCAGTAGGGGCCGTAGCTGTAGAGGGCCCGCTTGGCCTCGCTGGAATCAAGCTCCACGCCCTGCCCCTGCCGGTACTCCGGCACGTCGTAGGCGCCGGGAAGCTGGTGCAGATTGACCTCAATCGTGGTGTCCCGGTCCAGGTCCTGTACATGTAGCGCGAAATCGCCGGGCGGAATGCCAACCTTGGGCCGGGCGCGCTGGACGTCGGCGCGGCCCGATTCGGTGACGTAATCGATGACCTGCGTGGGGTCGGCGGCATCCGGCTGAGACTGCTGCGCGATGGTCACGAACCGCTCGGTTGGGTCAATGCGAATGTCACTCACCTCGGCCTCCCCGGTGTGGAAGGTAGGGGGCGGGTCGTCGGCCCTGCGATCCCGCTCCCGCATCTGCTCGGCCCGTTCGTTCTCTTCATTCCGCTGCCGGAGTGTCTCGAAGAGCTCCAGCTGTTGCTCCTCAAGGAACTCTGCGCGGGGCGTGGGCTCGCTCTCTCGAGGCTCGCGTCCGGATTGCACGTCGGTCAACTGCCGAACCTGACCGGTGCTGAGGTGGACGGCAAACAGATTGTCGTCCCGTTCGAACAGAACCCGCTCCCCGTCTCGGCCGAACCGCGGATCGCCTTCGCGGGCCGGGGTGTCGGTCAGGCGGGTCTGCTCGTCGCTGGTTCGGTCGTAGAGATACAGGTCGCCGTCGGCGGTGTACACCTTTCGGGAAAAGTCGTCGGTGTAGACGTGCTCGCCGTGGTGCCAGCCGTCAAACGTCGGGGGATTCGACCGTCGCTCCGCCGGAGACACCTTTTGAGGAGCGCCGCCGCCGCGCGACACTTTGTAGAGCGAGTCACTGGGGAAATCGCCGCCCGGGTTCCAATCGAAGTAGAGGGCCTGGCCGTGTTCGTGCCAGCGGGCATTGGTTGGCCAGTCGCCGATCCACGTCTCGGGCTCCTGCATGATCTGCTTGACCGTCAACGACGAGGTCCGCTCGGCGGGCTGTGCCAGCGCTGAGCGCAGGGGGAGAAGGAGGATCGAGAGAACGAAGAGAAGAGAAGAAAAGCGGATCACGATGGAGATACGTTTTGAATCGATGATGCCATCCCGCAGCATAACGAATGGCGGAAACAATGTCGATGAGGGTGTTCCGTTTAGTGCTGTTATTGCAAATTCCGTTTTGTGTGTGCTTAGCTATGCCCGAAGGGGCCTTACACAGGGGGATGCGCGCTCCAATCCAGACCACTCACAGTCAGCGCACTGCCGTCTTCTCTCTGCGGTACCGTGGACTCCAACGCTGACACAGTGAGGGAGCAGATCGAAAAACGGTCCATCCATCGCCTCGCGATTGCTGAGGGGCATATCGGCTCTCTCTACACATGTATGCGTCGCGGTGCTGCATCCCCGACGCTGTATTTGTTTTGGAGAGTACGAACCTCCATGGTACGCACCGTTCCAGAAAAAGCGCGGACATTGTTTTCGCCGACACGAATGCATGGAGAGCCTCCGCAGAGATACGTTCCCATTAAGGCGTAGTGGTGGGTGCATCCACCGAGGCACAAGACCATTCGTTAACCTGCTGCCGCGTGAAATTGAGTCGGGTGGCCTTTGTGACCACGGGTACCCGGTCCGCGTCGTACGGCGGATGAACCCACTCCCAGACCGTTTGTCCCTCCGAGTCCACCTCCACGACCCGTCCCGCCTGCGCCTCAGTTAGTAGCATGTTGCCGTTCTGCAGGCTTTGAAATTTGCCTCGGACATCCGTGTAGAAAGGATCCGAGGAGGACGTTGGGAATCGGATCTCCGTCGAGCCTGTGTGCGGCTGTAAAGCCACGATTCGGCTTCCCCCAAGCATCGTCCCCCGTTCCGTAAAGTCTTCGTTGTTGTCGAAGACGCCAATCCAGCCGTCTCCGATGAAGTCGGGATCGTGCTGTTGAATAAAGGGGGCCGAGGCATGCCACTTTACCTCCTCCGTGTCGGGGTCGAGAACAAAGACGAGATGCGGTTCCCGAAGCGAAACCAAGAGGTCGCCGGCATCGAAGAGTGGATACTCATCGGCCATCCTGGGAGAGAGCGGCTCCACGTCGTTGAGATGCGCGAGATCTTCGGTGCCAGGTCCGTCCGTACCGGCCTCCGGCTGGTTGGTCTTGACCGCGTACCGCTCCAGGTCGTTCGCATAAAGAACGTCGAGCACATTGATGGTTTGCAGCAAGTCTCCGTTTTCCCCCACATGTAGCAGCTCTTCGATCCACACCGATTCCTCAAGTCCCGGGTATCCGCCGGGGTAGGCCGCGCTTGTCTGACGGGGCTGCCGGCTCGTTCCTGGAATCCAGAACGTACCGTCGTGCGCCCGTGTAATCGAGTGGTGGTTTCCTTCTGCCAGGCGCCATTGCACGCGCCCGCAAGCGTCCAATCGCACGGTGCCGACACGAGAGAGATTGACGAAGAGATCTCCGTTTGGGGCGACATGGGAGCCGTGCAAAGCCCGAACTTCAGGATACGTCCAGCGCAGGTCGAGCGAGTCGGGAAAGAGTGCTCCCTTATCGATGGACCAATGGTGGACTACCTGTCCCGTGCGGTCGATGAGCCTCACGCCAGCCGACCACGTGTCTTTCGTCTGCCACGTAGACGTGATGACCGTGAGTCCGGGCTGAACTCGACTCGAATCTACAGTTCGGGCTCCAGAGCGATCGTACACGCGATCGGCGAGGGGAGTAGGCGTTTCCGACCAGTACTTGCCTAGGGTCGTGGCCTGGTCCGAGGCCTCCTCCAGCACCTCGTTGGGGAACCACCCATGCCAACGAGTGGCGAACCCGAGAAGGAATGTGATGAAGGATACGGAGATGACGAAGAAGATCTTCGCAAAGTGAGATGATCGCATCCTGGACCGGTAACGGTTTTACGAAAGGGAGGGGGGCTGTGGCCAAAGGGCCACGCCGGGCGACGAGGACTTGATGAGGGCCGCCCGGTTTGAGCGCTCCTGAAATTCGGTCGCGTTCGGAAGAGAGGACCCGAGAGGGCAGACGGACCGGCAAACTGTGCAGGCTGGGCAGGTGGTTTGCCTATGGACAAAGGTCAGCAGCGAAGCGCACAGGAGCGCGTGCTGTGCGGGGAGGGTAAACTCGGGTTTTGGTCCGCTGGGCGTGTGAAAAAGCAGGCGCCGCTTTCGGCATTGTGTCGTCGGCATGATACAGTACGTATCGGTGTGTCGCAATCCTGTGCCGATCCCACAACTCAAGCCCGTCAGGCAAGGAGACTGGCCCAGCCAGTCATAGAAGTCGACTGGTCGAAGGCACACCCCACACTCGCTGTGTCCAACGGATTTCAGGCGGCCTGAGGACGCCGTCTTCTTTGTGGATCTCAAAGAGCAGCCTGGGCTGTTGTGGCTTGGGGACGACCTGCTCATTGGGGGGCGGGACGGGAAGAAGACCCCTTTGTCGTCCATGGAGGCCGGAAAGTAGCCAGCTGGGTCACGCAGGGCCTGTCCTTCGAACCATGTTGGTGTCGCTTGGGACCCTTCCGTTGGTGGGCGGGGACCACCGTCTGCACGTCCGACTCGCAGAACGAACCGAACTCGGAATGATGGTCGTCGAATGCCCAAGAGTGGTTCTGTGGAGAGGCAGACCAGAAGGGATTCTAGATCGTCTCCTCTGCATGATCTGCTCGACTGTCAGCGACGAGGTCCGCTCGGCGGGGCTGGGCCCGTACGGCCAGCGGGCTCAGGAGAAGAAGGGGGCAACGAGGAAAAACAGGAAGCGGGGCACGTGGCAGAAGGAAGGTGTGCAAGAACGCGCGGTCTCCAAATCCATGGATCGCAGAGTCCAACGTCGATACTGCCGACACGTCCAATCCCCACACGGATCAAGTTGAAAAGTCCGCGACTCATCCAAATCATGATGGGGGTATTCGTCCAAGGGGGGACGGACCGGCGTCCGCCCCAGAGAGTCAGGGCGCTATCGTTCGAACAATCAATCGCTTCAGGAATCGCCCGAGGGTATATGCCAGCTCCAGAATTTCGTGTGTGGGACGGAGACGAAATGGTTTATGTTAATGACAGCGCCGTCTGGTCGCTCAAGATCGAGGATTCCTCGGACTGGGCCCTCCACCGCAAGACTCGGCTCCACTGCCGGGAGTCCCCGGACACGAGCCTCATGCAGCACATTGGACTGACCGATCCCGACGGGAAACAGATCTTCGACGGCGACATCTTGCAGAACGGGGAGGGGGCGGTCGCGATGGTGCGCTGGGAGTCGGAAACGGGAGGCTACTTCCTCCTGCGGGAAAACGGCACCACAGTCGGGCTCTTCGAGGACAAGATTCAGGGCGGGCCGTGGCGCATTGCGGGCAATCTCCACGAAACCCCAAACATGATCGATCCGGATCTGAGCCGGCTTCTGAAGCACCTTCGGGGGCATGCCGGCGAGGTGGAGTGTCCGATGTGTGGGGGGACAGAGTTTGAGACGGGCAGCACGCCCCAGGATCGGCAGGGCCCCATCGCGGTCGACTGCGTGCGCTGCCACCACGTCATGTTGTTTCACGACGATGTCTTCCGGTAGGGCTTGTTCAGCGGGCGCCCCGAAAAGGAAATGGAAACCCCGGGCGCACGTCGAGTCTGGACGAATGAGGGTCAGTACGCGACCCGGTCCTCGTAGTTGAGCCAAGCCTCGAAGGGGCGTTCGGCCTCCTCGGGAAGAGCCTGATCCATCGGAATCTGTCGGTTGGCGGGCTGTTTTGCCATCTCCTCGTAGATGTGGTGGTCGTCAAAGCCGGCCTCGGCGGCATCGTCCTGCGTGGCGGCGTAGTAGACGCGATCGAGCCGTGCCCAGTACGCGGCGCCCAGGCACATCGGACAGGGCTCGCAGGTGGCGTACAGCGTGCAGCCCGTCAGTTCAAAGTCGTCCAACCCGTCGCAGGCCCGCCGAATGGCCGTGACCTCGGCGTGGGCCGTCGGGTCGTTGAGGGTCGTGACCACGTTTGTGCCCCGCCCGATGATCTCCCCGTCCCGGACGACGAGGGCCGCGAACGGACCGCCCTGTCCGGTAGTCACATTCTGAACCGCCATCTCGATCGCCTCACGCAAGAATGAAGTGGGGGAGGACATAGGGGAATCGGACTAGATGAGGAGGAATCGAAGACGTCAAACAGAGGTGTGGAACCGGGTCGGTCGTCCAAAGCACCCCCATCATTCGGCTGTGACGTTGCTTGGTTCCGGAGCAGGCACGGGGCCTGGGCGTGGGAAAGCGTTGGTTCAGTGGCTTCGCGCCGGCGCTTGCATACCGCGCCAGGGAGCACTTTCTTGGCGGGTCCATCAGCGCACTCAATTCGGCGTTTCTGCCATGGATCTCGCCGCATCTCCGTCTCTTGCCACCCGCGCCAATGACCTGCAGCAGAGTGACATTCGCTCTGTGACCCATCGTGTAAACGCGGTGGACGGCATCAACCTGGGGCAGGGCGTCTGCGATCTGCCGACGCCGGAGCCGATCAAGGCCCGGGCGCACCAGGCCATCCAGGACGACGCGTCGATCTATTCCCACTACGCCGGCATCGAGCCGCTCCGGCGCGCCATCCTCAAAAAGGAGCAGGCCCACAACGAGGTCCCTGCCACCTCGCCGGAGGACGTGGTGGTGGGCGTGGGGTCGACCGGTGTGTTTGTGTCGGCGGCGTTCACGCTCTTGGAAGAGGGCGACGAGGTGGTGCTCTTCGAGCCGTTTTACGGGTACCACCGCAACATCTTGGAGCTCACCGGGGCGACGATTCGGTACGTGCCGCTCGGCGGCCCCGACGCGACGTTCGAGCGGTCGGCAATGGAGGCGGTCCTTACCGACGATACGAAGGCTGTGGTGGTGAACACGCCTGCCAATCCCAGCGGCAAGGTGTGGACCCGTGAGGAGCTGTCCACGCTCGTGGATCTGCTCCACGCCCATGACCTCGTGGCGATTACGGACGAAATCTACGAGTACATGCTCTACGATGGGGCGGAGCACGTCTCGCTTGCGAGTTTGCCGGACGCCTACGACCGCACGATCACCCTCTCGGGCTTCTCCAAGGCGTACAACGTAACGGGGTGGCGCCTGGGCTACGGCGTGGCTCCCGCACCCATCGCCGAGAAGATGGGCCTGATGAATGACCTGCTTTACATCTGCGCGCCGCGTCCCCTCCAGCACGCGGCCCTCGCCGCCTTCGAGGACCTGGACGAAGACTACGTCGCGCAGCTTCAGGCGGACTACGCGAAGCGACGCGAACTCCTGTGTGAGACGCTGGAGGCCATCGGGTTCGACGTGCCGTGGCCGGACGGGGCCTACTACGTCCTCGCCCACTTTGGGGATCTCGCCGCCACGCGGGAAGGCTTCGCCGACGATGCGGCCGCCTGCGACACCCTCATCGAGGAGGCGCACGTGGGGAGTGTCACTGGGCGCTCGTTCTACCGGGATCCGTCGGACGGGCAGTATCAGCTTCGTCTCTGCTTCGCGAAAGAGATGCCCGTCCTCCGCCAGGCCTGCGAGCAGCTTCGTGCAGCGTTTGGGGAGTGACGCGTTGAGGAAGGCGGCCCGTCACGGGTCCTGGGGGACGGGTCACGACGCGTTTCCGACGAGAGACTCCCGCACCGTGTTCGGCGCGAGCACGTGCCGCGGTTCTCTGCGAAGACGTTGGCGGGCATGCTCCAGATCGTCGGGCGTGTTGCAGTGGAGGCGGAGGTTGGCGGTCTTCGGCAAGCGATGGGCCTGCACGGACTGCGTCCGGGCCAGCCTGTCTAGGAACGCGCCCAACGTGTCCGGCGGCCCCCCGTCGTCGAGGTAGGTGGAGACGGCGTCCAGGCCCTCGCTACTCAGTAGCAGCCAGGACGGACATATGCGGGTGGAGGCGGCGCCAGTCGGGTCGTCGTGCACCGCGGTGACGGTGGAGCCGTCGAGCTGGAGGACGCTGCTCTGGGCCCGGCGCTTGGGGTCGGGCTCGTGGAGGGCGAGAGCGCGATTCGTGGCCCCGTCGTAGCTATTCAGAAGCGGTGCGAGCGGGAACCGGTACAGGCTGTCGCCGCCGCTCACCAGCGCCCCATCAGACGGAAGGCCCACCTCTTCGAGCAAAAACCGCAAGTCCCCGACGCTCCCAAGCTGGTCGTCGGGGGCCTCCACGCCATCGTCGTGGAGGTGCAATTGAATCCCGTCGGCATCCAGGTCCGCCCGGTGTTCGGTCGCCCACTCGTGAAAGGCAGGGGCATCCAGGTGGTTGACGGCGACGTGGATGTCGGTGAGGGCCGACCAGGCGGCGAGCTCGTCCAGCAGGTAGTCCAAAAGCGGGCGGCCGTCCACCTCGATCAGCGACTTTGGGGTCTCGGTGGTCAGGGGGCGCATTCGGGTGCCGAAGCCCGCGCACAGGAGAAAGGCGTTCATTGGCGGAGAGGGCGGTGCATCGGAAGAGAGGATCAGCTTACGCCTGGGCGGCGTCCAGGGCCTCGATGACCTCGTCGTGGAAGGGCCCGTTGGTGGCGACGACGCCCGTGTTGGCCTCCAACAGGCGGCCGTGGGTAAAGTCAAGAGGGGCGCCGTGCATGTCCGTCACGGTGCCCCCGGCGGCCTCCACCGTTAGCGCCCCGGCCGCGTGGTCCCAGATGCGCTCGGTGTAGTCGGGGCTGTCCGGGCGCGGGAGGCGCAGGTAAATCTCCGCCTCGCCCCGCGCCACGATGGCGTACTTCGCCTGACTGTCGATCCGGATGGAGTCGGCCGTGATGCCGAGGCGCTCCCCGGCCTGCGCGGCGAGATCGTGGGAGCTGTGCGACGAAACGAACGACTCGCAGAATCGGCTTTCCGACGGATCGGTCGTGCCGCTGGTATGGATCGGGGTGGGCACCGCGTCAGTGTCCGGCGTGAGCGGCTGCTGTACGGTCCCCTCGCCCCGAACGGCCAAGAACGCCTGCCCCCTCGACTTGGCCGGGTCGGCGTCGATGGCACTGTGGAGGTATGGGCAGCAGAGGGCCGCCACCTGGGGGCGTCCGTCCACGATCAGGGCGAGCGCGATGGCGTACTGGTCGCCCCGCACGAAGCCCTTGGTTCCGTCAATGGGATCGAGCGTCCAAAAGCGCTCGCTGTAGCCCTCGTCGGTGCCGTGGTCAATCCAGTCGAACACCAGGTCCGGGTTGACGTCCGGGTGGTGGACGCGCACCTCCTCTAGGAGGTGGGCCCGTACATCGGCGTTTTCGTCGGCCTGCAGGGCCGAGCTGTCTTCCTCGCCGATCACGGGATCCTCGGGAAAGGCCTCCCGAAGGGCCTGGCAAATGACGGCCTGGCTGCCGAAGTCGGCCACGGTCACGGGCGTGCGGTCATCCTTTTCCAGCACGTCCCCGTCGAGATCGGCGCGGACGGACTGGCACAATTCGGCGGCGGTCTGAACGGCGCGGAAGGCGACGGTGCGTTCGCGGTCGTAGTCGGACATATACAAAGAGAAACAAGAGGTGTGGGAGAGCGAGAAGCGGTCCCTACGAATGGTCCACCGTGTCCAGGAGGACGTCGTAGGGCGGAAGGTCGTCGAGAAAGGTATAGCTCTGATCGCCAAAGTCAATGGCGCAGGCGTAGTGCGTCTGGCCGTTTGTCACCACGAGATACGGGGCCTGCAGGACGATGTTGTACCGGGCGCCCTGGTCGAAGGCGTCCTGGGTGATCGACACGCGCGGGGCCTTGCACTCAACGAGCAGGAGCGGGTCGCCCTGCCGGTCGTGCACAATCACGTCGGCGCGGCGCGACTGGCCCTGCACCTGAAACGCGGCCTCAATGGCGATCAGGCCCGCCGGCACGTCGAGCGCCTGGATCAGGTACTGCACGAAGTGCTGACGAACCCACTCTTCGGGCGTCAGGCGTACATATTGGCCCCGGAGCGGGTCGTAGATGACCCGAGCGTCTCCACGGGTCTGCGTCCGAAACTCGTACGTGGGCAAATTCAGCGCGTCCACCACCCGTGTTGGCCAGTGCGAAGGAAGAGAGTTGATTGGACCTGTCTGGGCTACGAGACGGGGGACCCGGGGCTGTCTCCGTATCCCGTCATCTCTACGTACCCACGGCCGGTCGCGGAGCCCTTTACCTGAACAAATCCTTCCCAGTAGCGGACGGACACGTCAAGCTCCTGGTCCGGAAACAGGGGCGTAATCCGCAGGTCGATGTCCTCGTCGGGTACGCGCAGGGTCCAGTCCACAGGATAGGTGTGCGTGCCGTCCGGGCTCGTCCAGGTGTCGAGGACCTCCACAGAGACCTCCGAGTGGTCCAGCCTCTGGGTTGCGCCGTCCGGCCCCACGATCACCCCTTCGCTGAAGCGGCTCGGGGCGCCGTCCGTCCGACGGAGTTGGTAATACATAAGGTCCCGCCCGTCGTCGAGCTGGAGCGAGAACCAATCCCAGCCCTCCTGGTCGGGGCCGAGGGCCGAGGTGCTCCACTCCCGGTCCATCCAGCTGTCGCCGGTCACGGACAGCGTGTCGCCCGACAGGACGAGCGTGCCCTCGGTGGCCAGGCGCGTGTACGAGTAGTAGTACGACGCATTGCCGCTCCCCGGCCCCTTCTGGCTCAGGCCCCGGTCGCCCTGGAGCACGCGCGGCTTGGTGGGGCGGAGGGCAAGATCGACCCCGATGCCCGCCTGCTGAGCCCGCAGTCGGAGCGGGAATGCTGACGAGTCGGGGCCGGTCATCGACCAGTCGTCGAGCCAGACCCGAAACGGAGTCGATTGCGCCCCCGCGAGCCCGGCACCGCCCCGCTGAAACCGTTCGAAGGCGTGAAATGTCTCGTTCGCCCCGTCGGTGACGGCGAAGTGCGCCAGGTAGAGCTGGTTTGTGCGCCAGCCGGCCGCGGGCGCAGTAGGCGCCTCGTCCGGGGGCGTGAGCCCGGTCCGGAAGATCGTAAGTTCGTAGCCGTAGGGCTGCGCGTCCGGGCCGTTCAGCGTGCCGGTCACGTACCACCACTCCGTCTTGTAGCCCGGATGCGGGCCGTAGTCGTCCGGAAACGAGAACGCCCGGGGCGCTGTGGCCCGCCGGTAGCCGGTGGTGTCGCCGGCCATCGCCTCCGACACGGAGACCGATGTCTGGAGGTCGGCCTCGCCGGGCGAAGCCGTAAGCCAGTAGGCCCCAAGGCCGAGGAGGGCGATCAGTGCAACCAGACCCGAAATCAGCGACAAGGAACGTGACATGGCAAGCGTGCACGGTGAGAGAGGGAGGCGCCGTGGCAACGGCGCGGGACCAAGGCAAACGGGAGTTCTTCGTGGCGGACAGTTTGGCAACTTCTCTGCTCCGCCCAATCCGCTACTCGTCCTGTAGCGCGAGTGCGGGGCTCGACCGCGCCATCCGCCACGTCGGGTAGAGGCCCGCCAGGAAGGCGGCCACGACCGCCAGCACGAGCGATTGGATCAGGACGTCGGTCGGCACCGTGAGCTGGAGCGTCCACCCGAAGGAGCGCTTGTTGATGACGAAGACCAGCACGTAGGCCAGGACGTAGCCCAGCGGGAGCGACAGGAGGCCGGCGATCGCGCCCATCAGGCTCGACTGAAGGGTCAAGTAGCCGCCCACCTGGGGCGGCGTCATCCCGGTGGCCCGCAGCACGCCCATCTCCCGTCGCCGTTCCAGGGCCAGGGCCATGAGGGCCGTGAGCACCCCAATGAACGCCACGGCAATGGCGAGCAGCCGCAGCACCGTCGTAATGGTAAACGTGCGGTCAAAGACGCGCATCGACGTCTCGCGCAGGGCCCGGTTCGACCGGATGAGCACGTCCTGAAGCCCCGACACGGAAGAACGCATGTCCGCGATGAGTGCGTCGACGGAGACATCGTCGGCGGCCGCGAACGCCAGGCCGGACACGCCGCGGTCGTCGTAGAACTGCTCGTAGGTCGATCGGCTCATGAGGGTAACCCCGAGGTCGGAGCCGTAGTCGTAATACACCCCTTCGATGGCGAACGCCTGTCGCCCCCGATCTGTCTGGAGGCGCAAGGTATCGCCCACGCCCACGTCGTGGCGGTAGCTGTAGGGCTCAGAGACGAGCACGGAGGGCCCCGACCGGACCGCCTCCCACGCCGAGTCGGCGTTTCCGGCCTTGAGCTGGTAAACATCGGCGGTCTGGGGGCCGGGCTCCACGGCCACGAGGTCCGTGCGCCCCACGTCGGCCCGCACGGTCACGCGGCGGACCGAGTAGGCCCCCTTGACGCCCTCCACGTTCCGCAGGCGGCGCGCGACGGTGGAGTCGATCGTGGCGGTGGAGCGGCGAAAGACGAGGCTTGGCGGCTGCACGTAGACGTCTGCCTGCAGCGACTGCTCCAGCCAGCTGGTGACCGTGCCGCGGAAGCTGTCGATCATCACGCCGACGCCCACGGTGGAGGCGATGGCGATGGTGAGGGCGGCAATCGCGACGCCGGTGCGGCTCAGGTTCGTCACCACGCCGCGGGACGCCATGCGCCCGATGACGCCGGCCGCTCGCCCGAGGAGGGGACGCACCCCATTCGACAGCCCCACCACGGCCCACGGAATCATGAATGCCGCGCCGACGAGGACGCAGAACAGTGCCCCGTACCCGGCCCAGATGCTCTGTTCGGTGACCAAGAGCAGCAGGCTGCCGGCCGCGGCGACAAGGAGACCGAGTCCGGCCCACCAGGGCGCCCGTCGACGCAGGGTGCTCTCCCGGGTCGAGCGGCGCAGGACAGTACTCACCGAGGCGGCGGTGGCCTCCTGGGCCGGGGCCAAGGCGGCGACCAGCGTGGTGCCGATCCCCAAGAGCGCCCCCTTCGCCAGCGTCCACGTTGAGACCGACAGCTCGCTCACCTCCACCACGAAGTAGAGGTCATTGATCGTTTGCGCCAGAAGCTGCACCAGGCCGGACGCCAGCACGATGCCGAGCAGAAGGCCGAGCCCACTGCCCACCACGCCCAGCACGGCAGCCTCCCCCAGTACGAGCCGAAAGACTTCTCCACGCGTCACCCCCAAGGCCCGCAGCTGCCCAATCAGGGCGCGGCGCTGGACGACCGAAAAGGTCATTGTGTTGTAGATGAGGAACGCGCCCACGATGAGGGCCAGCAGGCTCAGCGCCGTCAGGTTGAGGTCGAACGCCTTCGTCATCTGGGCTACGGTCTCCGTCCGGGTGTCCGAGCGCCGCAGTTGGACCCCGTCCGGGAGGGAGGTGCGCACCCGACTGAGGTAGGCCTGCTGGGCCGCCGTGCCTGAGGGGGTGAGCAGGTCGATCCGACTCAACTGGCCGGACTGGTCGAAGAGCCGTTGGGCGGTCGATACGTCCACGACCAGCAAATTGGCCACCGCCCGACGGGTCCGTTCGTTCTGTGGTGAGATAAGACCGCTGAGGACCACCGGCTGGGTCGTGCCCTCGATCCCCACGCGTAGGGTGTCGCCGGACGAGAGCCCAATCGCCTCGGCCGTGGGGGCACTCATAAGGGCCACGTCCTCCGTCATGAAGGTCCCCAGGTCCAGGTCGCTACCGGCCCCGGTTCCGAGATAGGGCCGGAAGGGCGCGTCGGCGAGCGGATCGATCCCGACGATCTGAAACGTGCGGTCCCCTTGCTCGAGGGAGCCGTAGCCCTCCACGACGGGGGCGGCCGGACGAATGCCGGCCTCCCGGAGGCGCCGGTACACATCGTCGTCGAGCGCCCCGCCGGCCCCCACGACCTGGTGCGTCGCGGCGCCGGTGACGGTCTCGGCGGACAGCTCGAACGCCCGACTCGCGCTCGTATTGGCGAGGTCGATCGCCACCACCACCGCCACCCCAATCGCGACCCCCAGCACCGACAGGCCCATGAGCCACGGGTGGCGGGTGAGGTAGCGCCGGCTTGAGCGGCGAAGAAGTGTCATCGAGGCGGGCAAAAGAGAAAAGTGAGAGAGACAGGGACAACCGCGGGGTTCTGAACGGAGCCGATGTCCTCCGTCCACGATCCGACTGCGTTCGAATTACGGCCCCGATGTGATGTATTCGGGCACCTCTTCGTGCAGGGTGCCTCCGTGGAGGTGCAACACCCGGTCGGCACGGGGGAGCACCTCCGGGTCGTGCGTGGCCACGAGGAGGGTGGTATCGGTATCGGTCACGAGATCGCTGAGTAGGGTGAGCACCGCCTGCCCGGTGTCGTAGTCCAGGTTGCCCGTCGGTTCGTCGGCGAGGACGAGGAGGGGCTCGTGGGCCAGGGCCCGGGCGACGGCCACCCGCTGTTGCTCCCCACCGGAGAGGCGGTCTGGAAACTGATCGGCCCGGTCCACCAGCCCGACCCGATCCAGCATCGCACCGGCCCGGTCCTTAGTGGTCCGGGGCGCTTTGCCGGCCAGCTCCAGGGGCAAGCGCACGTTCTCCCCGACCGTCAGGGTCGAGATCAGGTTGAACGACTGAAACACGAACCCCACGTGGGACCGACGAAAGCGCGTGCGTTCCGTCTCGGACTTGCCCGTGAGGTCGGTGTCGCCAATCTGAACGCGGCCGGACGTGGGCTGGTCGATGCCGCTAATTAGGTTGAGAAGCGTGCTCTTCCCAGCCCCGCTCCGTCCCATGAGTACCGAGAAGTCCCCCCGTTCCAGCCCCAACGAGACCTCTCGGAGTACCGTACGGTCTTGCTCCCCCTCGCGGTAGGTCTTCGTGAGGGCGTCGAGCTGAACGAGGGGCGACGAGGCGTCGGGCATGTTGGCAGACGGCTGAGCAGCAGCGGAGACGAGACTCGGCGGGGGCAACGAGGCCCAGGACCAAAAACCTCAACGCCGAGGATGGAGGGGGCCGTTCCAAGGTGAGGGCCTCTCTCCAAAATCTTTGCGTCTCACCGGTAGAGAGACGAAATCCAAGGACTTGGGATCCCCACGTCTCCCCGTGAGAGGGGCATCTTCCCGATGCCATCGGGGACGATGCGAAGACATTTGTGGGGGGCGTCCGGGCCTGACGAGATGACATTGAGTCGAGCTCGGCCAGGCGCAGGCGGGGGACAGCGCACCACGAGTCAAGACGGTTCGCGAGCGGGCCGTGGGTGCTTTGGACCGCCGGTCCAGGCTGGAGGGACGATTCCCGTTTGCGTTTGCCAAACAGACGTCTCGGCGGGTAGGGGTAACTTGCCGGCTATCTTCGACGCAGCAGCGTTGAGTCTACGACCGGCCCCGTAGGACTGTTTTGGCCGTGCTGGGGACGGGGAATGTGTGCGCTCCGCTTGTGGGGGGCACTCTCCAACTTCTAAAACCGGATCGTCGCCAACGAGAGACTCACTGCGTAGCGCGCGCCGCTGCCGAGCGTGGAGGTGGAGGGCGTGATGCTCATGCCCAGGTCGAACCGGTAAAACCCGAGGTCTAGCCCGAAGCCCCCGGACAGGGCGACGGCCTGTGTGCCAAAGAAACGGGCGCCAGCACGGATGGGGACGGGACCCAGGTTGAGCGTCCCCCCTACGTGAACGGCCGCCGGGCTCGGCACGGCCCCAGCGTCCTTATTGAGCCCGATCGACGCTCCCCCATTCAGGGTAACGATGCCTTTGTCCCACGTACTGTTCAGGTGCAGCGTGGTGGGGAGGCCGGTCGAGAATGACGAGCGGTCGCGGTCCACGTCCTCGTAGGCGTCTTGAGCAAGACTATCGACCTGATCCTCGATGTACTCCCCCGTTGCGCCGTCGTACTCCTCATCGATCCGGTCAAAGTCCAGCGACACGCCCTCAAACCGAAAGACATCCTTGGAGGGCGTGACCGTCTGGGCATCTTGGGTCCAGGTAATTCGGCCCAGGTCCGTGATGCTCGCCGAAACGAGCAGGCCCGGCCGCACCGTGTAGGTCGCCCCAAGGTCGAGGCCGCCCCCGATCCCCGCAATGCCGGACGATCCGCCCACGACGTCATCCACCGGATCGTCGTTGAAGGCGTTGAACGTGTCGAACAGGCCGGTGCTCAGCGGGCCTGCCGCACGGGCCGTGTAGTCGAACCGATGAACCAGGGAGTCGCCACTCACGGTCGCCTGCGAGTTGAGCGCAGCGTCCGAGAAGGCCGTTCCGAAAATAACGCGGGGAGAGACGCCCACCGACAAGGGAACCGACGAGAACCGGTAACTAAAGGCCCCGGCAACGTCCACGGTAGCGTATGCTCGGCTGCGCCCGTCGACAGGGACGGTTCGGTCCTCACCCGTCCCCCGGAGTAGCACGTCAAAAATTCCCTTGTTGACGGCGGAGGTCTGAAAAGCGCGTCCCCGAATGCCGAAGCCGACCGCCCAGGGGGCGTCGCTGGGGCGATGGGTAATCGACAGCGGGATCACTTCCAGGTACGTACTTGCCGTCCGCTGATCACTTCCGAACCAGTCATCGAGGACGGCCTTTTGCTCGTCGTTGGAGAGGGCGGTCTCGTTGTTGTAGAAGAGGGGGTCAATGTGCTCAAACTGGTAGAAGTCCCCTCCGTGGTAGGCCCCGACGCGAAACAGTTGAATTTCGAGGGAATGGTCCTCCGGCCCAACCGTGAGGTTGGCGGGATTGGAGTAGAGGGCGGCCGGGCCCGTGTCAAAAACGGACGTGCCCCCGCCCGTGCTCACGGCTTGCACGCTGCGCATGCCGGACTGGCCGTGGACAGCTCCGGGCGTGAGGGCCAGAAGGCCCGAGAGAAAAAGAGCAAGAAAAGCCGGGCGGAGAACAAAGGTGTGGGGCGTCATCTGTCCAGCCTGATTTGTCGGGAAAGGGAGGTGGCGGTGCAGCGGGGGTAGAGGCCTCTGAGGCTTAGTTGCCGGTTTGAACGGAAGCGTCGGCCTCGAGGCGGACGCGATCGAGGATCAGCTGATCGTCGGCCCGGAGGCGCGCCACGGCCGCCGTGCCCCCTCCCGATCCCTCCTGATCCATGTTGAGGGCGAGCCGGATCTTGTCGCCGTCGGACAGTGCCTGCAGGTCCTCCTGGCTGTTGCCGAGGGTGAAAACAAAGGTGCCCGACGATGAACTCGCCGCCGCTCCGTCTTCGTTCTTCGCGGCCGGCTCGATTCGAAAGTCGTCGTTTTCGAACCCGTCGTTGAACGTTTCAATCACCGAGCCCGCGGCGTCGACAATAACCATCTTCACGTCTGCCCCAAGGGGAAGGCCGTTCGTGTAGCTGAACTGCAGCTCCGCCGTGGAAATGTTCACGTCTTCCTCCGGGTCGGTCAGGTCGTCGAGGTCGGACAGGTCCGCATCGATGGTGTCCCGCACGACGAACCGGTCCTTGATGCGGAGGGGGATGTTGAGCGAAAAGGTCGCATCGAGCGAGATGGGCTTTCGAACCTGCAGGTCGCCCTCATCCGTGTTGATCTCGGCCTGTCCGGCCAGGCGGACCTCCGTCGGGAGTGCATTGACGAAGTCCGCTACATTCGAATTGTCCCCGTCCACCACGAGTGACGTTTGCGCCGTTTCGTCCAAAGGGTCATCCTCCCGCTCGATGCCCAGTTTGATGAGCGACTCATTTCGAATGAGGGAGCCGTTTTCCGTAAAGTCAGCTGAAAAGGGTAGGGAGGAGACGTCCCGGTCCTCTGTGCCGCCAAGAAAAATCTGATCCGTCTCGTTTGCCCCCTGAATCGCCGCGTACAACTGAGCGTCGGTCGACGCGAGATTTTTGGTCTCGACCTGAAAGTTAAGGCCTACGTCCGCCAGATTGAGGCCGTCTACCCGACCAGTAATGCCCTCGAACCCGTCGAAGGCCGCCGTGCGCACTTCGCTGTCGTTGGCGATGTTGATGTCTCCGCCGTTTGGATTCGGTGTGACCGCCACCGTGAACGGCTTCGCCGCACCGACATCGATCTCTCGGATCTTAAAATCGTCGAGTGACGTCGATGCCCCGAAGGAGATCTTATCGTCGTCTTCTATTTGAAGATCGGGGTTTACTTGGCCGCCTATACGAAAGGTTACTGTCCCACTTTCAGTAATTTTCGGCTTGTTTGGGTATACTCGCGCGCCGTCAAGGTCGATGTCAAAACCTGCCCCTAACTTGCTTATGTCCCGCTCGTACTCTCCATTACTGCCGCAGGGGTCTTCTCCGCAGGGATCCTCGACAAATTCGACGACGAGCTGGTTGCCCTCGCCGTACGGCTCGACGCGGATGTCGGGGTATGTGAACCGAAGGCTGTCGAAAACAGCCTCTGTGGCGTTCGGGGAAATCGTGACGTTCTGCACCCCAATCTTTGTATTGCCGAGCTCTACATAATCGTTTTGCGTCGTGTCGAAGGCGACTCTGTTATCTCCGCGCACCGGAATATCGGCCGTCGCAGATCTCTGCAGTTTCACGTTGAGGTCCCCGATCCGTTGCTCACCCGGGAACGCACTTACTTCCTCTTCCTCTTGCAGATTAATGAGCTCCTTTTCGAAACTCTCCTGGTCGAAGGTGAGGCCGCCGGTGGCGTTGTCCAGGGCCCCGTTCAGATCTCCGATTTCGAAGTCGTCAATGTCCTGTACGACTGAGATGTCGCCCTCCCCATCAACCGTGAAGAGGGAATCGAAGTCCGACGACGTGGTGTCGATCAGAGGGTCGAATTCACTGGCCGGCCCGCCGAGAAACGAGAAGGTCTTTTCCTGCACGAGGGGCGTGCTAATTTCCGTGTCGGTGTTGATGGACGGCGAAGGATCCCCCGTGGGCACGTCGCACCCCACCAGCATCGCAAGAACAAGCGCGGACAGTGTGGCGGGCCACCAGTTGGGTTGAGAAGCGGACATGGCGCGAAACGGGTTTCGAAAAGGAAACACGGTTGAGACTAGAAATGGCGATGTTCAAGAGACCGGCCGTCGCTCACCGGAGAGACGAGGACGCTGTCCTCGAAAAGCCAGCGATCGAGAAGAGAGGGACTGTCGGCTCCCTAACCAGTGGGCATTCCGCCTCCACACTCAATCCGGCTCGCTTGTGCCCATCCCTAAAGTCAAACTTGGGGCGTAGCAAACCCTGCGGCGGTTGCCCGGGTGCACGACTGATATTGTACTTTGGTCAAGAATCGCGCCATGTTGGATTCCCGCCCATGTTCTAAGGCCTGGATTCTTGAGGTCGCTGACATCCATGGCCGACCTGTAGTTTCTTTACTCCTCGGGGTGCAATCACTCGGTTCACACTGGCTCAGACACACGCCGGCTCAGACACAAGGCCACATGCACCGCGGGCTCATTCAGATGCTGCCGACGGCATTGAAGCGACCCTCCCGCTCGTTCTTGCCAGCGGTCGGGTCCACCAGAGACAGGCTGAACCGACGTCCAGCCTGCCCCAAGCAGAACGAAGGACCGTATGTAGAAAGAACCTGGTTGGTCGCGCTAGACAGCGCCTGGCACTCGCCGCCGGCAGGGCCTGAGACAACCGGAACTGATAGACCGTCCGGCACGGCCCCACCGCCCGTCGCTACTGCGTAGGCCAGGTGGGAAAACCGTCGCAGGGATGGGTTGCGGTCGACTGAGTCAGATCAGACCGTGCCGAAGTCCCTGTTGAACTTGGTGTAGTTTTCCGTCTTCGATGACCCCGTCAGCAAACCCGTTGAGGAAGCGGGCCCTTCAGACTGGTCCTGCGTCCTTCCTTCTCGCAAGAAGCCCCTGGATCAGAACACCAGTGGGCCCCGGAGTCTTCAGCCGTGGCAGAGACGGCCCCGTCCGTTCCGGACGTCTTTCGGCGATGTGCGGGTATGCCTCTGCGGCGATGTGAGTCCCCCCAGGCTGCTGGGCATACTCGAAGCCATTGTAATGGCCGACCAGAACGCCGATACCCGCCGCATTCCCCGACGCAGCGGTCCAATACAAGAGCCGATGGGTCTACGCGTCTTCCCGACGCGGGGCCAGCACGTAGAGCACCGCCATCCGCAGGGCGACCCCGTTCGTGACCTGGCTCAGGATGATGGACCGCTCATGGTCCACGACGGCGTCGGTCAATTCAATGCCCCGATTGACCGGCCCCGGATGCATGATCAAAAGGTCGGGGTGGCGGCGCAGGTGATCGGCCGTGATGCCGAACTGGCGGTGGTACTCCCGCGTGCTGGGAAAGAGGCCCTCGTCCTGCCGCTCCATCTGGATGCGAAGGGCCATGGCAATGTCGCACCCGTCCAGCGCCTCCTCGAGTCGGGTCGTGGTGCGGACGTCCATCGCCGCCTCCATCTCTACCGGCAACATGGTCTCCGGCCCGCAGAGCGTGACGGTGGCCCCGAGCGTGGTAAGGGCCTGTATGTTGGAGCGGGCGACGCGGCTGTGGGTGATGTCGCCGACGATGGAGACATTCAGGTCCTCGAACGAGTCGACGTGGGCCCGCATCGTGAGCACGTCGAGCAGTGCCTGAGTTGGATGGGCGTGGGCCCCGTCGCCGGCGTTTAGGATGACGCTGTCGGTACAGCGGGCGAGAAAGTGAGGGGCCCCAGGCGAGGGATGTCGGAGCACCACTACGTCCACCTTCATCGCCTCCACGTTTCGGGCCGTATCCTTCAGCGTCTCCCCCTTCGTGACCGACGAGCTGGACTTCGAGAGGCTCAGGGTCTCGGCGGAGAGGCGGCCGGCGGCCAGGCCGAACGAGAGCTTTGTCCGGGTGGAGGGCTCAAAGAAGAGGCTGGCGACCGAGGTGCCCTGCAGCGTGGGCACCTGTCGGATGGGGCGGTCCAGCACCTCCCGGAACTCCTGGGCGGTGTCGAGCAGATATTGAATCTCGTCGGCTTCGTAGGTGGAGAGATCCAGAAGGTGCTGATGGCGTAGCTCGTCCGGACGATCCAGTGCGGCAGACGATTCGGGGGCGGCCATAGGAGGGGCGGAGGAGAAGAAATACAGGGATTCGAAAAATCGTGGCGAGGAAAGGTCCGCTCAACGCTCATCGTCGGCGGACGGGCGGGATGCAGGGGTGTTGACCAGCCACACCCCGTCCTTCGCGTCGACCTCTTCGACGCGAACCCGCACTTCCTCGCCGGGCAGGGTGGGCACCTCGCGCCCCACGATGTCCACTGAGATGGGGAGCTCGCGATGCCGGCGGTCGATGATGGTGAGGAACTGAATGGTGGCGGGGCGGCCCCGATCCATCAGGGCATCGAGGGCGGCGCGCCCGGTCCGGCCGGTGAACACCACGTCGTCGACGAGCACGAGCTCCCGGTCCGTCACGTCGAACGGAATGCGTGTGGTCTGAATGTCGGGCTGCTCCAGCCGCAGGCGGACGTCGTCCCGGTACATGGTCACGTCGAGAAGCCCCAGGGGCAGCTCCAGTCCCGTCTGGGTTTCAATGCGTCGTTGGAGGCGGCGCGCGAGGTGCACCCCTCGCGTCTGCATGCCCACGAGGGCAAACGTGTCGGTGGGGGACGCCGCCGTCTCGGGGTCGAAGCGCTCGATGATTTGCTGGGCCATGCGGTCCAGCGTCCGCCCGAGGTCCTGGGCCGTCATGAGGTGCGCTTTGATGCGATCGTCGGACGACATGGAGGCGTCGGGCACGGTGAGAGCGGGGAGGTGCTGGGGAGAGGGCGGAGCCGCCATTTGGGCAACTCGTCACCCCCAAGGAACCGAACAGCAGGCAAACTTTCTAACGGGTCCGGTGCATTTCGGAATTTGCCATTTTCTTTATGGCCGAATCGAACACCGCGCGCCGCTACCTCGACCCCGTTGCCGTGTCGCAGCTCGAGACCATGGAGCTGCGGGCGCGACTGATCGTGGAGGGGTTCATCACGGGCCTTCACCAGAGCCCCTACCACGGCTTCTCAGTCGAGTTTGCCGAGCACCGCCCCTACAACCCGGGCGACGAGCTCCGGCACGTCGACTGGAAGGTCTACGCGAAGACCGACCGCTACTACATCAAGCAGTACGAGGAGGAGACCAACCTCCGCAACTACGTCGTCCTCGATACCTCCGCCTCCATGCGCTACGCGGGCGACGGCGAGCTCTCGAAGCTCGACTACGGGTCGTACCTCGCCGCGGGGCTGCATAACCTCATGCTCAGGCAGCGGGACGCCACGGGGCTCATTGGGTTTGACGAGTCCGTGCATACCTTTCGGCCCCCGAAGGCGACCCAGGGGTACCTTCGGCAGCTGCTCGTTGCCCTCGAGCAGTTTCACCAGCAGGAGGCCGCGGAGCAGCGCACGAACGCGGCCGCCGCGCTCGAAGAAGTGGCTGAGCGGGTCAAGCGCCGATCCCTCATCATTGTGATCACGGATCTCTTCGAAAACGTCGCGGCCCACGACGATCTGCTGCGGGCCCTCCGGCACCTCCGGCACCGGGGGCACGAACTCATCGTTTTCCACGTCCTGGAGGGCCAGACCGAGCGGCAATTTCAGTTTCCGGATCGGCCCATGCTGTTTCGAGACGTGGAGACCGGCGAAGAGGTGTCGCTCCGGCCCGCTCAACTCCGCGACCACTACACCGAGGCCGTGGAGCACTTCACCGAAACCTTCCGCCGCAACTGCCTGGAGCACGACATCGACTTCGCAGAACTCGACACGAACGAGGCCTACGACACGGCGCTCCTGGCGTACCTCAACAAGCGATCTCGTTTGGTGTAGCCGTCCGTCACGGGCGGGCCACCGTCTCCGACGTCGGCGCCGCGAGGGCGTCCACGTGGTCCAACAGGGCCGCCTGCGCCTCCGACTCCGGAAGTGCCACGATCACGGGGGCGTCGTTCGTCCGGACACAAAGGACCTGCTCCGGAACCGCACTGGCAAACACCTGCGTGGCGGCGTAACGGCGGTAGTGACGGTGGTAGCGCTGGGCCGAGATGAGACGTACGTCCTGAATGTCGGGCGGCGAGAGCGCGCGGGTCTTGTCTCCTTGCTGAAGGGTGACCGCATTCGGCTGGCACGTCACGCGAACCGCTGGCCGGAAGCCCACGAGGCCGGCCCCAGCCAACACCAGAACCGACCCCACCTGTGTCTGCCAAAACAGGGGTTCCCACGTCTGAGACGCGGAAAGGGTTGAGGTCAAGAGCGCCCAGCCCAAGTAGTGCGCCATCAGCAGAACGACGGTGAGGCCCGCCATGGCCACGAGGTAGAGCGCTTCGCCCCGCAGACGGTCGTCCGTCCAGGCCCGAACCATGCGTCCGAGGGCGGAGGCGCTGGGGCAATAGGTCCGGGGGGCCTCGAACGTCCGTGTCACGATGCTCATTGGAAGTCGATGGGAAAGAAGCCCTCGTAGAAGGGCACTCGACGGCCGACGGGGTCACGTCAGTCTGTTAGTCGTTGAGACCCATCCACTAACAGCGCGAACGCGGGTGGGTTGCGCAGGCCCCGACCCAGGGCAAACATATTTCATGGGGCGCCATATTCGCTGAGGTCGAGCGTCAACTCCTCCCGGAAGGCCCGGTAGCCCGTCATCAAGATTGCGGTCACGGGCACGGCAATCAGGAGGCCAAAGACACCGAGTAGCGTTCCGAAGACCAGCAGGGAGAACAGCACGAGAAGCGGGTGCAGACCGACCTGATAGCTGAGGATGTTTGGGGTCAACACGCTCTGCTCAAGCAGGCTCTCGCCGAGGAGGACGGCGATCACGGTCACGGCCTTGACCCAGCTCCCAAGGATGAGCGCCACCAGAGCCCCTACGACCATCGTGATGAGGGCACCAATCTGCGGGATGAGGTTGAGGAGGCCGGCGAGCAGACCGATCAGAAGCCAGAACGGGATGTCGAACAGAAACAGGAGCGCCGACACATTGATCGTGGCGATGGTGCTGATGAGGAGCTGTCCGCGAAAATACCGGCCCACAATGCTTCCGGCTTCTACGAGGTAGTCGCGCCGCCCGCCCGCCGTGGGAAAGAGGTCGACTAGGCCCGACTGGACCGTTGGGTAGTCCTTGAGGGTGTAGAAGAGAATGACGGGCACCAGGGCCAAAAGCGTGACAACGCCCAAAAACGATCCCAGGGAGGCGACCAGGTCCTCGGCGGCGCTGGGCAGACGGCCGGCCTGTTCCTTGATCAGGGCCTGGAGCTGGGCAATCACCTCCTGCTTCTGGAGGAGCCCGGCCCCTTCGAGGGTGTCCAGAACCGTCGAGGCCTCCAGCCACGTGCGCAGGGTCTGGACGGTGCCGAGCACCCGATCGGAGAGGGCCTGTGCCTGATTGGCGATGTTCGGGGCGAGAATGAGAATGAACAAGACGAAGACGCCCACCACTAGGCTCGTGATCACGAGTGAGGGCAGCCATCGGGGCACCTGATAGCGTTCTCTGAGCCGCTCGACGAGCGGATTCAGGAGGTAGGCCAGGAGGTAGACGGCCGCAAACGGAACGAGGACACGACTTACCTTGTCCAGTGTCCAGAGCAGCAGTAGCAGTCCGCCGGAGAGCAGCAGGGCCCGGACGGCCTTGTGGCCGCGCAAGGGCCAGAGGAGAACGATTCCCGCAAGGCCCACGAGGGCCGGGGACAGAAATCCGTTCTCTGGTGGGGGCGTGTGCATCTCGTACAGCATCACGAGAAAGAGCACGACGCCACCCGCGACGAGAACCGCTTCAAACGCCACCCTGCGGAGCCGCTCCAGGCGAGACCCCGCGAACGATGACGATTCGGAGGAGGACGAGTCCGACGGGTCGAGGGACACGACCGAATCGGACGACTCCGAAGATTCGGGCGAGGAAGAGTCGGGGGCCATGAGACGCGGAGTGGGCTTTGGCAGACCGACTGCTGCAAACTGCTGCCGTCCTGATGGGTTCGGGCCGCTGTTCGTTTTCGTTCGGCCGCTGGGCCGCGCTTGGTCGTTCCCGAGAGACCAGGGGCCTGCCCCCACATCCCTGGGTTCGGGGAAAAGGGAGCAGGGCTCGACCATTCCGTGCGCTAACGCAGTGCGGACCACGACGAATCCCCCTCCGCTTTTTGCCGAAAACTTGCTTTCTATTGTGGAGTCTACGAATCCGTCTGCATCGCTCCCCCCGCCCCTTCGAGGCATGGACTCAGGGGCATTTACGCGCCGCACGATTACCACTCGGTGGCCCCGGATCGCCGGTCGCGTCATCGCGGAAAACGACTTTCCCGACGCGATCAATGCTCGCATTCAGGCCCTCCGCGACGACCTCCCCGACGGGTCGATCCGGCCGCTTCGCGACGATGAGGCGCCCGACGCCGCCCTCTGGGCGGAGTACACGGCGCCCCACCTCGGGAAGACCTGGTTGGAGGTCCCATGGTTCTTCGGCGAGACCTATTTCTATCGTCGCCTTCTGGAGGCGACCGGGTTCTTCCGGGCCGGGGCCGGGCGTCAGTCCGACCCATTTACCAACCAGAAAGAGCAAGGCCTCACCCACACTGAGGACCGGATCGAGGCGCTGGCCCAGCGACGGAGCCGGGCCCGCGACGAGGAAGAAGAGACACGCTCCGTACTGACACGGTTGCTTCGTTCATCGCTCTGGGGCAACCAGGCAGACTTGAGCATGTGGACGGCCGAGGAGGAAGGCCCGGACCACAAGAATTCCGGGCAGGCCGAGGAGCACCTTCTGGTCGACGACACCCCCGAAGCGCTTGCGCAGCTCAAGAGATGTGATCGCCCGGCCCGAATCGACATTCTGGCCGACAATGCGGGGTTCGAACTCGTGTCCGACCTCGCCCTGATCGATGGCTTGCTCGCCGCTGAGGCTGTCGGGCAGGTGACTGTGCACCTGAAGGGGCACCCAACCTTCGTCTCCGACGCGACCGTCGACGATGTGCACGACACACTCGCCACCCTGGCCAACGCCGACGAGGCGTCTGTTCGGGCCTTGGTGGGGCGGCTGCACACAGCCCTCGCGACCGGACGCCTTCGCCTGCGGGACGGATGGATCTGGACCTCGCCGCTCCGGGCCCGGGAGCTCCCCGCTCACACTCGTGCGGAGATTGCCCGGGCCGACCTCCTGATCAGCAAGGGGGACGCCAACTACCGACGCCTCCTGGGAGATCGGCAGTGGGACGTCACGACCCCGTTTGCCGAGGCCATTGCGCCATTGCCAGTGTCGGTGTTGGCGCTCCGAACGCATAAGTCGGAGGTGGCCGCCGGGTTGCCGTCGGCCCGGATCGATCGGATCAGCGACAAGGACCCGGACTGGGCGGTGAATGGGGAGTGGGCCGTCATTCAATTTGCCCCGGCCGACCCCTCCCCGGAGGCCCGGCGTCCGTCCCTCACGATCTGAGAGCTCACACAGGAACGCCCCCGCGCCGAGATCGTGGAGGGACGAGCCATCAATTTCCATCTCATTCGGTCTCCAGATTCCATGTCGGACCGCCTGACGTCTCGCCAGCGCGCTCACCTTCGCAGTGAAGCTCACGGGCAGGATCCCCTCGTGCACATCGGCAAAGAGGGGGTGACCGACGCCGTCATGCAGTCGGTTGAGGAAGCCTTCAACACCCGCGAACTCGTCACCATCCGCGTGCTCGACAACGCCCCCCGCCCCGTCCGAGAGGTCTCGGAGGCGGTGGCGGACGCCCTGGAGGACGTGCAGGTGGTCCGCACGATTGGGGGAACAGCCCTGTTTTACCGCCCCCACCCCGATGACCCGGAGATCGACCTGCCGGCGTCAGGGGCCGAAGAATCGTAGGGGCCTCCCTACGCCTTCTGCGTCGTCCAGTATCGTTGCAGCCCCATCGCCGCCATCCAGCTCGGATTGGCCCGCTCGTAGCGTTCCCAGGCGTCGTGGCCGACGCCCTGTTCGGAGGCCTGGCCGCGCATCCACTCTGTCATGGCGTCCTGGAGCGCCTCCTCGCTGTCGTCCCACCCGGACAGCGTCCGCGCAGCCCAGTCGTCGGCGGTCTCGATGGCTGTGTCCAATCGTTCGAGGTGGGCAGAGAGATCGTCGTAGAGCCCAAAGTGAGTGGGGGCGAGGTGGCGAAGATCATGCCGGTCGGCCGCGGCCCGAAGTGCAGCTAGGCTCTCGCGCCAGGCATCGAGGTCAATTTCGGGGGGCGCGAGAGGAAGCTCCACGTGGCGCTCCCCGGGAATGCGGACGCCCCCCACGTCGCCGGTGAAGCAGACGTCCCCGACGACGTAGCTCATGTGGTGGGAGGCGTGTCCTGGGGTGTCGAGGGCAGTCAGGTCCTCCTCGCCCAGAGACACCGTGTCCCCGTCGTCCAGCGCGACGAGTTGGTCGTCGGGGACCGGATGCATCTCCCCCCAGAGCGCGTCCATGTCGTCTCCGTAAATTCGCCGGGCGCTCGCCAGCAGGCGTCCCGGGCCAGACAGGTGCGGGATCCCGACGTGATGGGCGTAGATCGTGGCGCCGTGCCGGGCAAAGTGGCCCGCCGCCCCGGCGTGGTCGAGGTGGATGTGGGTCAGAAACACCTCCGAGATGTCCGCCGGGGTGAGGCCCCGGGCGGCCAACCGGGCCTGCAGCGTGGGAAAGGTGGAGCCGGGTCCCGTCTCGATCAGGGCCACCCCATCGGCGTGAGGATAGAGGTACGCCGCGATGATGTGCTGTCGATCCTGAAAGTGGAGGTCGAGCGTGTCGAGCCGGTCGAGCATGGCAGGGAGGACGAAGTGGATGAAGGCCGGCAATCTCTCGCCGCCGCGGACGAGGCGTTGAGGACGATGACCCAATCGGGACTCACGTTGCCCTAATCAGACGTTGCCCCAATCAGTTGGGACACCCTGCCCCGTCGGCGCTCGGCCGCAGCAGACGGCGCACCTCGTGGAGCAATGATTCACTACCGGCCGTGACCAGACTACCGCCAAATACGACGTCGTCTGCATCCGCGGCAAGCGGTTGGGCAACGCCGCCAGCCTCCCGCACGCAGGGCACGAGGGCGGCCACGTCCCATGGATTCATGAGCGTGTCCACGGCCGCGTGGGTGCGCCCTCGGGCTACAAGGGCGTGCTGAATGCAGTCCGTGACGAACCGAAACTTGCCGGCCTGCCGGACCAGGTCGGTGAGGCGGTAAGGCGTCTGGTCGGCCTCCGCCGTGACGTCGGAGCTGTGCAGGGCCGTGGTCGTGACGGTGGCGGCATCGAGGGACTCGACCGAGTCTGTGGTCACTTCGTGCTCGGCCTCCTCCGTCCGAAACCAGCAGCCTTCTCCCCGGGCGGCGTACACGGTTTCGTCGAGCGCCGGAAAGTGAATGACTCCGGCGACCGGCGTGCCGTTCTCCAGAAGCCCCACCAGCGTGCCGAAGAGGGGTACGCCAATCGTAAACCCGGCGGTCCCGTCCACGGGGTCGAGCACCCACTGGTACCGAGCATCATCGGGGCCGCTCTCGCCAAACTCCTCCCCAAGGACTGCGTGGTCGGGGCGCTCGTCGGCCAAGTGCTCACGCATGACCCGCTCGGCTTCACGGTCCGCCTCCGTGACCTCCGTGCCGTCCGGCTTGTGGGTGACACTGGCGGTACGGAAGCGGGGAAGGATTTCGTCTTCGGCGATGTGGGCCAGGTCGAGGGCAAAGTCGAGCTCAGAAGAGAGGGAGGGCATCAGGGCGAAGTTGTGTTGTCGGAAAGCGAGTCGTGAGTCCCTTCGGGCGGTCGACCCCGAGGGAATTACGATGCGGATGCATCCGCGGCGATTTCGTTGAGCGTCCGGCGGGCCGCCTGTTGCTCGGCGTCCTGCTTGCTGCCGGCGGTTCCCTGTTCGTGGGCCGTGTCGCCGATTCGCACCTCCACCGTAAAGGTTTTGTCGTGGCTCGGGCCCTTCTCCTGGACGACGTGATAGGTAGGCTGAGGGCGCCCCCGTGCCTGGAGGTGCTCGAGCAACTGGCTCTTGTAGTTTTCGTCCCGGGTCGCCACGTCCTGCAGGTCAATGGGGGCGAGCACCTGGTCCTGCACGAACCCCCGCGCTGCCGCGTATCCCAGGTCCAGATAGATCGCCCCCACAAAGGCCTCGAACGCATCGGCAAGGATGCTGGGGTTATCGCGCCCATTTCCTTCGGCCGCGTTCTCGCTCATCAGAAGGTGGGGGCCGAGGCCAAGATGACGGGCGTAGGTGGCCAGGGGGCGTTCGCTCACGAGTCGGGCCCGAAGTCGGGTGAGCGCGCCCTCGTCCTTCTCCGGAAAGCGCTCGTAGAGCACCTCCCCCACGAACACATCAAGGAGAGCGTCCCCCAGAAACTCAAGCCGCTCGTTCGACTCGAACGTGCGCTCCGGATGAACGCGGAGCAACGATCGGTGAGTGAGGGCCCGCCGGTAGTGAGAGAGATCGTCGACCGGCCCCCCCACGAGCCGTTCGACTGCGGCTGCGTTGACCTGTACGCCGGGGGGAAGGGATTGACTCATGCGCCGCTGGGACAAGAATTGCGAGAGAGATAAAGGAGTGCACCTACGTAGGGGACTTCGCTGGGATCTATTGAATCGACGAAGACGATCCGGAATTGTCGAAGAAGAAACGAACGACCGCCGGACCACCGCTCGATGAACGGTCGTGGAATTCGGTGTCACGTCCTGTCCCATCACATCTCTCGGGCTATGCCACTTGTCTCTGTAAATCCCACGACCGAACAAGAGATCGAACGGTACGCGGTGCACACTGGCCAAGAGGTCGAGCGCCGGCTCGAGCGAGCCGCATCGGCCTTCGACGTGAACCGGCGCCGCTCGTTCGACGAGCGGGCCGCACGGCTCGAGCGGGCCGCCGACCTTCTCGAAGACAAAGCCCCTGCGCTTGGGGCCCTCATGACCGAGGAGATGGGAAAGCCCCTCACGCAGGCGCAGGGCGAAGCCGAGAAGTGTGCGTGGGTCTGTCGGTACTACGCGGAGCACGGCGCCGACTTCTTGGCCGACCGGGCGGTGGAGACACCTGCGCAGAAAAGCTATGTCTCCCACGAGCCCCTCGGGCCCATTCTGGCCGTCATGCCGTGGAATTTCCCATTCTGGCAGGCGTTTCGGTTTAGCGCACCCACCCTCATGGCCGGCAACGTGGTCCTGCTGAAGCACGCGCCGAACGTAACGGGGTGCGCCGAGGCGATCGCGGAGCTGCTGCAGGAGGCCGGATTTGCGGATCACGAGCTGCAGGTGCTGCGCGTCGACGAAGAGACTGTCGGGACCGTTCTGGAAGATCACCGCGTCCGGGGCGCCACACTCACCGGAAGCGTGCCGGCCGGGGCGGCGGTTGCCCAGCAGGCGGCGGCCCAGATCAAGCCGACGGTACTGGAGCTTGGCGGCTCCGATCCGTTCATCGTCTGTGCCGACGCCGACCTGGCGGCGGCCGCCTCCGTGGGGTGCACGGCGCGCATGCAGAACAATGGTCAGAGCTGCATCGCCGCAAAACGCTTCATCGTGGAGCGGGCCGTGCTCGACGACTTCCGAGAGCGGCTGGTCGAGCATGTGGAGGCCCTCACTGTCGGCGTCCCAAAAGACCAGGAGACGGACGTCGGGCCGATGGCGCGCGGCGATCTGCGCGACACGGTGCACGACCAGGTGGAGCGGGCCATTGGAGAAGGGGCCGTGGCTATCACGGGAGGACACACGCTCGAGCGCGACGGGTTCTTTTACGCCCCGACCGTCCTCACCGACGTGGCCCCCGGCACAGTGGCCTTCGACGAAGAGATCTTTGGCCCCGTGGCGTCCATCATCGCGGCCGACGACGCCGAGCACGCCGTGGCCCTTGCCAACGACACTCGGTTCGGGCTCGGGGGAAGCATTTTCACCCAGGACCTCGACAGGGGAGAGCAAATGGCCCGCAGCCTAGAGGTCGGGTGTGTCTTCGTGAACGAGATGACGAAGAGCGACCCTCGCGTTCCGTTCGGGGGCATTAAAGACAGCGGCTACGGCCGCGAGCTGTCGCACCACGGGATTCGTGAGTTCGTGAACATCAAAACTGTGTGGGTCGAGGACTGAGGGAGCGCCTCGGGCCGGTGCCTCCTGCAGGCAAGAAAGATTCGGCCTTCCCCAGAAGAATATGCCGGAGATGGACGGCCGTCAGGTCGACGGGGCAAAGGCCGGTACGGAGGCGCTCAGAACTCGCCGGGAGACCCACGCAAATGTGCGCTCTCCCTCTCTGCAAGCAGGATGAAACCCGACATGCTCTTGATTATCCTCGGTGGGAGCGAAGCGAAACGAAGTTGAGCCCCTGCCGTGAGAGAACCCGTCGCTTTTCACTCCAGACAGACATTGATTAAGCCTTGTGGCCCCCAACTCCGATTCCCAAGGCGCGGTGTTCTGGGATTGGCTGCGTCCCCTCTTTTCTCCGGGCGACGAGCCCCGACGGGATGGAGACCCGCAGCGCGGCATGGCCCTGACGGTGTGCGTCCTGCTCTCTTGCGTCCTGTGGCTGTCGCTGACCCTCGGGGAGCAGCGCACACAGACCGTCCGGCTGCCGGTCGAGGTCGTGGAAACCCCCGCGGGACAGGCCCTTGCGGAGGTGCCCCCGACACACGTGCAGGTGCAGGTGCAGGGCCGAGGGCTCGAGCTTCTCCGCCTGCTCTACAATCCCCCCATCGTAGAGGTGAATGCCACCACGAGTCGAGTCGATGTGGCCGACGAGGTGACCCTGCCGCAGGGAACATCGCTCCAAATCGATGCCGTCACGCCCGCCTCGTTCGACATGGCCTTGGAGCCTCGTCGGACCCGAAAGGTGCCGGTCCAAAGTCGTGTGGAGGTTGATCTCGCGTCCGACTATGAGTTGATCGGCGACCCGGACCTTGTGCCCGACTCGGTGGAAATAGAGGGGGCGGAGTCAGTAGTTGAGGGGGCGAACGCGTGGCCGACCACGGCGCGCACCATCGAGAACCTCCAGGATACCGTCGAGGTGGAGGTCCCCCTGGCCGATACGCTTCGCCGGCTCGTGGACGCGCAGCCACAGTCGGTCCGGGTGACGGCGCGAGCGGGGCGGTTTGTAACGGAAAAGCGAGAGGTAGCGGTGGACGTGACCGGTGTCCCGTCCGGTCAAGACCTCGTGTCGCTCCAGCCCTCCACGATTCGGATTCGGTATCGGGTCCTGTTTCGCGACATGTTCAAAGCGCGTCGTGCCCCGGGATTCTTCGCCACCGTCTCGTACGACCAAATTCGCTCCGACACGACCGGATACGTCACGCCACGTGTGCACGTCCCCTCCGACCTATACATCCGTGACTCGGAACCCATTCCGTCGCGGCTGCGCTACTACACCTTTGTCTCTGAAAGCTAGCGCACGGCGAGGAGGAAAATGAGGAACGCGCTGTCTCGGGGACAGCCGTGAGTCTTGAATGCACGCCTTGAGTCTGCCTGATGATCTTTCTGGTCTTTGCCGTGGCGAGCAGTGTCGCCATCGGCATGATCTTCAAACATGCCGGTCGGCAGCGGCTGGACCGGACGGCCCTCCTGACCGTGAATTACGCCGCGGCCGTGGCCGTAGCGGTGGGGCTTCAGCGCCTGGGGGGCCGGGAAGTCGACCAGGGACTCACACTCTCCGGGGAGATGATGGCACTCGGCGCAGGAACGGGAGGCGTGCTGATTGCGGGATTCTTCGTGCTGGCGTGGGCCACGGAGGTGGCGGGAATGTCGCTTGCAGTTGGGGTCATGCGGGTATCCGTCGTCGTGCCTTTCCTGGCATCGTGGGGAGTTTGGGGGGAGGTGCCGACCCTGGCGCAGGGTGTTGGAATGGTCCTGGCCATGGGAGCATTTTTCTTGCTGGCCCACCGGCGGTCGACCCCCGAGCCCGTTCCGGCCGGAACGCCGCCCACGGACGAGACGGCGGCCGCGCCGCGCTCGGTCTTCTCCCGCATCGACTGGTTCGCCGCGGGGGTTCTCGCCCTGACCTTTTGCTTTGGGGGCGCCGTCGACGTGCTGATGAAGACGTTCGAGGAAGGCTTTGGGGCCGAGAACAGCCGCGTGTTGTTTCTGCTCTTGGCGTTCGGGGTCGCCTTCCTCGTGGGGGCCGTCATCGTCGTGCGTCAGGGGCTTCGGAATGGGGAGTGGCCCACGCTTCCGACCGTTGGGTGGGGGATCCTGCTCGGCATCGCGAACTACGCTTCGCTCGAGTTTCTGCTCCGTGCCATCCAGGTCCTTCCGGGGCCATTCGTCTTCCCGGCAAACAACATTGCCATCATGGTCTTTGCGGCCCTGCTTGGGGTGACCGTTTGGGGGGAGCGGCTCTCGCGCCCAAATCGAATCGGCCTTGCGCTGGCCTGCGTCGCTCTCGTGCTGCTTGGGCTGTGATGTGCCTCCCTGCTCGACGTCTCCTCGGCATTTTCTGTCACCGACTATGACCGCAACCATGCGCGCCGCCATTGGGGGCGGTGTGATTGTGGGCCTCCTTCTGGTGGGGGTTCTGCTCTGGGAACGCGGCCCGTCGGACGCGACGGTACAGAAGACCGTCCTCACGACGATTCAGGACGAAGCCCCGGCCTCTTTTCTTGTCACGGGCACCCTGAACATACGGGTGACGGTACGGGTGGACTCGGCGCGGTACCTCACGCCCTCGTGGCTGACGTACCTGCTGCGACAGACCCAGCCGAGTGCTCTCCCGCTCCTGCAGGGCGGGTCGGAGACGCGGGTTCGGGTGCCTGGGACGGTATCGTACGGCTTCGACGTGCAAACGCTCGACGCATCGATGATTGCGGTGGAAGACAAGGGACCGGTGGGCGTCGCCCTGCCGCCGCTCACCGTCCACAGCGTGGAGCCGGACGTTGGCCAATTGGAGGTGCGGTCTCAGGCGCGTGGATGGACGCGGGTCCTGCCGTCCGACATGACGGAGGCCGTCCGTAGGCAAGCGTTGGGGACCGTGACGGCCGCCTTCCGAGAGCAGGCGGAGCGTCGTCTAGCCTCCGCCACGCAGCCGCGCGTGAATACTGCACGCGCCCTGGAGAAAATGCTTCGGCCGGCCCTGCAGGCCGCGGGTGTGAAGGCGCCCCAGTTTCGAATACGGGTGGGCGACAAACTCGTCCTCCAACCAGAGGGGGGATAGGCACCTCATTCTTCGTGCGTCTTGGGTGTCCGTGACGGGACCGGTCCTGCCAGGCGGGAAAGTCCTTCAACTTTCAGTTTGAGTTGAAACTGCACCCCCCGGCCCCTGTACGGTCTTTTCGGTTGCAAAACCCACCATTGCTTCGTAGAACGTAAATCCCGGCTCATTACGCTCTGAATGGAGGGGTCCTCCACGCCTTACATTGACACCCCCTATGGTCTTCTCACGGAAGGGGGACGGTGGTACCATGTCACGGAGACGGACGTGGAAGAATACGCCGGAACGGTGCTCGACCATGTGTCACTGGAGCAGTTGCTCCGCTGGGCGGACACTTGGGTCGACTCTGCTCAGACCGCAACGGTCTGGGCGCTGCCGTTGATGCTCTGGGGGCTTCCCCTGGAGTGGGCGGTGGGAGGAGCGCTTGCATTGTTTCTCGCGTGGGCCCTGCTGAGCCCGTCTCTCCCGAGCCTTCTGGCGGTACGGGCCGTGTCGACGCTCGACCATGTGCTCGCGCAGGCTCTTTACTACGTAGCGGCGATGAGTGCCATTGCGGCCGCGGAGATGTACGGGGCACTCGGGGCCGGCCTCCTGGGGTTTGTGCTCCTTCGGTGGGGGGTGCTGGAATGGGCGATCGGGTACATTGTGCGTCCGTTGCGCCGAGCGCTCTATCCCCTGCCAGTAGCCGACCAGGTGCTCCGGGGATTGATCGTCCGGGTGGCCCTCAAGCACCGCCTGTCCGTGCCGCAGGTGAACGACATCACCAAAGACATTCTCGACAACCTGAACAACCACCAAGCCTCGGATGCGAACGATCCGTAGGCGAGCGTCCAGGCGTTGGTGGATTCCGGCTTCTTCCTACACGTCCTCGTAGTTTGTTGTATGAGTAACGGCTTTCGATCAGTCCCTGTGGATGCGCCGACGAGCCTCTACCTGGTTCGACACGGCGAAACCGAATACAACCGGCGTGGCATCATGCAGGGCGGTGGCATCGACAGCACGCTGAACGCGACCGGCCGCGAGCAGGCCCGAGCGCTGGCCCGCCGGTTCGCGTCGGCGGACGTCGATGCGCTGTATGCCAGCACACTTCGGCGGGCCACGCAGACCGCCGACATCCTCGCGGCGGACCACGAGCCGCTCTCTCGCACGCACCTGCGAGACCTGGGCGAGATGGATTGGGGCGTCTACGAAGGAGAGGCTCCGTCCCGAGAGCGGGACGCGTCGGTCGACGCCCTAAAATCGGCCTGGCGCGATGGGGCATACGACCGCGGCCCGGAGGGCGGCGAGTCCATCCGGGAGGTGCAGGGGCGGGCGCGCCGGGCGCTCCGGCACATCCTTGCGCGAGAGGCTGGGGGGACGGCCCTCGTCGTGACGCACGGCCGGTACCTGCGCGTTCTGCTCGCGACCCTCCTCGATGCGTACGGGCTGGAGCACATGCCCGATCTCGATCATTCCAACACCTGCGTCAACCACGTGGTCTACGAGGAGGGACGGGCGCGGGCCGAGCGACTCAACTGCACGGCCCACCTTCCGGGGGACAGCGCCTCAGTCCCTGCATAGCCCACCCGCCACGCTTCGAGGGACACGGCGAAGGGGCCATGCCCCTCGTTCCCATTCACCCGCGACCCGTTTTCTCACGCACACCCCATGCTCGATCTCGATCCCACCGTCATTCGTGACATCGACGGGGCCGACGGCGTTCGGGCGGCCCTGGCGGACCGGATCCGCGACGCGGCTCGGTCGTCCGCCGCCCGGACGGTTCGCGTGGGCGTGCCGGTCCCGGGGCCCATGCGGCCCATTGACTGGGTGCGGGCCCGGTCGTCCGCCGAGGCCCTGTACTGGTCGGGGCGAGACGAAGACCGCACGGTTGCCGCGTGCGGCGCCGCGGACGTGGTGTCGAGCAGTTCGGCCCCCGTCGACTACGAGGCCCTTGGTGGCGTCCTGGACAAGCGCCTAGACGGGGCAGATCCCGGGGTTCGGTACTACGGGGGGGTACGGTTCGACGCCGGGCAGCCCACGGCCCAGAATCACCCCGATCGTCGCTGGGCACCGTTTGGGACGTATCGCTTCGTCCTACCTCGGTTTGAGCTGGTGGAGGCGGACGGTGCGCTGCGCCTGGTCTGCACCCTGGTGCTTCCCCGAGATGCCGACCGTGTAGACGAGATCATAGACGCGTTGAGCGCGGTGGCCCTTCCTGTCCCCAGCGAACACACGGCCCTGCCCCGGCCCTACCAGCGGCAGGACGTACCGGAGCACGAAGAGTGGACCGAAATGGTGCGCTGGGCGCTTGATGCCATTGGGGAGGGTGCCCTCAGTAAGGTTGTGCTCGCCCGTCGTGTGGCCCTTTCGCTCGGTGCATCGATGGACCCACTCCTGGTGCTGAGTCACCTGGAGCCCGCGACGCCGGGATGCTACCACTTTGCGGTGCGCCCGGCAAACGGGGCGGCGTTCGTCGGGGCCTCCCCGGAGCGCCTGTTTCGACGGGACGGCCGGACCGTTATCAGTGAGGCGGTGGCCGGCACGCGGCCCCGGGGGGAGACAACGGCGGAGGACGCTCGGCTCCGGGACGAGCTCCTGCAGAGCCCGAAGGAGCGTCGCGAGCACGCGTTCGTTCGGGACGCCATCCGGGACGATCTGGACCGAGTCTGCAGTACGGTCCGCGTCCCGAAGAAGAGGGGGGAGTTGGCCTTGGCGCGTGGGCGTCATCTCCACGCCCGCATCACCGGTAGGCTCCGGCCCGACGCGGGGACGACGGACGTGCTGGAGGCGCTTCACCCCACCCCGGCGGTGGGCGGCGTGCCGACCGACGACGCCGTGGCGGCGATTCGTGCCCGAGAGCCGTTCGACCGGGGGTGGTATGCGGGGCCCGTCGGGTGGGTGGGGCGCGACGCCGCGGAGTTCGCGGTGGGGCTGCGGGCGGGACTCGTGGAAGAGACGAAGATTGCCCTGTTTTCGGGGGCGGGAATTGTCGAGGGGTCGGCACCGGACCGGGAGTGGGAGGAGATCGAGCAGAAGATCGGCGACTTTGCCGCCATCATGGGCGTGAGCGATCCCCAGATGGCCTCCCGGTAATCCTTCTGACCAACTGAGCGGCCCCGTGGCCCATCAATCCTGGTCCGTCCTCGACGCGCCCAATCCCACCTACCTGTGGACGCAGCTCCTCGTGGAGGAACTCGTACGGAGTGGCGTGGGCACCTTCTTCGTTGCGCCGGGATCCCGCTCTACGCCACTCACGGTTGCCATCGCGCGCCACCCGGAGGCCGAATCGGTGCTGCACGTGGACGAACGGGGGGCTGCATTTGCGGCGCTGGGCGTGGGGCGCGCGACGCAGAGACCCGCCGCCTGGGTCACCACGTCCGGAACCGCCGTCGCGAATGGCCTGCCCGCCGCGGTGGAGGCCTCGGTTGACGGCGTGCCGATGCTTCTCCTCACGGCCGACCGCCCGCCGGAGCTACGCGATACGGGGGCCAACCAGACGATTGATCAGGTGAAGATCTTCGGGGACTACGTGCGGTGGCAGGCCGACGTCCCCCCGCCGTCTAACGAGGTTGACCCTGCGTACGTCTTAACGACGGCCGACCAGGCCCTGCACCGGACCCTGCGTGCGCCCCCAGGGCCAGTGCATCTGAACTGTATGTTTCGGAAGCCGCTGGAGCCAGTGGAGACGGAGGCGTCGGTCGCCGTTCCGACCGCCGTTGAAGAGTGGGCGACGGACACCGAGCCGTATACGCACTACCCAACTCCCAATCCCACCCCGCCTGGTCCCGAGGTCGATGCGCTGGCCAAAAAGATGAGCGGCACCGCGTACGGGCTCGTGGTGGCGGGGCGGCTCGACTCGGCCGCGGCGGCCGACGCGAGCCATCGGCTGGCCACGCACCTCGGCTGGCCGCTCGTTCCCGACCTTACGTCTCGTCTCCGGCGGGGTGGGAAGGAAGGGCCGGAACGGGTGCCGTACGGAGACCTTGTGCTGACGTCAGAGGCCTTCCGAGAGTCCCATCCGCCGACGGCCGTCCTGCAGGTCGGGGGGCGTTTTGCGTCGAAGCGGCTCCGTCTCTTCCTCCGTGACAGCGCCCCGGAGGTCTGGGCCGTCGTGCGCCCTGCTCCCACCCGCATCGATCCGGACCACCGGGTGACGCACCACGTGGAGGCGGCCGTTCCCACGGCGGCCGACGCGCTGATTGCGCGGCTTGAGGGTGGCGTGAGGGGCACGACGTGGCGCGACGAATGGGCCAGTGCGAGCGAGCGCGCCGGGGCCGTTGTGCAGGCCCACATACAGGATTCAGATACGCTCACCGACCCGCTCGTGGCCACCCTTCTTACGGAAGAGATGCCGTCGGAGCACGCGCTCGTGGCGGCCAGCAGCATGCCGGTGCGGGACCTCAACCGCCACGCTGCCCCCGTCGGGGCGGGTGGACCGGCCTACGCCAACCGGGGCGCAAGTGGCATCGATGGGACCGTGGCGACCGCGGCGGGGGTCGCCGAAGGGCGTGACGGTCCGGTGACGCTCCTGATTGGAGACCTCGCCCTCTGGCACGACCTAAATGGGCTGGCCCTTCTTCAAGATCGGCCCGTCGTGGCGATCGTTGTCAACAACGATGGCGGGGGCATTTTTCATTTCCTGCCCATCCGCGAGCACGACGAGTTTGATCCGTACTTTACGACGCCCCACGGCCAGGACTTCGAGCACGCAGCGGCCCTGTTCGGTCTGCCCTATCATCGCCCGGACTCCCCGTCGGCCTTCCGCAGCGCCTACGCTCAGGCCTGTCGGTCTGGAGGGGCGGCCCTCATCGAGGTGCAGACCGACCGCACGGTGAATCGGCAGGTGCACGATCGCCTGGAGGCATCCGTCGAGCGTGCCGTATCGGACGGGTAGTCTCGGACGGATCCCGAGTGCCGTGCTACGTGTCAACGGCACGTCCCTCTTTCGGCGGTACTGCTCGTCACCCCGCCGTCTGCTCCCGGTAGACGGCCTCGATGCAGTCGGCCAGTGACAACGCCCAGTCGAAGTTGAAGGCCTCGAAACCGTCCAGCATCTCCGTCTGCTTCATTTCGTTCAGGGACGCCCCGGCCTGGCGCTGCTGGGTAACGTACTCATTGAGCGCCGAGAGAAAGTCGCGCATCACCAGAAGGTCCTCGCGCCCGCCGGTGACGCCAAATTCCGGGTTGCCGTGGCCGTGAATGACGATCGTATCGTCGTCGAGGGCGTCGTGGATGGTCTCGAGACTGTCAATCCAGCCCTGCGAGTCTGCCCCCCCACCGACATCGATAAAGGGATAGGCCCGGTTGAAGACCAAGTCGCCCACGTGGACGATGTTCGCGTTCTCGAAGACGACGATTGCGTCGCCCCCTGTGTGGGCTGGGCCGCGGTAGCGAAGCCGAATCGTCTCGTCCCCGAGGGTCTCGGACCACGTCTCCTCGAATGTCTCCGTCGGGTACGTCTTGTCGTCGGCTGCTCCGTCTTCGGCACTGGCGCGCATCAGATCCGGCACGTTGGCGTGTGCCACGAGGCGGTCGGTGTGCTGTGCGAAAACGCCGTTGCCACCGACGTGGTCGCCGTGATGGTGCGTGTTGATGACCAGGGAAAGGGGGCCCTGTGACCGATCGCGAAGGCCACTCCAGCAGTCGGGCGCCGAGTTTGGAGACTGAGTGTCTACGACCGCGAGTCCGTCGTCGGTGGCGATCCATCCAATGGTGCCTCCACGTTGGGTAAAGGTCCCGATCCCGCCCCGGAGAGACTCAAAGCCGTCCGCCGAGGAGAGCCAGGTAGGAAGGGAAGAGAGTGCCGGAGAGGCGGCAAGGGCAAGGCCGCATCGGCGGAGAAATGTACGGCGAGACGACATGGAGGTATGAAAGACTGTTGCAGTAGAATGCAGGATGCAACGTAGTCCCCGTCAGGGTCGAATGCCAACGCGTCGCCCCGCGAAGAGACGAAATTTTCCAACCCCACGGTGCCTCACCCATGAGGAGGAAGCGGATCGTCTTCATCCGCCAGAGCGTTGAGACGAAAGCTAACCTCAGTGCCAGTTTTTTTGCTGTAACGCCTCAACTAACCATGGATGACTCGACGGACGCCCAGGAAGTAAGCCAGGCCCGCGTCTGGCTGTGGGCGGCCCGTCCCAAAACGCTCGGGGCGGCCGTTGCCCCTGTGCTCGTAGGGACGGGGATGGCTGTTGAGGCCGACGCGTGGCACCTCCTCTCGGCGGCCCTGGCCCTTGCCGGGGCGATGCTCATCCAGGTTGGGGTGAACTACCACAACGACTACGCCGATTACGTGCAGGGGGCGGACACCCAAGATCGAGTGGGGCCGCTTCGGGTGACGCAGGCCGGGCTCGTAGCTCCTCAGACAATGCGACGGGCCACGATTCTGGTCTTCGGTCTCGCTGTGACGACCGGCCTTTACCTGATTGTGCGGGGAGGATGGCCCATCTTTGCCGTGGGCGTGGCGTCGATTGGGGCAGCCATCTGGTACACCGCGGGCCGGTACTCGCTCGCGGCCCTCGGGCTGGCCGACATATTTGTGTTCGTATTCTTCGGACCCGTGGCGGTGGGAGGCACCTACTACGTGCAGGCATTGTCGCTGCCCCCGGAGGTGCTCGTCGCCGGGGCCGGGCCGGGGCTGCTTTCGATCGCAATTCTGTTGGTAAACAACGTCCGGGACGTAGCGGAGGACCGTCGGGCCGGCAAGCGGACGCTCGTCGTGCGTTTTGGGCGGCGGTTTGGGATCGCCGCGTACGGGGGCTGCATGGTCGGGGCCCTTTTGCTCGCGGGGCTTCTGGCGACGGGTGTGCTCGGCACGAGGCCTCACCCGTGGGCGGCCCTGCCCCTCGGGCTGATCCCCCTGACCTTCGGGCCCATCCGGAGAATGTCCGAAACGACGGATCCGGAGAAGCTGAACCCGTTGCTCGGGGCGACCGGCCGACTCCTGATGCTCTGGGCCCTCCTGTTCGCTGTTGGCTGGAATCTCTGATGTCCCCATGTCCGTGACGATTTCGGAAAGCGCTCTGTACAGGTACGAGCTTCCGCTCACCGCGCCGCTGCGACTGGGAAACGAGGAGGTGACCCGGCGCCGGGGCGTGCTCGTGTGGCTGGCAACGGAACAGGGCCCCGTCGGTTGGGGCGACGCCGCGCCGCTGCCGGGCTTCAGCGACGAAACGGTGGCGGACGTCGAAGAGCACGCCCGCACCGCACTCCCTCGCTGGACGGGCACGTCTCTCTTCGACGCCCAGGCAGGACTCGACGCCACGCTGCAGGAACTCCCGTTCGGGGCGGACGCCCCGTCGTCCTTCCGGTTTGCGGTGGAGAGTGCCGTGGTGTCCGCTGCCGCTGCGATCCACGAGACGTCTGTCCCGGAGATGATGGGGACGCCGCGACAAACTGTGGCGCTGAATGCCCTGCTTCCGCGCTCAGGGGCAAATGGACCGGCACAGGCCGTTCGGCGGCAGGAGGAGGGCTACCAGGCCATCAAGGTGAAGGTGGGGGCGGAGGGCGTCGAAGAGGATGCTGCACGCGTCCGAGCGATTCGGGAGGCCCTCGACGCTTCCGTGTCTGTCCGTGCCGACGCAAACCGGGCCTGGTCGCTTGCGGAGGCCGTCACCTTCGCGGAAGGGACCGACGACCTAGACATTGCCTACGTGGAGGAACCCCTCGCCGACCCGGCCTCCCTAGGCGATTTGGTTGAGAGGACGGATCTCCCCGTCGCGCTCGACGAGACGACCCGGGAAGCAGCGCCCCCCATCATGCGAGACCTGCCGGACGTGTCGGCCGTTGTCCTCAAGCCGACGCTCCTCGGGGGCCTGCGGCACACACGAGAATGGGGACGCGCCGCGCGAGAAACAGGCGCAACTCCCGTCCTCAGCGCCTCCTACGAGTCCGGCGTCGGAATCCAGATGCTCGTGGCGCTGGCAGCGTCCGGGCCGGAGGTGCCCGTGGGCCTTTCCACGTACGACCGCCTTGCGGCCGACGTGTACGCCCCTCCACTTCCACTTGGGGGGCCGAGTGTAGATGTGCCCTCTGTCGTAACCCCCTCGACGTCCCGCATCGCACGAGATCGGCTTGACCTCGTCGAACGATTCTCCGCCTGATCCGCACCTCATGGCTGCCGGCCCCCATGCTCCGTGTCCCATTCACCGTCACGCCCAGGCGCGCCCTGACGCCCTGGCGCTCTGGACGCCTGCCCGACGGTGGACGTATGCGGAGCTCGACACAGCGGTGGCGGCCACCGGGCGACAGCTGCGGGAGCGGGGGTGGGCCGACGGGGCGCGAGTCGCACTGCGCCTGCCGCGAGGGCCAGCGCCCGTGGTGCTGCTGTGGGCGCTGTGGCGTGAGGGGGCCGTGGCCGTCCCGATCAGTACGCGTCTCCCGGACGCGGAGGCCTGGCGTGCTACGAATCGGCTCCGAGCGCGCGGTCTGATTACGCGGAACCCCGACGCACTGAACGAAGGAGGCGGTGGGGCGGAAGGGGTGCCGCCGGAGTCGCTCGTGGTCCAGGCCGCCGGAGACAATTCTGCGTCGACGTCGCGACCGATCGATCGCCGGGCAACCATCCTCTTCACGTCTGGCAGCACGGGCCGTCCGACCGCCATCCTCCACTCGTGGGCGAATCACCTGTACAATGCAAAGGGGGCAAACGCCAACATGCCCCTCCAGGCCGGGGATCGGTGGCTGCTCTCGCTGCCGCTGTATCACGTTGGAGGGCTGGCCATCCTCGTTCGGTGTGCGCTGGCCGGAGCCGCCGTGGCGGTGCCGGGACGGGAGGCGTCCGTGTCGGAGGCCTTGGGCACGACCGGGGGGACCCACCTCTCCCTCGTGGCGACCCAGCTCCGTCGTCTTCTGGATGCCCGACAGGGGCGAGCGCCGGGGCGGGTGCGTGCGGTCCTCGTGGGGGGCGGCCCCACCCCGTCGGGACTCCTGCGCCAAGGATCCGACCGGGGGTGGCCCCTCCATACCAGCTACGGCTCCACAGAGATGGCATCGCAGATCACCACGACGTCCTCCGGGGCCTCGTTTACGGACCTGCAGACTGCCGGACGTCGTCTCCCGCACCGTCGCCTGCGGATTGCAGAAGACGGCCAGATTCTTGTCGCGGGGTCTTCCCTATGCGTAGGCGTGATTGAAGGAAATACCATTCAAGATCCACGAGAAGACGGCTGGTACCCGACGGGGGATGTGGGGACCTTCGACGCGCAGGGACGCCTTCACGTGCAGGGACGCGTCGATCGGCAGTTCGTCTCAGGGGGGGAGAACATCCAGCCCGAAGAGATTGAGTCGGCCCTTGAGCAGGCCGACGACATCGAGCGGGCGGTGGTCGTGGCGGTCCCCCACGAGGCGTATGGGCACCGACCAGTGGCCTTTGTCCGGGCACGTGGCCCCCTGCGGCCGGAGGCGTGGCGACAGGCCCTGTCGATGTCCCTCCCTAAATTCAAACTTCCAGATGTGATCTATCCCCTTCCCGAGGCCGCAGTGGATGGCCAGTTGAAGGTGGATCATGAGGCCCTGTGTCAACGAGCCCGAAAGGAGTAGAAGAACCGGTGCCTGGCGCCCGGAAGATTGGGATTGCTTCTGCGAAACGATGCAGGACTGTTGCATTCGGCGATCCTGCTCGTTTTCTTGGGGAGCATCAACAGTCGACGGGCACCGCTCTTCGATACCTCATGAATTTGGAAGCGCTTCCGAAATGGATACACCCCTTCCTGTCCCTGACGTGACGCCGCTGCGCGGAGAGCGAGTCAAGTTTACGCCGCTCCGAATGGAAAACATCCACACGCACTTCCGCTGGAACAACGACCCGGAATTGAACCGCCTCGATAGCGAGGTCCCGCACGAGGAGGAATCCTTCGGGGCGTTCAAGGATCGGTTCGAGCGCATGTGCGAAGAGCCAACCCCCTCGAATCGGACGTTCGAGATCCATGCCTTAGAAGACGAAACGCTCATTGGGGTCGCCTACGCGACGCGCATTAGCCCCCACAGCCACCACGCGAAGGTCGGTATTACGATCGGGGACCGAGACTACTGGGGCCGTGGCTACGGCCGCGCCTCGTTTGAGATACTGCTTTCGTACTGCTTCAACCAGATAGATCTGCACCGCGTGAGTGCAGAAACCTTTGAGTACCACACGGCATGGCGGGACCTGATTGAGGGAATGGGCTTCACCAGGGAGGGGACGGCGCGGGACCACCTACGCCGAGACGGGCGCTACTGGGACAAGGGCCTGTACGCCCTTTTGGAGCCCGAGTATCGGGCACGCCGGGGGGAAGTGAAGCAGGAGCCGTCTGTGGAGGCAGCCTAGCGGCGCTTTAAGAGAAGGGAGAGGCCCAGCATGCCGAGTTAGGGGGGCTAGTCGGCCAGGTGTTCCAGCCAGACGACGAGGAGGTCGTTCTCAAAGCTGTCGGAGGCACTTCGGGACAGAACCCCGTCCAACAGGGCCTGAATAGGGGCGTCGTCGTTGTAGGCTTCCACGGCGAGGTCTCGAACACCGTCCTCCCCCAACATTCCGCCGTCCTGGGTGCGCTGCTCCGTAAGGCCGTCGGTGTAGGACACCAGGGCAGTGCTCGGGGCGAGGTCCAGCGAGACCTCCGAAAACGTCACGTCCTCCTCCAGCCCCAAAATCAAGTCGCTGTGTTCATGAATTTTGGCCCCGTCTGGGCCCACCAGGACGGGGCGGCAGTGGCCCGCATTCGCGTACGTGATGGTGTGAGCGTGAGGGTCCCAGTGAAGAAGCAGAAACGTCGCGAACGTGTCCTCCAGCACATCGTCGTTGAGGAGCATGTCATTCAGCTCGCCCATCAGTGCGGCCGGGGAGGTGGACTCCTCCAATAAGGTGTGGAGGGTGCCCCGCACGTAGCTCAGGAAGCTAAAGGCGTAGAATTTAGCCCGGAGGCCCTTGCCCATCACGTCCCCAATCGTGAGGAAATAGGTGCCCTCGTCTGTCTCCGTCCAGTCGAAGAGGTCGCCGCCGCCCTGCTCGCGGGACTCGCTGTAGAAGTCGAGCTCGTAACCGTCAATGTCCGGCGTTTCGTCCGGAAGCAGGCGGTTGGAAAAGTCGCGCCCGATCTCCGCATCGAGCTGGGTCTGGAACATATCAATGCGTTCCAGGAGGCGCTCCACGCGGGAGAGCAACGTTTCCATGTCGAAGGGCTTCGTGATATAGTCGTCCACTCCCTTCCGCTCGCCCTGCTGACGGGCCTCCTCGTCGGCCCGGGCCGTGAGGAAAATGAACGGAATGACGCGCGTATTCTTGTCGGTTTGGAGGGCCGACTGCAGCGCGAAGCCGTCCATCTTCGGCATCATGATGTCCGAAATGATGAGGTCGGGGATGGTGTCCTCAATCTGATCCAGGGCCTCCTCACCATTTGTGGCCGTGTAGACCTCGTAGTGCTTGCCGAGGCGGTACTTCAGAAGCTCCCGAACCGTGCTGTCATCCTCGACAACTAGAATAGTGTGTTCAGCCATGGATCGTGGTCGGAGGGGATAAGAAATTCGAAGCGGTGAAGGCCGTCCTCCGTCGGCGAGTACGCAAGCTTGCCGGTGCACGCCTTGATGATCCGGAGGCCCATGCCGCGCTCGGGGAAGGCCTCCGGGTCTTCATCGTCGGCTGGGAGATAGGAGTCGAGGTCGAAGCCGTCCGAGTTGTCAAGTACCGAGCAGGTCACCTGTTGGGCGTCACAGGTCAGCCGGATTTCGATCATCGGGGCGCTGTTCTGGAAGCAGGCGTGTTGGTGGAGATTGGCAATCCATTCGTGGAGCACGAGGCACGTGCAGTGAAGAGTTTCGTCGTCGATCGTGCCGTCCTGCTGAGAGGCTGGCCAATCGTCAGAAAGGGTGCGTACCTCATCGATTGCCCGATCGAGGTCCGTGTACTTCTTCGTAAAAGGGTCCATGAGACCGGATCTGAGTCCAACAAGGCAGGCCGCCGTCGATGCAGAAGCCCGGTTCGAGCGATCGACTATTCTGCAAATGCCTCACGTGCGTCCTCCACGGACGGAAATTGGCGGAAGACCTTGTACGTTCGGGTCAACTGGACCACCACCTGAACCGGCTCCGACACGTCCGCGAAGGCGACCTTCCCGTCGTCTGGCGAGATGGCCCGGTAGAGGGAAAAGATGGACCCGAGGCCGGTGGAGTCGAGTACCTCTGTGTTGGAAAAGTCAAGAATAAATTGTCGAACTCCTTCGTCGACGTGCTCCTGAAACGTCTCTTTGAAATCGTCTGCGTTCCGAAAGTCAAGGGCTTCCCCGACGTGGATGATGACGGTTTCGGAGGAGGCGGTCTCGGCGTCAAAGCTCATGATGGTGAAACGAGTCGTCTAGACGGAGAGGAGTGAAGAGAATATGTGCCGCAGAAGCGCAGCGTGGGACTCCGGGGGTGCTCGGGGTGATGAGAGTGAGAGTGCACGAGGGCAACCCCGTAGGTTTAAGAAGCAAAATCGGTGCCAGCATAACGGTAGGGGTTGGACTGCGAAATGGCGCACCGAGGACCGCCACCATCCTTTAAAAGATAGAGCCTTCTCTATTAGGACTCTACTCTACCAGGACTCTACTAGGAGATGTTGCTGCACAGGTCTTTTTGGACGGATCTACATCAGCACAGTATCAGTGGAATTTGTAATCCGTTCCGTGTAAGAAGCAGATTAAATTGAAAAAAATAGGGAATCGTGGCTCAATCATGTTGGAATCGATACTCTGTGATGAGGTTGTTGCTTTGCGCAATCGTGGGAGGGGGGCTGCTGGCCGGCGGCTGCGAGCATCGACCTCGGTCGGGGGGAACGGGCCAGAAGAACGGCACGGCGGGACCGACGCCCAAGCACGTCAGCTGGGACGCTGAGTTCGACATGTCAGAGAAGGGACGACCCCGAGCGGTTCTCCAGGCCCGTCGGATGGAGCAGTATCAGGCCGACGACAGCACCTACTCGGTCTGGCGCTCGATGAATGATACGACGAGGGTCCGGGTGTACCTTTTTGACGAAGAAGGCGACTCTTCGGCCACCGTCACGGCCGATAGCTTGGTCTTTCAGGACCAGAAGGGCGTACTGGACGCGTACCGGAATGTGGTTGTGACCACCGAAGACGACAAACGACTCGAGAGTGAGCACCTCACGTGGCACCAGGCCGACCGGACGATCCGTACCCGCCGGTTCGTGCGCATCCGTACCCCCTCGGAGGTGGTTCAAGGAGACGGGCTCGTGGCAGATGAGGATCTTGAAACGTACCAGCTTGGACGCTTCTCGGCGGAGGTGGATGTCAACGAGGGCGACGACACAGATGAGCAGCAGTAGCATGAAGTTCTGACACGGGGCTTTACGGACTCCCTTGTCTTCGTAGGAACCCCAGTTTGGGGCCTCGGTGTGGGCCATGCTTTTTCGAAAAGACTGTTCTTTCCTGCGGGGCCCGGCGTTGTGCGTATGATTGGATCCTCCACCCATCGGATGTGTCGCTTCCTGGGGCGCGCCCTGCTGATGGCAGCGATTGGAATTGTCTGGGTGGGCGGTGGAGCGGAGGTCTGGGCGCAGGTGGAAGACGATACGTCCCGTGCGGCCCCGACCGGCGTGGAGCCGGCGGAGCTAGACTCGTTGCCGACGGGGGGAGCGGTGCCGCCCACACCGGCTCCTCCGGCGTCCGACACGAGTGACCGTTCTCGGGCCCTCGTCAGCGCCGACTCCCTGAGCACACTCTCGCGGGACGAAGAGCGTGTGCAGGACCTGTTCGGAAACGTCTTCGTCCGGCAGGACACCACGCGCTTGCGGTCGGACTACGCCCGGCGGTACCTCTCTCGCAGCGACATCCTGTTCACCGACAATGTGGTGATCTACGAGCGGGGAGACACCCTCCGGGCCGATACGGTGCGGTACGACCGTGCTACCGAAGTCGGCTATGCCCACGGCAACGTTCGGCTGACGAATGGGGAGGTGAACGTCCGGGCGGACAGTGCACGGTACTACGCCTCGGAGAAGCGTTCGGTCTTTCCCGACAGCGTTGTGCTTGTTGACAGCAACCGGGTGCTCCGGGCCCAGCGCGGCACGTACTGGTCCGACGAGGCGCGTGCAGAGTTCGGGGGGCGTGTGCGGCTCACCGAGCCGGGGACGACGCTCCTCTCTGATTCACTGACGTACTACCGCGACCGCGATCGGTCCGTGGCCTACGGAAACGTCTTCATTGACCGGCGAGGGGACGATGAAGCGGACGCCGACACGACGGCACGAACGTATCTATTTGGGGACCGTGCGGACAACCGGGAGGCCCGTCGGTACAGTCGGGTCGAGGGCAACGCGCTTCTGGCACGGATCCGGAAAGATTCAACGGGGGCGGCGACTGACACCCTGGTGGTCCGGGCCCGTCGCCTGGAGGCCTTCCGCACCGACACGCATCGTCGGCTCGTGGCAGTGGATTCGGTGCGCATTTGGCAGCCCGACCTTGCCGCCACTGCGGACTCGGCAGTCTATGACCGCGTCGTCGGCACTCCCCCCGACAGCCTCGCTGGTCGGAGGGCCCCCATCGACACGACCCGCCCGCCGCCGGACTCCCTAGCGCCGCGGGCCAGGCCGGGTTCGCTTCGGACGGACGGAGGGGCGGCCTCGCTGTCAGCCCTCCCTCAAGAACAGCCAACGTCCCTGCCCGACTCGCTTGGGGGTCGATCCCGCCCCGCGCCCGACACGTCGGCGCGCTCCGCCGTGGCGGACACCTCCGGTCGGCCCCGCCCTGCAGCCCGGCAAAGCCCCCGTGAGCCTCCGGAAATCTCATCTCGGAGGTGGGAAACCCCAACGGCGCGGGCCGACAGCGTCCTGCCGATTGAGGAGACCCGCCTGTTCCAATCCCCCATGACGTGGTTCGAAGACAGCCAGGTGTGGGGAGACTCAATTCGGGTCCGGGCCCGGAATCGGAGTCCCGACACGGTGTTTGTCCGCGGCTCTGGATTCGCGGCCCAGCGCGATTCGGTGCTGGACCGCATCCAGCAACTCAAGGCCGAGACCATTACCGCCTTCTTCGGGGAGGGCACCCTTCGTCGCATCCGGGCCCGTCCCAATGCCCGGGCCATCCGGTTCCTGGCGGCCCAAAACGACTCGCTGAACGGGGCGGCCCGGACCTCCGGTGACCGCATCGAACTGCGTTTCGTGGACGGCAGCGTCGAGCGGGTGAGTGTCATTGGGGGGACGCAGACCACCTACTACCGGAACAGTGAAAACATTCCGGACCCTTTTGAACTGGAAGGCTTTCAATGGACGCCAGACCAACGTCCGACCCAAGACAAGCTTCTCCGGGATGCACGGGTGCGTCGTCGGCTCGGCCGAGGGCTCGCGCGTCGCGACCGCCCGGTGGCCGGGCCGCCGCGTCTGGGCGCCGGAGAGACCTGGGGGCTCCGCGCCGACTCGACAACCCAAATTCTGTCCGGGCCGCAGTCCCCCGCCGAGTCCTCACCCGCGTACTTCTGGCAGGATGTGCCGCCCGAACGCTCTTCCTCAGATTCCACGGACCGGGGCACGGCAACGCCGTCCGACTCCCTCCGACCACCCCTGCCGTCAGACACCCTCAACACAATGCCCAATCCCGATTCATGAGTGCCTCGTCCCCCAACGGCTCATTTGCGGACCGAGACGTGTCCGGCGAGCCGGCGACGCTTGCGGCGCGCCACCTCACGAAGCGATACGACAAGCGGGCCGTGGTCGATGACGTGAGCCTTGAAGTGAATCAGGGCGAGATCGTTGGGCTTCTGGGCCCGAATGGGGCCGGCAAGACGACGACCTTCCACATGATCGTGGGCATGATCCGGCCGAACGCGGGCTCCATCCACCTGGATGACGACGACATTACACGCCTCCCGATGTACAAGCGGGCCCGACGCGGAGTGGGGTACCTGGCGCAAGAGACCTCCGTCTTTCGGGAGCTCACGGTGGAGGACAACCTGCATGCGGTCCTGGAATTCCAGTCGATGAGCGACGCGGACCGCACCGCCCGGGTGGAGTCGCTCATCCAGGAGTTTGGCCTGGAGCGGGTGCGTGACTCGAAGGGATACGAACTGTCTGGAGGTGAGCGCCGCCGCACCGAGATTGCGCGGGCCCTGTCGACTCGCCCCCGGTTCTTTTTGCTCGACGAGCCGTTCGCGGGGGTCGACCCGATTGCCGTCGAGGACATTCAGGGCATCGTCGCGGGCCTTCAGGAGCGCGGCATCGGAGTGCTCATCACGGACCACAATGTGCACGAGACCCTTGCAATCACGGATCGTGCCTATTTACTATACGAAGGGCAAATCTTGAAGCACGGCACCGCGGAAGAGCTCGCGGCCGATCCCGAAGTGCGCAAGCGATACTTGGGAGAGAAATTTTCGCTGGAGCGGTATTAGTCGGTTCAATCCTTCCTGGTCGGGTTTTTGTTGTTCAGAACATCCCTAGCCGCTGTAGTCGAGAGGGCGGATTTGTACCGCGGCGTGTTTTTTTATCTCTCTCGCCACATTAATCCAATCGGACGTTTATGTGCGGAATTGTCGGATACATTGGGAGCCAAGAGGCCGAAGACCTTCTGCTTACCGGCCTCAAGCGCCTCGAATATCGCGGATACGACTCAGCCGGCCTTGCAACGGTCGACGACGCGGGCCTGCATGTTCAGAAACAACAAGGGAAGGTCGATGATCTCCGGAGCAGTCTGAACGGGGCCGTGTCCGGAACGACCGGCATTGGGCACACCCGCTGGGCCACCCACGGGGCCCCGAACGACGTCAATGCACACCCTCACGTCAGCTCCGACGGCGCCTTCGCTCTGGTGCACAACGGGATTATCGAAAACCATGGGGCCATCAAAGAGCAACTTGAGGAAAAAGGCTATGCCTTTCAGAGCGAGACGGACACGGAGGTGCTCGTGAAGCTAATTGAGGAGGTGAAGCGGGCCACAGACCTATCGCTTCCGGAGGCGGTGCGGCAGGCGCTCACCCAGGTGGTGGGCGCGTACGGCATCGCGGTCGTGTCGCGGGAAGATCCGGACTTTCTCATCGCTGCCCGCAACGGAAGTCCCCTCATCCTGGGGGTTGGGGACGACGAGTACTTTGTGGGGTCTGACGCTGCCCCGCTCGTGGAGCACACTCGACAGGTGGTGTACCTGGAGGACGGGGAGATGGCCACGCTTCGGCATTCCGGCTACGAGGTGACGACCATCGAAAACGAGCCCCTGAAAAAAGAGGTGCACGAGCTCGAATGGTCGCTTGGGGAGATTGAGAAGGGAGGGTATGACCACTTCATGCTGAAGGAAATCATGGAGCAGCCCGACGCCCTGGAGGACGCCATGCGGGGCCGAGTGCGGCCCGAAGATAATCAGATTCATCTGGGGGGGCTCCACGGGCACTGGGATCAGCTTCGGGAGGCCGATCGCATCGTCATTGCGGCGTGCGGGACCTCCTGGCATGCGGGCCTGGTGGGCGAGTACCTCATCGAGTCGGCGTCCCGCGTCCCGGTGGAGGTTGAGTATGCGAGTGAGTTCCGGTACCGGGATCCTGTGCTGCGAGAGGGCGACGTGGTGCTTGTTATTTCACAGAGCGGGGAGACGGCCGATACCCTCGCGGCGGTGCGGGAGGCGCACAGCAAGAACATCCCGTGCTTCGGCATTTGCAATGTCGTGGGATCGACCATTGCGCGAGAGACGGACGCGGGGGTGTACCTACACGCCGGGCCCGAGATTGGCGTCGCGTCCACAAAGGCCTTCACCGCGCAGGTGACTGTGCTCTCGATGATTGCCTTGAAGCTGGCGGAGGGGCGCACACTGTCGAAGGCGGAGCTGGCCGACAATATCCGCGCCCTGGCGGGGGTGCCCGACAAGGTGCGCCGCGTCCTGGACGCCAGCAATGGGGCACTTGAGTCCATGGCCCATACCTACCGGTACGCGTCCAACTTCCTGTACCTGGGCCGCGGCTACAACTTCCCAGTGGCGTTGGAGGGGGCCCTCAAGCTCAAAGAGATCTCCTACATCCACGCGGAGGGCTACCCGGCGGCCGAAATGAAGCACGGGCCCATTGCCCTCATCGACCGCTCCATGCCGGTGGTCTTTATGGCGATGAAGGACAGCACCTACGACAAGGTGCTCTCCAACATCGAAGAGGTGGCCGCCCGCGAGGGATCGGTTATCGCCATCACCGACGACAAGGACGCAGAACTTGAGAGCCTCTGCGAGGCGGTCGTGGAGATTCCGCAGACCAAGGAGTTTCTCTCGCCACTCCTCACCGTAATTCCCCTTCAGCTCTTGTCGTACCACATCGCGGTGCTGCGGGGATGCCACGTTGATCAGCCCCGCAACCTTGCGAAGAGCGTGACAGTGGAGTGATCAGCATCCAGCGGGCGCGCCAACTGTTCCCGGCAGTAACCCCTGCGACTGCACAGCAGAAGTTCGCACCAGGGCACCGGGGAGGGATCCCAGCCCCTAATGTAAACCTATGCTCGCCTCACGGGAAGAGATAGAATGAGCTTCACTGTGGTCTAGGGTAGGGATTTGGGCTCCACTGCTCTAGTCAGTGAGGTTCGCGCGACAGTGGGCGCGCTGTGCTGGACGAACTCGCCGCTCTTGCTCCCGTAGAGCATGCCGCGGTAACCTGGTCCAATCTTCCCCCTCCATGATCGAACGCGAAAAGCTCGACAAGGTCAAGCATCGTTTTGAAGAGGTCGAGAGCCTCATGGCAGATCCGGAGGTGGCGAACGATCCGGATCGGATGCGAGAGCTAGGGCAGGAGCACAGTCGACTCGAGGAGGTCGTGGAGGCCATCGACCGCTATGAGCGGCTTCTGGACGAGCGGGAAGAGCTCGAAGGGATGATTCGGGACGAGAGTGGAGAGATGGAGGCCCTGGCAAGGGAAGAGCTCGAGCAGCTCGAAACGAAGCTTCCGGCGGTGGAGGAGGACCTGAAGCAGAAGCTCATCCCGAAAGACCCGGAGGAGGAGAAGAATGCCATCGTGGAAATCCGGGCTGGGGCCGGCGGGGACGAGGCATCTCTCTTCGCCGGCGACCTGTTTCGTCTGTACACGCAGTACGCAAAGCAGCAGGGATGGGCCTATGAACTCATCGATGCGTCCCCGGGCACACAGGGGGGGTTTCGAGAGGTCATCTTTGCCGTGAAGGGGGAGGACGTGTACGGGACGCTCAAGTACGAGGCGGGTGTGCACCGGGTGCAGCGTGTGCCCGAGACCGAGTCGAGCGGCCGCATCCACACGTCTGCGGCCACGGTGGCGGTCCTGCCGGAGGCCGAAGAGGTAGACGTGGACATCAACCCGAGCGATCTCACCATCGAGACGTTCAAGGCGACCGGCCCCGGCGGGCAGTCCGTAAACACGACCGACTCGGCTGTGCGCATCAAACACGCGCCGTCGGGCGTGGAGGTGTCCTGCCAGGACGAGAAGAGCCAGCACAAAAACCGGTCGAAAGCGATGCGCGTCCTGCGGTCCCGGGTCTACGAGAAGAAGCGGGAGGAACAGCGGGCCGAACGAGAGGAGGCGCGTCGGTCCATGGTCGGGAGCGGAGACCGGTCGGCGAAGATTCGGACCTACAATTTCCCTCAGGACCGTGTGACCGACCATCGATTGGAGGGGGGACAGAAAAACCACTCCCTCCAGCCCATAATGGACGGAGAAATCGACCCGATTATCGGCGCCCTGCGTGCCGAGGAGCACGCGGAGAAGTTGGCGAATCTGTAAGCAGGCGGGGCGTGTGGACCGCACGTTTTGTCGGTCGTCCCGCAGCAAGATGGGCACTGCGGGGCCCGCAACCTGCACACTCAAACCTGACGCAAAAAGAGGGCCGGGGGGATCACTCGGTGATCGGCCCCTCCGCACCGCAGAATTCTCACCCTGTTTTCAAGGCGTCTGTGCGACCTCCTCGAGAGACGGTCGTATATACCAACTGTGATTTTCCCTGCTCCTCTGCACACCGACAGCCGTCGGCGTTCTACGAGGGGCATGATTCAATTTCATCCCATAGGGACCCAAGTACACGACATGGCACAAAAGTATCAGTACGAACTTACGTACGTCATCAGTGGGGTCGTTAAGCAAAACCAGGTGGACGACATCGTCCGCAAGGTGAACCACCTCATCGAGAGCAACGACGGCGACGTGCTTGAGGTCGACGAGTGGGGCAACCAGCGCCTCGCCTACGAGATCGACCGCAAGCGCAGCGGCTACTACGTGAACATGTATTTCCAGGCTCCGGGCGAACTCGTTCCGCGCCTTGAGCGGGAACTGGACATCAATGACGACGTGCTGCGCTACCTCACCCTGCGCATGGACGCGAAGATGAAGCGCCACTACGAACAGCGCAAGAAGCGCCGCGCGCAGGAAGCCGCCGAAGAAGAAGCGGCGGAGGAGTCCGACGAGGAGTGACGTCTCCAACTCTTTGCCTTCCCGAGTTTCTCGAATTCAAGCTTTCGATGACCCATGGCTGATCAAAACGACGTCGACTACGAACACCTCGAATATGTGGACTACAAGGACACCGAGTTCCTGGAGCAGTTCATCAACAACCAGGGCAAGATTTTGCCGCGCCGCGTGACGGGGGTGCCCGCCCGCGTGCAGCGCCAGATTACAAAGGCGGTTAAGCGTGCCCGACACCTTTCCCTCATGCCGTATGTGTCCGAGTCGGTTCGGTAACGAACCCGGACGAACTGTCTCCACCATTTCCGACTGATTCGATTGCATCATGCAGATTATTCTCCTCAACGACGTGGATCACCTTGGTGAACAAGGCGAAGTCCACGAGGTGGCCGACGGATATGGCCGCAACTACTTGATCCCCCAGGGGCTCGCGCGGGTGGCCACCGATGGGGCCATTCGCCAGCTCCGCGACGAGCAGAAGCAGCAGGCCCGCAAGGAGGCCGCCAAGCAAGAGCAAGTCGAAGAGCTCAAGAGTGAGCTCGAAGACATGCAGGTGGTCTTTACGGCAAAGGTGGGAGAGGACAACCGCATCTTTGGCACCGTCACGACCCAGCAGATCGCGGTGGAGCTCTCCAACCGCGGCTTTGACATCGACCGGCGAGACATCGATCTCGACGAGGAAATCCGGTTCGTGGGGGCCTACACGGCGTCCATTGACCTGGGCTACGGAATCGAAGCGACCCTGGACATTCAGGTCATTCCGGAGTCTGGCTGACCGAGTTGACAACAGAACGCTGCGGTGGGAGAGGGGCCCTCATCGGCGTGAGGGCTTCTCTCGCTTCCCCCGCAGACGCGTCGAGACCAGTCCATCCATGCCACGTGGCATGGTCGGACAGCCCCTTGCCGAGACTGCCTGCTGTCCCTCCAAATCTGCTATTGAGTAAGCTCTAGGTTGGCATCCGGGGCCATGCCGGCCGCCTCCTTCGCCGTGCGCACCATTTGCTCCACGTCTTGGAGCAGCCGCTCGGCCTCGAAAACGATCCCGTCTTTGATTGTGTAGTCGACCCCGCCGGCCCGCTCCAGGCTGCGGGTTTCTTTGTTGAAACGGAGGGCGCCGGTGCCGTAGAGCACCTTCAGGTTCGCCAGTGGATTTTCGTCGACGAGCACCAGGTCGGCCTGCTTGCCGACCTCTACCGACCCAATCTCGTCGGCCTGGCCGAGCGCCTGTGCGCCCTCGAGCGTCGCGGAGCGAATGACCTCCAGTGGCTCGAATCCGGCCTCCTGCAGCAGCTCCAGCTCCCGCACGTACCCGAAGCCGTAGAGCTTGAAGATGTAGCCGGAGTCGCTTCCGACGCCGACCCGTCCGCCGCGATTCTTGTGCGCCTGTACGAACTGCATCCAGCGGTCGAAGTGGGTGTCCCAGGCCGCCTCGTCGGCGGTGGACCAGAAGTAGTGGTAGGAGCCGTGGTTTTCAAAACTGGGATGGAAGAAGTCCCACAGCGACGGAAGTGTGTAGGTGTCGTGCCACTCGGCACGGCGGCCGCGCATGAGGTCGCGGTTGGCCTCGTAAATCCCGAAGGTCGGGACCATCGTAAAGTCGAGGGCACGCAGGGAATCGAGCACCTGGGTCCATCGCCGGCTGCCCGGGGCCGCGGCCTGCTGCCACATCCGCCCTGCGTAGGCGAAGCGGTCCTCCTCGTCCTGGTAGTTGTACTCGGGGGGATAGTCCTGGATGGAGCGGTCGGTGTAGAGGGCCTCCGGGTAGCCGTAAAAGTGCTCGCCGGTGGTTAGGCCCCAGGTCGCGGTGTCCAGTACGTCGTACTGCGGGGTGCCCGGCTGGGCATGGTGCATGGCCGTGCGGAGCCCCTGTGCGTCGGCCTCCTGGAGGGCCGCCTTCAGCACGTCGGGCGGCGCTTCGAAGAACTTCAGGCCGTCGGCACCGGCCTCCGCCATGCGCTGGACCCAGGCGCGGGCCTGTTGGGGCGTCGTGATCGGCGCTTCCCGGTCGGTCCCGAGCGCAGGGTGAACGACCAATCGAGGGGCCGTAATTTCGTTGGCCGCGCTCCGCTTTCGGTGACGAAGGGTCCAGCCGAGCCCGTTGCCGGCGGCCACCTCGCGGGCCGTCGTCACGCCGTGGGCCATCCATAGCTTGAGAACGTACTCGGCAGGCGTGCTCTGTGCCGTGCCGCCGAGGTGGGCATGCAGGTCCACGAATCCGGGCAGGACGTGCATCCCGGAAGCATCCAGTTCGCGGTTGCCCGCCTCGGGGCGTGCCTCTTCGTTGATGGGGCCGTCGGGGGCGCCCACAGCCACAATCTGGGCAATACTGTCCCCCTGCACGACGATATCGACCGGGCCACGCGGCGGGGCCCCCGTGCCGTCGATGAGCGTGGCGCCCCGGATCACGAGCCGATCGTAGGGCCCGGCTCCCCGCTCGCGATCCGGCGCCGCCTCCGGGGTACTGTCGGACTGGACGAGGGCGGTGCCCCCGAGCCCGAGCGTGAACAGCAGCGAAAGCACGAGTACGACGGGCCGAGACATACGGGGAGGAGGGAGAGAAGAAAAGAAATGACGTCTTACCCGTCTAGACCGGCGTCGAGCGCCGCGGTAAAGTCCTCCGTGAGGTCGTCGGGTCCCTCAAGCCCCACGGACACGCGCACAAACCGATCGGTGATGCCCATGGCCTGGCGCACCGCCGGATCCACGTTCTTGTGGGACGTGTGCACGGGCTGTGACACGAGCGTCTCAACGCCGCCAAGGCTCGGCGCACGAAGGGGGAGGGAGAGTGCGTCGAAGAACGGGTCGACATCAGTCTGTGGGGCTAGTTCGAGGCCCACCATGCCCCCAAACCCATCAAGCAGTGTTCGGGCGCGATCGTGGTGGGCGTGCGACGGAAGACTGGGATGGTGCACCCGTTCGACGCCGTCGTGATCTGCCAGTGCCGAGGCGAGCGCCCGGGCCGTCGCGTTTTGCTTGCGCACCCGTACCCCGATGGTTTTGAGGCTCCGGTGCAGAAGGCCACAGGCGCGTGGATCCAACATGCCCCCGAGCAGCTTTGTCGTCTGGTGCACGTCTCCCAGGTGCTCCGACGCCCCGGCCACCACGCCCGCAGCCAAATCCGAGTGGCCCCCGAGGTACTTGGTGGCAGAGTGAAGGACTACGTCGAACCCCAAAGAGGCAGGACGAAGGTTGACGGGGGAGGCGAACGTGTTGTCGATGACGGTCGTGAGGGCGTGCTCCTCGGCGAAGTCGACCATTCCTGTGAGGTCCAGAACCTCAAGGCGCGGGTTGGTGATTGATTCCGCGTAGAGTACCTTGGTGTTTGGCTGCAGGGCCGCCGCCCACGCCTCGGGGGTGTCCTCGGCGACGAGGGTGTGGGCGATCCCGAACTGCGGAAGCAGGTCGTCGAGCAGGGCAAGAGTCCCGCCGTACAGGCTGCGTGGAGCGACGAGGTGATCGCCCGTCTCAAGCACACTCAGGAGGGCGGACGAAATGGCGGCCATTCCACTCGCCGTGACGAGGGCACTCTCCGTCTGGGTGAGGGCCGCAAGCTTGTCGTGGAGGGCCTCGTGGTTCGGCGAATTGTTATACCGGACGTAGCGGGGCTCGTCGTCCGGGTCGTCGTGGGTATAGGTGGCCGTCTGGAAAACCGGCATCGACACGGCCCCCTCAATCCGCGGATCCGGCTCGCCGGCGTGAATGGACTGAGTATCAAGGGTAGACATGGGCCGGAACGGGCCTCGCCGCTAAAGACTCGAAGACAGCGACCGATCCTGAAGATTGGACTGCAGAGACGAAATATCGTCCTGCAACTCAGTGTCGGACTCCAGGTTCTCCTCGATCTTTCGGTAGGCGTGGATCACGGTAGAGTGGTCGCGCCCGCCGAATCGAGAGCCAATGTGGTCGTACGACTCGTCGGTCAGCTCGCGGCAGAGGTACATGGCGATCTGGCGCGCCTGTGCCACGGTTTGCTTGCGGGACCGAGAGAGCAGATCACCCTTCTCAAGACGAAAGTACTCGGCAACCTGCTCGATGATGTCGTCCGCATTGAGGGCGTCGGCCCCTTCGTCGGTGTGCTCGCGCAGGAAGTGGCGGGCCGTATCGAGGTCGAGCTTTCGGCCGTCGAGCTGGACGAGGGCCGTGAGGCGGGTCAAAGCTCCTTCGAGTTGGCGCACGTTGGAGTCGATGCGCTGGGCGATCAGCTCCAGCACGTCGGGCGATACGGCGATGTCCTGACGGGCGGCCTTGCGCTGGAGGATCGCGATCCGGGTCTCAAGGTCCGGGCGCTGAATGTCGGCGCTCAGGCCCCACTGGAAGCGAGAGAGAAGCCGCTCCTCGATGCCGGGAATCTCTGCCGGGGGACGGTCGGCACAGAGAAAGATCTGCTTTCCGTTTTGGTGGAGGTCGTTGAAGATGTGGAAGAACTCCTCCTGGGTCTTTTCCTTCTCCCCAAAGAACTGGACGTCGTCGACGATGAGCAGATCAGCCTGTCGGTAGTAGCTCGAGAACGCCGCGATCCGGTTCTCGCGGACCGACTGCACGAACTGGCTCGTGAAGCGGTCGCTGGAGACGTACAACACCCGTTCGGCGGTGTTGTGCTCCAGGGCGTAATTGGCCACGGCCTGCGCTAGGTGTGTTTTTCCGAGGCCCACGCCGCCATACACCAGGAGCGGGTTGTAATTGGTGCTGCCGGGCTCCTGCGCCACGGCGAAAGCGGCACTCCGGGCCAGACGATTGCCGTCGCCCTCTACGAACTCGTCGAACGTGTACTCTGGACGGAGGTGTTGCTTGGCCTGCTCGTAAAGGGCTGATCGCTCGTCCGGGGACCCTGCCTCGGTCTGAGGCGGGGAAGGAGGCGAGGAGTCCTCTGTGCGGGTGTTACCTGGTGCATCTGTGGTGTTGGGCGACGGGGAGGAGGGCTGCCGGCTGGGGGACGAAGCCCCTCCTGAGGGCGGAGCATCCGGAGAAGACGGGTTGACCGCTTCTTGCCCGGCCGGGGTAGAGGTCGAAACCGACCCCGACGGACGAGGAGGTGTGGAGGAACGCCCGTTCTGGTCGTTGGATGGGGCGGACGACGGTCGGTCCTGGGGCGGCGAGGACGAAGACGCATCCGAATCGTTGGGGGAGGGCTCCGATGCGTCGGGGTCCGCGGAGATTTCGTCGGGGCGCTCCTCTTCCGGGGCCACCTGATAGGTCACGTCCGTGGGCTCCCCGACCGCCTCGCCCACGGCCTGTCGGATGGACCGCTGAAACCGGCTGCGAAGGTACTGAATGCCGAAGGGCGTGGGGACCTGTAGGGTCAGCGTGGGGGACCCCTCATCCGTAGACAGATTGAGGGGACGGATGGGATCCAGCCAGTTCTGAACCGTTCGCTCCGGGAGCGTCTCGCGAAGGTCGCGAAGCGCAGTGCGCCAAGCGTCGGAGGCGGACGGAACCATAGATGAGGAGAGGACCGTGCGTTAGCGGCGACAGAGAAGCGGCGCCGGCGGAGGCTTGGATCGACGCCTGCACAACGTAGACCACAGTCGTTCAGAACGCAAGCCGATGCCGGGAAAATTTAAAGAGGCGCGGCTTTGCGGCGCTAACGGTTCCCCCCTGTAATTTTCGGTCCGAATCGTCCCCAATGAAGGAGATCCGGCGGACGAGACTCAGGGTCGACTCGTGCGAAAACCTGATGCGGCAGGAGGTGCCTGGAGCCCCCTACATCGAAGAGTGAGATGCACCTACAAATTGCCTCGACGCTCCTGTTCCCGCTCCATTGCCTTGAACAGAGCCTTGAAGTTGCCAGCCCCGAATGAGCGGGCGCCCTCCCGCTGGATGATTTCGAAGAAGACCGTGGGGCGGTCCTGGACCGGCTTGGTAAAGATCTGAAGGAGGTAGCCATCCGGGTCGCGGTCTACGAGGATGCCGAGCTCCTCAAGGTCGTCGATGGATTCGTCGATGGAGCCCACGCGCTCGGTGAGGACCTCCCGGTCGTAGTAGGTGTCCGGAACGTGCAGAAACTCGACGCCGCGGCGACGAAGCTCATGCACGGTCGTAATGATGTCATCGGACGCGAGCGCGACGTGCTGCACGCCAGCTCCCCGGTAGAATTCGAGGTACTCCTCAATCTGGCTCTTCTTTTTGCCCTCGGCGGGTTCGTTGATCGGGAATTTAATCTTCTCGTCCCCGTTGGCCATCACCTTCGACATGAGGGCCGAGTACTCGGTCGAGATGTCCTGGTCGGTGAAGTGGAGCATGTTGAAGAAGCCCATTGTTTGGGCGTAGTACTCCACGTACGTATCCATGTCCCCCTCGTGGACGTTGCCCACACAGTGGTCCACGTACTGCAGTCCCGACGGGGAAGGTGGGGTCCAGAATTCATTCTCCCACCGCTCGAAGCCGGGGAGGAAGGGGCCGTCGTAGTCCGCCCGCTCGACGAAGGTATGCACGGTATCGCCGTAGGTGGCGATCGTGGCGGTCACCACGCGGCCGTGCTCGTCCTCGTGCACCATAGGTTCCTGAACGGGCGGGGCCCCGCGCTTCGTCGTCTCCTCGAATGAGGCAGTCGCATCATCAACCTCGAGTGCGATGTCCTTCACCCCGTCCCCGTGCTCGCGGACGTGCTCGCCAATTGGGGAGTCCGGCCCAAGGGCAGACGTCAGCACGAACCGGATGTCGTTCTGCGTTAGAAGGTAGCTCACCTTGTCTTCGTGCCCGGTCTCCGGGCCTAGGTAGCCCTGAATCTGAAACCCGAACAGGTGGGCGTAAAAGTGGGCGGCCTGCTTGGCATTGCCAACGTAAAACTCGACGTAATCGGTGCCGTTGAGCGGAAGAAAATCTTCGGGGGTTTCAACATCGGCGTTTGGGGCAGCGGTCGGGTTGGCCATGGTAAGCAAAAGAATTGTGAGTGGATGATTTTGGAAGCGCTTTCACCAGCTGGGATCGGCGGTACTTTTTCGCTGGACAAACGTTTCGGGTGCGTCCTGCGAGTCACGGCGAACCTGGGGAAGCCTGGGCCGCGGTCGCGGGGGTAGACATCTTGAACCGAACGGGGAGACGCAGTCGGATTGGAACAGGGGTCCCGTCCACCCTCGCCGGAATAAAATCGACGGATCGGACGCCATCCACGGCGGCAGAGTCACACAGGGGATGGAGGGACTCCGCTACGTCAATGTTCGTCACGCTTCCGTCGGGCTCGACGAGAAACTCAAGCTCCAAGCGGCCCTCAATGCCCTGTGCGCGTGCTTCTTTCGGATAACTGATGTTGAGGTACAAACTGCCCTTGCCCCCCACGATCCGGGGTGTGTGGTCCGTGACATCGAGCGTGCTCGCGTACTTTATCTCTTTGGTCCGGTCGGCATTCGAATCCGACGGCCTGGATCCCGAGTCGTCTTCCACCGTCTCCGAGGTGGACGCGGCCTCCGAGGCAGCGTCGGACGATGGAGTGGCGTTGGTTGGCGGGGGTGCCCGATCAGAGACGTCTTCTGTGCCCGCGTCGGTGGGCTCCTCCGGCACCACGTCACTGAGCAGAATTCGATCGGCGGACGAATTGGTCGTCCATCCCACCTGTGACGACGAGCGCTGGAGGGGGAGGTGAACCAGTGCAATCACGAGGGAGAGACTGGCTACCAGCCCGACCAGACAACGGATGGGATAGGCGTCGAGGGCAACGTCCGAGATTGTGTCCATGACGATCATGGTGGCTGAGTTGTGTCGTACACTGTTCCTTTACACGAATAATGCGTAAAGTGATTCCGTCCGCGGCCAATTGCTTTCTGCGAGAACGATTCTGGATGGTTGAATCAAACTGGACTGCTTAGTGTGGCATGGGGCGCAACCATTGCTCATCCGAGTCAGTCTTGAGTTCTTATGTTTTCGGCGCTTGTACTTGACGATGCAGAGGGGAAGATTCAGGCCCAGGTCCGGCGGCTCCATACCAATGACCTCCCGAGGGCCGAATCGGAGGAAGTGCGCCTAGAGATCTTGTACTCGAGCCTCAACTACAAAGACGGACTGGCCGTGACGGGCAGTGGGCAGGTCATTCGCGGAGACTACCCCATCGTGCCGGGCATCGACTTGGTCGGACGCGTCCTCGACACTGCCCACGAGGCATTCGAGGAAGGAGATCGCGTCATCGGGACTGGCTGGCAGTTGGGCGAGGTCGACTGGGGCGGCTACAGCCAAGAAGCCCGAGTGGCCGGTCGCAAGCTCGTCCCGCTTCCCGATGGGCTGTCCCCGGCCCAGGCCATGATTATTGGGACGGCTGGCTTTACCGCGATGCTTTCGGTGATGGCACTCGGCGAGCATGACGTATCTCCGGGAGCGGGAGAGGTCGTCGTGACGGGGGCGTCGGGCGGAGCCGGGAGCATCGCCGTTGCGCTGCTGGACGCCCTCGGACATGAAGTCGTCGCCTCCACGGGGAGCGAGACGGCGCACGAGTATCTTCGATCCCTGGGGGCCGATCGAATTGTGCATCGTCATGCCCTGGAGGAGGGCCCGTCCCGGCCGATGGAATCGGGGCGGTGGGCGGGAGCGATCGATGCGGTGGGGGGGGATACCCTCGCGACGCTCATCGCGCAATTGAAGCGGCACGGCAGCGTGGCGTCATTTGGGAATGCGGGGGGGCATGAACTGCGCACGACGGTCCTCCCGTTTATTCTGCGGGGCGTGAACCTGCTCGGCATCGACTCCAACACCTGCCCTGGCGACCGTCGTCGAGCGGCCTGGCGCCGGCTCGCGGACCTGCTCACCGACGCGCACTTTGGCCGCATCCACGCCCGGACGATTTCGCTTGGCGACATTCCAGAGGCCAGCCGAGCCCTTCTTTCGGGCGATGTGCAGGGCCGCATTCTCGTAGATGTGCAAGGAAGCGAATAAGCATGTGGGGCCGTCTGAATCGAGCGGGCGTTTTCCCCGTACGGTAGAGCCAAGCTTCCGAGAAGGCGCGGCGTCGTAGGTTTTCCTCTCTGGTTGTAGCCCCCAACAGCATGACGGTCTCCATCTGGCAGCAGGCGCACCAGAAGCGAGAAACGGCCTACGACGTGATCGTCGTGGGCGGGGGCATTGTCGGATGCTCGACGGCTTACTGGCTGAGCCGCCGCGCCCCATCGCTGGATGTCGCCCTGCTCGAAGCGCGGGCGCTGGGCGCCGAGGCGAGCGGGCGGAATGCAGGATTTGTCCTGCAGGGCACGCACGCCGACTACCGCACGGACGTGGAGCGCTACGGCAAGCGGACGGCCCGTCGGCTGTGGCAGTTCACACGGGAGAACCGCGATCTCCTCGCGGCGGAACTGCGTGGGACTGCGTTTTCGTGGCGGGCCGACGGTGCTCTCGTCGCGGCCGGCACTGCGGAGGAGGACGAGCGGCTGCGGGCGAGCCTGCCTCACCTGCGTGCAGCGGGTGCGCCCGCCGTCCACCTCGACGCGGAGGAGACCAACGATCGGATCGGGGCCTCGGGGTTCCACGGAAGCCTCTTTGTAACCACGGGGGCCGCGGTAAACCCGCTCCACCTCGTCCAACATGTGGCTGCAGAGAGCGGCGCCGACGTACACACGCAGCATCCGGTCGGACACGTGCGCTGGCGCGGGTCCGGGGCCGTGTTGGAGACCCCCGACCGGCACTTTCGGGCGCCCAAGGTGGTCTTCGCCCTCGGCCCCGCGCTTCCGGAGCTCGTCCCCGAAGCGTCGTCCGTCGTGCGCTCGGTGCGGGCGCAGATGCTGGCGACCGCCCCCGCCGATTCAGTGCAGATTCCGGTGCCGGTCTACTCCCACCGCGGCGGGTTTTACGTGCGGCAGCGGGACGATGGGCGCGTGCTCGTGGGGGGCGGCCGGCACGCGCATCGTGAGGCCGAGGAGACGAGCCGCGACGCGACGACGCCGGCGGTGCAGGCCACGATCGAACGGTACCTCCATACCCACTTCCCGTGGAGTCAGTCGCTCGGCATTGAGCAGCGTTGGAGCGGAACGATGGGCTTCTCGCCGGACGGACGGCCCGTGGTGGGGCGGGTGCCAGAGCACCCGGAAGGCGTCTTTGCCACCGGGTTTACGGGGCACGGCATGGGATACGGCTTCCGAATGGGCCGCCTGATGGCGGATCTGGTGTGGGCGGATGAGGAGCCCGAGGCCCTCGACTTGTTTGCCGCCTCCCGCTTCGAGAAACCGGACACAGAACAGGCGGAAGCCGCCCCGAACCGACCCCAGTCCACTGATTCTTGATCGGACACTCCTTCTGCTTCCGTTCCGACGTTCGGGCATTGGCCCTGGAGACAGGAGGACGGATAGCGCCCTCCAACATCGACACCGTTGCTCAATGCGAACGGTCCTCTTCGCCTGCATCGTCCTAGTGCTTCCCCTGCCGGTCATGGGCACCCCTGCCGACACGATCGATGTTCGTCTCGAGGACCATCAGTGGGAGCACCGGCTGCTGTTCGTGTTTGCGCCGTCCGACGCCAGTGGGGCGCGGGCCGAGCAGGAGGCCGCGTTCGAGGAGCACGACCCGGGGTTTCGGGAGCGGGACCTTCTGATACTGACCGTGATGGGCCCGAGCAAGGGCACGCAGCGGGCTGCCCCCGCCGCCGATCCGCAGCCGCTGACGGAGGCCGCGGCCCGGCGACTGCGCGACCGGTTCGACGTGCCGGAGGACGCGTTCCGGGTTGTGCTCGTCGGCAAGGACGGCACCGAGAAGCGCCGAGATCCCGAGCCGGTCACCGCCCGCTCCATCTTCGACACCATCGACGCCATGCCGATGCGCCAGCGCGAGATGCGGGAGCAGGACGGTGGGGGCGAGTAGCGCCTACAACTCGATGCCAATCAGCCAGCGGAAGTCGAACTCGCCGGTGCTGCCCTCAATGAGGCCCGGGTCACTGGCCCAAAGTGGGAACTTGGCCACCACGTCCAGACCCTGTAGGAAATCGGACTGGGCGGTCCACCGGTCGAGGTGGGGAATCTCGGAGATGCTGTAGCGGGCGCCGATTCCGGCGTCGGCCTTCAGGTCGTCCGCGGCAAATCCAGAGAGGAACGCGCCCTCGTTCCACGTCGTGCCGATGCCCGAGAAGGCAGAGAGGCGCAGGGGCGAGAGGGCGTTCACGGTGGGGAACGGAGTGCCACCGAGCGAGAGCCGACCGGCCGTGATGTTTTCGCCACTGAGGCCGAGACGCCCGTTGGCGGCACGGAGATACGCGACCGGTCCCGACGACCCGAAGCCGACGAGGTGGGCATCTGACACGGGCTGCTCGAAGGCTGCACTCGCCTGCCGGTACGTGTCGCTGCGCCACTGGTTTTCGAGAGATTGTCCCCCAAGAACGAATTGTTTATGGGGGAGGAGATTGCTGGCGCCGAGACCGAACTGAAGGTTTGCTCGGCCGGTGAATAAACCGAGTTCCGCCGTCTTCTGGGCAGTGAGGCCGATCCGGGAGGCCTGATCGAAGGACCCCGCCGGAGATGTGTCGCTGTCGAAGGCGCGAAGGGTGCCTCCGAGTTCCGTGACGGCCGAGATGCGGTTGCCATCCCGCGCTCTAGTGTAGTTGAGCTGAGCGAAAAGAGCCTGTGACTGGCCCCAGGGATTGAAAATCTGGTCCCGAGTGCCCAGTACATTTCCACTAGGATCTCGGACCTCGTTATAAGGGGTTCGTGAAAGCCCGAAGGCGCGATCACTTAAATTCAACTGATGCACCGCGGAGAGGCGAAGCCGCTCAGATTGATCGGCAAGCGGGGATGAAAGGGGAAGCCGAAGTGAAAGCCGATTTTCGAATACACCGAGGTGCTTCGCTGCCGAAAGTTCCACCGTGGCGCGAGCCCCGAACGGGTCGACCGGGTGCTCGTAGCGAAATTCGTAGTCGAGGCCGTCGAACCAGGTCCCTGTACCGTTATCAGAGGGAAGAAATGGACCTGGGCGAGGCAAATCAGAGTTCTGAAGCGTCGGTTCGTCTCCCCCTGAGAACAGCACCTCGGGCCAGAGGGTCACTGTCCCGCGGAGCCGGCGCTCGCCCCGAAAGTACTGGCCACGGACCTGCACGCCGCCGCCAAACCCGAAGTCATGGGCATATCCGGCCAGCGGCCGCACGCCGAGCTCGTAGTGCGACCAGCTCGGCTGTGGGGCACGGAGGACGTGCGTCCGGAGCGGCAGGGTCGTGGAGTTGTTGAGTCGGTTGACATCCGGCGTCTCTCCGTTCGGATCGACTACCGCCTTCTCAACGCGACTGTCGACCGTCACCGACACCGTTTTTTCCAGAGCGACCCAGGGCCAGGGCTCCGTCACGATCCAGTCGTCCGGGACTGGCTTATGCCCGTGCATCGACGCCAGGGGCACATTGAGCCACTGCGTCGAGCCGTCGGCCAGGGTGAGCTTCACGTCCTGCGGCAGGCGAAGAGAGCCCTTCCGCTCTAGGGTTAGGTCCACCGCCACACTGTCGCCCGCCCGCTCCTGGCTGAGGCCCACGATCGCGTCGTCGACCGTACGGGTCGATTCGGTCACCTGCTGGAAATACCAGTCGAGCATGAGGCCGCTCTCCTGCTCGGCAAACAGCTCCAGGTCGAACGGGTCAGGGTGCATTCCGCCCCGCTCGCGGAAGTAGCGCCTCAGCCATTGGTCGCGCTGCGCGTCCCCAATGACGTAGCCCATCATGTCCACAAGCATCTGTCCGCCGGGGTACGAGGTGATGCCGTACGCGGCATTGGTCGAGAACCAGTCGGCCGGGGTGCTGAACGGCTCGGCGATCCCCAGCTTCTGCATCGTGACGACGCTCTGGCGGGCCCCAGTGTGGTTCGCAGGTCGCCCCGCGAGGTGGGCCATCCCCTCGGTCGTGGCGTAGCTCGTGAAGCCCTCGTCCATCCAGGCGTAGTCGGCCTCGTTGCTGCCCAGGGCCGAGTAGTACCACATGTGGGCAAACTCGTGGACCGTGGTGCCGAGAATAGACCGGTAACTGCTCTTCGCCTCAAACTCGGGCCCGTCGTAGCTGCTCACGACCGTAAACATCGGGTACTCCATGCCGCCGTCCCCGCCCTGTGCCACGGTCATCTGCGGGTACGGGTAGTCGCCGTACTCGTCGCTGAAGAACGCCGTGATGTCGGGCATGTTGGTTCGCAGCGGGCGCCACTGCTCAGCAACCCCGGGCTTGTAAAGGATGTGGTGCGTGGTGCCGTCCGCCGTCACCTTGTCGTGAATGTAATCGGGGTCGGCCGACCAGGCGAAGTTGTGGACGTCTTCGGCCCGAAAGTGCCAGGTGAGCGTATCCGTTTCCGGCAGGCCGTCCGATGGGCGCCACGAGCCGTTGCCGTCAATGTCGTAGCCGTGCCCGACCTCTTCGGGGTTTTGGAGAACGCCGGTGGCGCCAATCGTATACTCGGCGGGAAGGGTGATCTCTACGTCGAACTCGCCGTACGGCGCATAGTACTCGCGGTTAACGTAGTAGTTGGCGTGCCAGCCCCGCTCGTCGTACTCCGCCATCTTGGGATACCACTGCGTCATGGTATAGTCGATGTCGTCCCCGCGGCTGTCCCGTCCGCTCCGGCGTGTCTGAAGGGGCACCTGCGAGCGGTAGTCCATGACGAAGGTGGTGGACGTGCCGGGCGGGATCGGGGCGGCGAGATCCACTCGCAGAACCGTATCGTTCACCTCGTAGGAGACGGGCGTGCCGTCCTGGGTAAGGGACTCCACCGTCTGCCGCCCCTGCTCGTCCGGCGTCAGGTTGAAGATGCGCGGCACTGTGCGCCCGTCGGGGTCGGGGAGATGCCGATTGCGCTCCGCCATCATCGACTGCGGCTGAAAGGCATTGAAGTACAGGTGGTAGTAGACCGTGCGGAGCGTGTCCGGCGAGTTGTTGGTGTAGGTCAGTCGCTGACGGCCGTCGACCTGATGGGTCTCCGGGTTGAGGCGAATGTCCATCTCGTAGTCGACGTGCTGTTGCCAGTGGCTCGGCGACTGTGCGAGGGCCAAGGCGGGGCTGCACAAGAGAAAAAGGAGGAGAACAGAGAGACGGGCGCGCATCGGGAGAAGACGTCGGTCCGAAGAAGGCGAAGACTCTGGGTTTTGGTGCCGGCACTATCGTTCGCCCCAGAACCCCGAATGTTTCTCGACGGGAGAATGGAAGACGCCGATATTCTCGGGGCTTTCCGAATCATGAATTCGGTGGGGGCGTTCGGGCAGCTCCACATGTTCGTCTTTTATTGACCCGCTTCCGGTTTTCCCATGTCCATGACCAAAGCAGACCTCATCGACCAAATTGCCGATGGGACCGGCCTCACAAAAATCGAGACGCGGGCAGTCGTGGAGGGCTTCATGACGGCGGTGCGCGGGGCGATGAAGGAGGGCAGGCGCATTGAGCTCCGCGAGTTTGGGGTGTTTGAGGTTCAGCACCGAGCCCCCCGGACCGGGCGCAACCCCCAGACCAACGAGCCAGTCGAGATCGAGGACCGGTACAAGCCGGTGTTTCGTCCGTCGGACAAGCTGAGTGAGGCCGTAGACGCGGCGCACAAGGCCGACGAGGCGTAGTCCCGAAGCTGTGTCATCGTGTTGGGTTTCACCACTGTCTTTCAGCGATCATGTCCGATACCACCCGCCCCTGTCCGTCGTGCGGTGCACGCGTGCCGGCCTCGTCCGATCGCTGCGATCTGTGCGGAACCGCTGTCGATGAGTCGGGCACGGAGGCCGACGCAGATGCGTCTGAGGCAGAGGGGGCCGAGCCCGACCCCGGTCGGCCCCAAGAGGCCTCGTCCGGTTCCGACAGTACCGATGCCGAGCCGGACGCCAGCCCATCCGTCTTCTGCAACCAGTGTGGGTGGGAAAACCCGCCGGGTGCGCGGTACTGCAGCCAGTGCGGCGAAGAGCTTCAGGATCTTTCTGGGACGGACGCCCCTGAGGGAACGCGTCCGGTCACGGCGGATCTCCCTACGAGCGCCTCCGACGGGACGGGCGAGGAAGCCCCCGACCCGGAGGTCCCGGTCTCCTCAAAAGATGCGGAACGCGCGATGGGCCGGCAAATCGCGATGCTCGTGGGCGGGGCACTCGTGCTCGTGGTTGGCCTCTTCTTCGCGACGCAGTGGAGTGCGCAATACGAGTGGGGTGGGGACGAGGCCGAAGGGGCGCCGTCAAGTCCCGCCGGGAATGAGGCGTCCGCCTCCGGCGCAGCCGGCGGATCGCCGCCCATGCAGTCCGGGGGGACGGGGGGAGGAGACGAGCTGACGGACCTTCAAACCCTCCTCGAAGAAGCGGGCACGTCGTCGGTCGGGGGAGCGATGGCTGGACAGATCGACTCGCTAGAGGCTGCGATCGAGCAAGCGTCGGGGACGGACAAACGACAGGCACAGGCGGAGCTGGTCAATCTCCTGATTGGGGTGGGACAGCCGGGACGGGCGGCCGTGGTGCAGGACGACATTGCGGATGCCACCGGCGCTGCCGACGCTCAGCGTCGCGCCGCCGACCTGCTGTACCGCTGGATGCAACAGCTGCAGGGGGAGGGACAGCGGCAGCAGGTCCTTGAAGTGGCCCGGCACGCAGCCCGGGCCTACCAGGCGGTGGTGGACCAACGTCCCGAGGACCTGGACGCCCGGACCCGGATGGGGGAAGCCTATCTGCTGACGAACCGCCCAATGCGGGGCATCCAAGCGATCAACGCAGTGCTCGACGACGACTCGACGTTCGTCCCGGCCCGGTTCCAGAAGGGGCTCGCGCTCCTGCAGATTAACCGGCTGGACCAGGCGACGACGGAGTTCGAGCAGGTAAAGGAATTTGCCGAGGAAGGGTCCCCGTTCACGCGACAGGCCGAGCAGGCCCTCAAGATCATTGAGAAACAACGGCAGCAATCTTCCTCTGAGGCGCCGTCCGGATCGGGAGGCGCTGGGGCTCCGTAGGGATAAGTGGATTCGTCACAGAACCTGTGGGGGAATAGAGGTCTTGCAAAAGCCGCGTCCCGTGCCCGGACTTCCGCTTATCCGTTTTTAAGCTTCGCAGTGGACCATGGACACGATGATTGACGGCCTCGATCAGGACCGCATTCGGGACGCGGTGGGTCGCGCGGAGGAGCGGACGGCCGGCGAGATTGTGCCGGTGGTGGTGCCACGGAGTGACGACTACGAAGTGGCCGTGTGGCGGGGGATTGGCGCGGCCACGCTCCTCGTCCTCACGGGGGTGCTGCTCACGCTTCAGTTTTACGATGGGTGGGGCCTCGGGTGGCTCTTTGCCCCGTGGGGCGTGGCGTTGTCGGTTCTCGTGGCCGGAACGGTGGGGGGCGTCCTCACGCGATACGTCTATCCCTTGCAGCGATTGCTAGTGGGGAGCGACCGCCTCGACGAGACCGTGCACCGCCGGGCCATGCAGGCGTTCGTCGAGGAGGAGGTGTTCGACACGCGAGACCGAACCGGCATTCTGCTTTTCGTCTCCCTCCGAGAGCACCGGATCGAGGTGCTCGGGGACGCCGGCATCAACCAGCAGGTGGAGCCGGACGATTGGGCAGACGTGGTCGCCCGCATCCAGCGCGGGATCCAAAACAGCAACCTGACGGAGGGGCTCGTGGAGGCGGTTGAGATGTGTGGCAGTCTCCTGGAGCGAAAGGGAGTAGAAATCCGCCCCGACGACGAGAATGAACTCACAGACAGCGTCCGCACCCCAGGGCGAGAGCCGGACGACGAGTGAGTTGGGCGTGACTGAGTTGAGAGCCCGGCGGGGCCCTATCCCTTTTCGATCTCGAGCACCAGCCCGTCGGCATCCCGGGCGAAAAGCCGGCCCTTAACTTCCTCGTAGGGATGGCCGGCCGCGTCGAGACGAGAGCGCAGCGAATGCCACTCGCGGGAGGGAAGGGAGAAGCCGAGGTGATGGATGCCGCCCCGTCCCGGCACCGTGGGGTGTTTCATCTCTTCCATTTCGATTAGCTCAACGACGTCCCGCCCGCGGTCGTCGGTGAGCAGGGCGCGCCGGCGGCCGTCGCGCACAGGGTCGTCCTCCACGGTGCGCAGCGACAGCCCGATGAGGTCGACGTAGAACGAAACGGCCGCGTCGAGGTCCGTCGTCATGACGGAGGCGTGGTCGAGTTGGACGTCCACGGCGGTTGGGGGATCCGCTTCGGAAGGAGAAGAATCGGCAGGCATGGCGCGGAAGAGGTTGCGAGAACAATCGTCGGTCAGGACGCGGGAGTTGGCTCCGAGGTCGGCTGGAAGGCGGAAGCGTCGATGCCGAGCCGCTTCATTTTCTTGTAGAGCCCCTGCCGGGTCAGGCCCAGCACGTCCGCCGAGGCCGTCACCTGACCGTCACAGGCGCGGAGCACTCGTTCGATGACAGCCTTTTCGGTGCGGGAGAGTACGTCGTTGAGGGTTCGGTCGGGCTCCAGAATGGCGTCCGAGGTGTCCCGAGACGTGTGCGCCGCCGTCCGCTCTCGAGCATTTTCGACAATCGTGTCGAGAAGCATGTCGAGCGTGATCGTCGGGGCCGGTTCGCTCTGCACGTGCACCAGCGCCCGTTCGATCTCGTTGCGTAGTTGCCGCACGTTGCCCGGCCAGTTGTAGCGGAGCAGGGCCTCCATGGCCGGGTGCGTGATGGAGACCAGGGACGAGCCCTCTGGGCGCATCTGATTTAGGAAGTGGCGGACGAGGAGGGGGATGTCGGGGCGTCGCTCCCGGAGGGGGGGAACGTGGAGCGAAATTACGCGCAGCCGATTGCGCAGCGCCGGCCGGAAGCGGCCCTCCTCCACGCGGGCGTCGAGGTCAGCGGTCGTTGTGGCGAGGACGCGAACGTCCAGCGGGTCGCCGTCGGCCGTTTCTGCCAGGGGAGAGGCTTGCCCGTCGAGGAGATCGAGCAGCGAGGACTGCAGGGGACGAGGGAGGGCGTCAATGTCCCCGACGATGAGGGTTCCTCCGTCGGCGGCCTGCACGGCCCCAGTCTGGGACGACCCGTCTGCCCCCGCGTTTGCTTCGGCGCCGAACAGCTGTGCGCTGAGAGACGCACCGGCCTGCGTCGGATCGCACGAAACGTACTCTAAGGGACCATCGGCTCGGGTGCTGGTGGCGTGGATCGTGCGCGCCACGAGGCGCTTCCCGGCGCCGCCTTCTCCGGTAATGAGAACGGGGCTCCGGCTCGGTTGAATTTTCCGAATCGTTTCGGCTACGGCCTGCATCTCGCGGCTCTCCGCCACGAACCCGTCCACGACCGTCGTCGGATCTGCCGTAGCGCCCGACCGAGCCCCGTCGTGTTTGGGATTCGCCGAGGGAGACCGGCGGCGAAGCTCGTCGAGCCACTCCGCCGCCTGGGTGTCTTGAAGGCGATCAAGGAGGCCTGAGGCGTCGTCGAGCACACGGTGCAGGAGGCCGTGCTCGTCAAGGGCACTGTAGGCCGCTGCCTGCCCCAAAAGCGCCCAGCAGCGGCCGACGGGGTCGCAGATCGAGGCAAAAAGCTCGCGCCCCTCCTTCAGCAGGTGCAGGCCCCGGGTCGCCTCGTCCACCGACTCGGAACGGCGCACATGGGCCCAGCCGCGCCAGAGCGCCACGTCGGCTCGCACACACGTGCAGGAGTCCGACACCTCCTCGACTGTGGGCAGCAGTTCGAGCGCCCGCTCCGGGCGGTCACGGCGAGTCACTTCGACACGGGCCAACAGTCCCCGGAGCAGAATCTGCCCCGTGCTGGCGGCCGGGGCTGTTACGGGATCGAGCAACGGCTCCACCATGTCGGCCACGTCTCCCGTCCGCCCGTCGGCGAGAAGGGTGGTGGCCATCGCAATGGTGCGTGCGTGATCCATCGGTCGGGACGGGTTGTGAGCGCCGAATCGAAGACCAGCCTGGATTCAAGGCCGGAGATCCGACGCTCGGCATCGATTACATGAAGCCGAGCTCAAGGCGGGCCTCTTCGGACATCATCTGCGGAGCGAAGGGCGGCTCGAAGGTCATTTCGAGATTGACGCTCTCGACGCCTTCTGTCTCGCGCACCGCATCCTCCGCCTGGCCGGGCAGGACGCCTGCGGCCGGGCAATTCGGCGCCGTGAGGGTCATCAACACGTCCACATGGCTGTCCTCCCCCATGTCGAGGTGGTAGATCAGCCCAAGGTCATAGATGTTGACCGGAATCTCCGGGTCATAAATCTCGCGGAGTGACTCTACAACCCGCTGGTAAAGGTCGTCGTCCGGCGTGTCCTGAACGTGATCCGGAATGGTTTCCGGAAGTTCGATGTCGGACTGTTCTTTCTCCTCGGGGATGTCGGCGGCCCCTCCGCCTCCTCCGCCGCCGGGCATACCGCCCATGCCGCCCATCCCGCCGGGCATTGCACCTGAAGGACTCATAAATCTGTGGGGTGTTGGAAAGAGTGGATGACGCGTCTACACAAACACAAGGGACAGGGCACCAAGCGCGGATGCGACCAACTCTGTGTCGCGGGCCTACGTCTCGCGGGCGCGCTCCTGAACGGTTTCAATCATGGCCTTGAGGCCGTTATTCCGCTGCGAGCTCAAGTGCTCGTGGAGGCCGATGTCGTCGAGAAAGTCGAAGTCGGCGTTCGCGACAGCCTCGGGAGGCTGCTCGTCGATCACGCGAATGATGAGCGCAGCCAGTCCCTTGGTGATCTTCGCGTTGCTGTCTCCCTGCACGCACAGGGCTCGATCCGCCTCGTCGAGCTCGGTCTCGATCCAGACGTCTGACTGGCAGCCGTGAACGTAATTGTCATCGGTCTTCTTGTCCTCCTCGAGCAGCGGAATGTCGTCGCCGAGCTCGATGAGATACTCGTATCGGCTCATCCAGTCGTCGAAGAGCGAGAACTCATCGACGATCTGCTGCGCGCGATCCGAGACTGTGTCCGTAGCGGGCATGAGGGCGAACAGGGTTGGTGCAAAACGCGCTGTGCTATGTAGTGTGTACGTTGGTACCGGCGATGGAGTTGCCGGGACGTGAGCTACCCGAACATGTGCCGCACCTTCTGGAGGCCGTCGACCAGCCGATCCACGTCCTCATGCGTGTTGTAGGCCGCGAACGAGGCACGGATGGTGCCGGGGAGGCCGTACCGCTCCAGGAGCGGCTGCGTACAGTGGTGGCCCGTTCGCACGGCAACGCCTTCCCGGTCGAGCACTGTTCCAGCGTCATACGGGTGAATATCGTCGAAGACGAACGAGAGGACGCTCGTCTTCTCGGATGCAGTGCCCACGATCTGGGTGCCCTCGATGTTGTCCACCTGCTCGGTGGCGTAGCGGAGCACGTCGTCTTCGTGGGTCCGCACCGCGTCCCAATCCATATTCATAATGTACTCGACGGCGGTGCCGAGTCCGACCGCATCGGCAATGTTCGGCGTACCGGCCTCAAACTTGTGGGGCAGTCCGTCGTAGGTCGACCCGTCAAACGAGACCTGATCGATCATGTCCCCGCCGCCCTGGTAGGGAGGCATCGCCTCGAGGTGGTCCCGCTTCCCGTACAGGACGCCGATGCCCGTAGGCCCGAACACCTTGTGGCCCGAGAACACGAAGAAGTCCGCATCGAGCGCCTGCACATCAACCGGCATGTGCGGGGCAGACTGCGCCCCGTCCACGACGACGGGTACGCCCTCAGCGTGGGCCACGTCGATGAAGTCCTCCATCGGGTTGATGGTGCCCAACGTGTTGGAGACGTGACTGATGGCGACGAGCGCCGTGTCGTCGGTGAGCATCTCCGGAAGCAGGTCCATCCGAAGCTCGCCGCGGTCCGTAACCGGAAGCACCTCAATCGAGGCCCCCACCTGCTCGGCCAGCATCTGCCAGGGGACGATGTTGGAGTGGTGCTCCATCTCCGTGAGGAGAATCTCGTCGCCCTCCTCGACGGCCATGCGGCCAAAGGTGGAGGAGACGAGGTTGAGCCCCTCGGTCGTGCCCCGCGTGAAGATAATCTGGTCGGGGTCCGGCGCGTTGAGGAAGCGCGCCAGTGACTTGCGGGCCGACTCGTACGACTCGGTGGCGTCCTGGCTGAGCCGATGGACGCCCCGGTGTACGTTGCTGTTTTCCTCGCGGTAGAACTCGTCCAGCCGTTCGATCACCGGGGTTGGCTTCTGCGAGGTGGCCGCGTTGTCGAGGTAGGCGAGGGGCGTGTCCTCGTACACGTCCTGCTCAAGCGCGGGAAAGTCCGCACGGAGCGCCTCTACGTCAAGCGAGGCCGTCTCGGAAGTCGGGTGCGTAGTGGCGGGCATGATAGATTGGGGAAGATGTAGAAGTAACGTGTGGGCGTGTGATTGATAAGGATGCCCTCACACGTCTTTCCCTCCGTGGGGCTACTCGAAGTAGCTGCCGAAGCGGTGCCGGATCTTGTCCGTGATGTAGTTGCGCAGGCCGTCAATCTTGTACTCGCTCAGCACCTCGTCGGTGAAGGCCTGTAGCATCAAGATGTGGGCCCGACGCTCGGAAAGGCCGCGCGAGCGGAGGTAGAAGACGCCCTCTTCGTCCACTTGGCCGGTGGTTGCGCCGTGGCTGCACACCACATCGTCCGCGTAGATTTCAAGCTCCGGCTTCGTGTAAATGTTCGCGTCGGTGGTCAGGACGATCGTATCGTTCTGCTGGTAGGCGTCAATCCGCTGAGAGCCACGGGTGACCAGCACTTTGCCGTTAAAGACGGCGGTCGACTCGTCGTTGAGCACGTGCTTGTAGAGCTCGTTGCTGCTGCAATCCGGCTGCACGTGGTTCATCTGCGTGTGGTTGTCCACGTGCGTCTCGTCCTTGCCGATGCAGAGACCATAGAGGTTTGACTCGCAGAAGGAGCCGTCGACCTCGACCGTGGCGTTGTTACGGACCACCTCTCCACTGAAGGTGATGGTGTTGGTCGAGTACACGCTGTCGTCCTTCTGCTGGCCGGCACGGGTGTGGACCTGCGAAGCGTTCGACCCTTCGTCCTGCACAAGATAGTGCTCCAGGTTGGCTCGCTCGCCGACGAAGGCCTCGCTCACCGTGTTCGTGAACGTCTGAGCATCGGTAACGGAGTGCTGAGCCTCAACGACCTTGGCGATGGCCCCGTCCTCGACCACGAACAGGTGACGCGGCTGCAGAAAGAGAGGCTCTGAGCCGGCCGTGATGTGGAGGAAGAAGATGGGCTTCTCGACGATCGTGCCGGAGGGGACGTAGACGAACGCCCCGTCCTGGACAAATGCCGTGTTGAGGGCCGTCAGGGCCTCGTCCTCGAAGTCAGCGTACTGGCCGTAGTGCTCCTCTACGACATCGGGATGCTCCTCACCGGCCTCGGCGAGGCTGCTCAGGACGACGCCCGATGGCAGGTCGCCGATGTCGGAAAGTGACTCGTCGACGTGGCCGTTCACGAGCACGACGCGATGGGCGTCCATCTCGTCAATCGTGAATGGCGCGATGTCGCTCGGGTCGAGCGACGGGCCCTCCGGCGATAGCGAGAGGGTGTAGGGCCGGTCGATGGTCTTCGCGATGTTCGTGTACTTCCAGGCCTCCAGCTCATTGGTCGGGATGCCAAGCTCGGCGAAGCGCTCGATCGCGTCTTCGCGCTGCTGGGCGATTGAGGCATTCGTTCCGTTGATGGCCTGGCCGTGGTTCACCTCGAAGGCCGAAATAAATCGGTCTTCGGGACGAACGTCGGTGTCAAGGGCAGTGGTCATGGTGGAGCGGTGGATTGAAGGACAGAATCGAGGAGGTGCAAGTGGCCGGAATGGCCCCGAGGGCGTCAACGCACCCGGGGCGCAGGGGGCCGCTACGCGGTGGCAGCAACCTCTTCGCGGATCCACTCGTAGCCCTGCTCCTCCAACGTCTTGGCGAGGTCCTTGTCGCCGGAGCGTGCGACCTGGCCGTCCATCATGACGTGCACGCGGTCGGGAACGATGTACTGCAGGATGCGCTCGTAGTGGGTAATCACGAGAAAGCCGCGGTCCCCGTCGCGGAGCTTGTTGACGCCATTGGCCACGCTCTGAAGCGCGTCAATGTCGAGCCCGGAATCGGTCTCGTCGAGAATGGCGAGGCGCGGCTCCAGCATCGCGAGCTGGAAGATCTCATTCCGCTTCTTCTCGCCCCCCGAAAAGCCCTCGTTGACCGACCGCTTCGTGAGGTCGGCGTCAAGGCCCAGCATGTCGGCCCGATCGCGCATCTGCTGGAGGAATTCGGTGGAGGAAAGCTCGTCCTCACCGCGCGCCTCCCGGACAGAGTTGACGGCCTCCTTCAGGAAATTGGTCATGCTTACGCCGGGAAGCTCTACCGGGTACTGAAAGGCGAGGAAGATTCCTTCTTCGGCCCGCTCCTCGGGCTCCAGCTCCAGAAGGTCATCGCCGTCGTAGCGAATGCTTCCGTCCAGGACCTCGTACTCCTCGCGCCCGGCGAGGACGGAAGCGAGCGTGCTCTTGCCAGACCCGTTGGGGCCCATGATGGCATGCATATCGCCCGTGTCGAGGGTCAGGTCCACGCCCTTGAGAATGTGAATGTCTTCGTCCTCGACGCCGACGTGTAGGTTTTCAATTTCTAAAAGTGCCATATCGTATCCGTGTGTGAGTGGTGCAGTGCGAAACGAGTATCGTCTTCGGGGCAAAACGCCTCTTCCTCGAGGCCAGGGCAGAAGTAGGACGGGAGCGTGGACGGAATTGTCCGTCGCACGCCCCCGTGGGCTCCTGCTCGAATGGTTATCCAACGCTGCCTTCCAGCTCGATGTCGAGAAGCTCCTTCGCCTCCACGGCGAACTCCATGGGAAGCTCCTGAAGGACTTCCTGACAGAAGCCGTTCACGATCAGCTTCAACGCCTCCTCTTCGCCGAGGCCGCGCTGGTGACAATAGAACATTTGGTCCTCACCTACCTTCGAGGTGGTCGCCTCGTGCTCAATCTGCGCCGAGGGGTTGTTGCTCTCGATGTACGGGTAGGTGTGCGCCCCGCAGTCCGGCCCGAGCAGCATCGAGTCGCACTGTGAGAAGTTGCGGGCGTTGTCGGCGTTCTTGCTCACCTTCACCTGACCGCGATAGCTGTTGTCCGCCACGTCGGCCGAAATCCCCTTCGAGATGATGGTGCTTTTCGTGTTCTTGCCGATGTGCTGCATCTTCGTGCCCGTGTCGGCCTGCTGGTGCCCCTTGGTAAAGGCGACTGAGTAAAACTCGCCGACTGAATCGTCTCCGGCCAGGATGACGGACGGGTACTTCTGCGTCACGGCCGAACCGGTCTCCAGCTGCGTCCAGCTGATCTTGGAGTTATCGCCCTTGCAGAGGCCACGCTTCGTGACCAGGTTGTAGACGCCGCCCTCACCAGTGTCCGGGTCGCCCGGGTACCAGTTCTGGATCGTGGAGTACTTGATCTCCGCGTCCTCGTGGGCGACGAGCTCGACGACTGCCGCGTGAAGCTGGTTCTCCTTGCGCATCGGGGCGGTGCAGCCCTCCAGGTAGCTCACGTATGCGCCGGGCTCGGCAACGATGAGCGTGCGCTCAAACTGGCCGGTGCCCGCCTCGTTGATGCGGAAGTAGGTGGAAAGCTCCATCGGGCAGGTCACGCCCTCTGGCACGTACACGAACGATCCGTCGCTGAAGACCGCCGAGTTGATCGCGGCGTACAGGTTGTCGGTGTACGGAATGACCGTGCCCATGTACTCCCGCACGATCTCCGGGTGCTCCTTGGCTGCCTCGCCGAAGGACTTAAAGATAACGCCCTTCTCCTCCAACTTGTCCTTGAAGGTGGTGGCTACGGAGACGCTGTCCATCACGGCGTCGACGGCCACGCCGGTGAGGGCCTTCTGCTCCTGCAGCGGAATGCCGAGGCGCTCGAACGTCTCCAGGATCTCGTCCGGCACCTCGTCGAGGCTGTCGTAGCTAGCCGTCTCCTTCGGGGCGGAGAAGTAGCTGATCTCGTCGAACTTGGGGGCCTCGTAGTCGAGGTGAGCCCAGTCGATGGTTTCGCCGTTGTCGAGGCGGTTGCGGGCGTGACGGAAGGCCTTCAGCCGCCAGTCCCGAAGCCACTGCGGCTCGTCTTTGCGCTGCGAAATGTAGCGAACGACATCCTCGGTGAAGCCATCAGGTGCCGTTTCTGCCTCGATGTCGGTGTAGAAGCCGTGCTTGTAGTCCTCACTGGCCTTGCCCTTTAGGTACTCTGTCTCAGACGTGCTCATAAACAGTCCTTTGGCGTATCGTGCGTGATCCGATGCGGATGGTGGCACCGATTTATCGGGCGGGGCGTCGAACCCGAGTGTAAACCGATGTTTACGCTGCTCTCACTGTGTCAACGTGCGGTTACAACAGGGGGGCTTCCGGGTCGTTCCTCCGCGCGCACAGGCCGTTACATCTTTATGAGAAGTTGGCGTCGGGGATGATGGGACGTAGCACGGGATCGACGCGACGGACGGCTCGGGGGCGGGACAGGGAGGAGGAACAGGAAAAGAGAAACTTTCAATTTGGGCCTGCAGTACGGAAAGGTCCGTTGTACCTGGACTCGTTTTGCTCTCGATATGACCATTTCGATTACTGACCGGGCCCTCGATCAGATTGAGTCGGTCGCGTCGAACGAGGAGGTAAATCTAGGGGAGACATTCCTCCGCGTGGCGGTGGTGCCGGGCGGCTGCTCCGGGCTGACGTATGACCTCGGGTGGGAAACGACCGTCAAGGACGACGACGAGGTCGAAGAGCACAACGGTGTGCCGGTGGTATTCGACAAGAAGACCCGACTCTATCTTGATGGTTCGGAGCTCGACTTCACGCACGGACTGAACGGGGACGGTTTTCATTTCTCCAACCCTCAGGCCTCCCGAGAGTGTGCGTGCGGCGAGTCGTTTGGGGTGTAGCTGGGGGGGCGGGAACGGCCTGACCGAAACTGAACGATTCAGGGTGGTTGTACAGCGTCGGGGCACGTGTACGTAAGGTGAACGGATTTGCGGAGAATCCGCGCCCAATGCCCGCGTCTTCGAGTCGAAAATGCCCTGATTTGCATGCGACGTGTCTCTGCTGTCTCCGTGCTGGTGTGTACGCTCGTGCTGGGGCTGGGCTGTTCGGTCGTCGGGACTGAAGAGTCATCCTTGACCCCCGAGTGGGTGGACTTCTCCCGATTTACGCCGGACACCACGGCCCTGCGCGGGGAATGGGCGTGGAAGCGCACGGTCTGCTGTTTTGGGGACCGTGACGTATCGACCCCGAGTTCCACAGGGGAGACCGAGACAGTCATCTTCACGGCCCGCGACACCGTCGAGGTATACCGCAACGGGGGGCTCAAGCGGGAGACGACCTACGGCGAGTACCTGAACGGTGCGCAGTGGGGCGTCAGGGCAGACACCTTCGCGATCAGCCGCGCGTACCGGGACGGGGCCGAATCGCTATACGTGCGTCCGGATTGACCCGCCATGCCCGGACGGCCCGCGACGCTCTTGCCGATCCGGGCAACATGTCGTCCGGCCCTACTCCACTCGTCGCCACCGGATGCGGTCTCCCTCTAAAATCCCGTGCGAGTCCGCAAAGCCGGCGGGGACCTCCACCACGTACTGCGCCGGGTCGCCGGAGCGGTAGCGCTCAGTCGAGAACGGCGTGGTGTATTTGGCGATGCTGACGATCTGCGAGTCCGCGTCGGCAAAGAGGATGTCGAGCGCAACGGGCGTGTTTGACATCCAAAAGCTCTGTGGTTGCTCCTCCTCGAAAGGGAAGAGCATCCCGCTCCGGTCGTTGGGGAAGCCCGTGCGTTGCATCATGCCCCGCTCCCGCGCCGAGTCCGTGTCGGCAATCTCAAGGTCGATCGTCACCGTCGAGTCGCCGTTCTGGAGGAAGGTGAGACGCCCCTCCTTCGTGAACGGAATGGCGTCGGTCGTGTCGGCCTCCGCCGACCCGGCGCTGTCGGGGTTTTGACAGGCAAGCCCAATCAGAAGTAGGGGGAGGACCAGAAGTGTAAATCCGAGGGGACGGCGCATGGAGACAGGAGATGGCACGTGGAAGTGAGAACTGCCCAGTCATTCGGCCCGGCTCCACCGGACGCGGGTGCTATCGGTGAGGTCGAAACGGTCGGCGAATCCGGCGCGGACTTCGACCACGAAGTTCCGGGGGGCGGTCGGCTCGATGGATTTCTCTGAGAAGGGCGTGGTGCGGCGGGCGATGTTGATCACCTGCGAGTCGGGGGCCACGAACACGATGTCGAGGGGAAGAGGCGTGTTTTTCATCCACATCCCACCCTCGTCCACCGAGTCGAAGATGAACAGCATGCCTCGATCGTAGCCAAGCGAGCGCTGTCGCATCAGCCCACGCTTGCGCTCAGCGTCGGTGTCGGCGATGTCCACGTCGATGGCCCGAAGGGTATCACCGCCGGGGGTGAGAAACGCCAGGGAGCCTTCAACCTCAAACCCTTCCTCCGTAGAAGGGTCGGCACTGTCGCTCGCACAGCCGGCGAGGATGAACGGGCCGAGGGTAAGGAGAACGAAGAGGGACGCGGGTCGCATGTCCAGAAACGGGAAAAAGAAATTAGAGGGAGCGTTCCATGTATACGGCATTCGGATGTGGATTGTGATAGTACGCGTCTCGCTCCTCGAACGCAAGGGACCGGTAGAGGCGGCGCGCAGCGGACATGGAGGCCACCGTGTCGAGCCGCATCGTACTGTAGCCCAGCGTCCGGGCCTTCTCGATGATCGCCGACGCCAGTGCCCGCCCGATCCCCTGCCCTCGATGTGCCGGCACTACGTACAGGCGTTTCATCTCGCAGACGTCCTCCTCATCGAGTGGCCGGACGGCCACAACCCCCACGGGCTCCCCGCGCATGTCCGCCAGCAGAATGGCTCCGTTCGGCGGGGCGTACGGGCCGGGTAGAGCCTCCATCTCCGCCTCAAAGTCTTGGAAGTCGAGGTCGAAGTCCAGCCCGTCGACGTACGCCCGAAAGAGGCGACGGGCGGCGTCCAGGTCGGCGTCCGTCTTCGCGGGGCGAACCTTGGGCATTGAGAGAACGGGTAGGGAACTTGTGCGGGCGTGCGATAGCTTCGGGGCGCGGCACGTGGGAGAACGGGCCGTCGGCGCCCGCCTCGGGTCGCCCGCGCTACACTTCACGAAGCAGCCGGTGCGTGATGGCGTCGGCGAGAAGGCGGCCGCGATCTGTCAGGCGAACGCGGCCCGGCTCGTCGTGGATGAGCCGGTTTTCCCGGAGACGCCGAAGCGTACCGGCCGTCTGGTCCCGAAGGCGAAGGCCATACCGGTCGGCAAGGGTGCTCAGGTCCAGTCCCGCCTGCGTGCGGACGCGAAGAAGAATGTACTCGCGGGCGAGGGCCGATGCCCCCAGCGTTTCGTCGTGGGCCACAGGCAAGACATCGGCCTGAAGCTGCCCCACGTACGTCGTCAAGTCCGCGACGTTCGACCACCGCTGCGCCACCGAGGACCCAGAGGAATCGGGCGCCCAGAAGCTCTCCGCACCGGGGCCGATCCCTAGAACAGACCCGTAGGCGTAGACGTGCTGCTGGTGGGTTGATCGGTGGCCCGGCCGGGCGAAATGAGTGAGTTCGTAGGGGGCGTAGCCCTTGGCCCGGAGAAAGGTGAGGGCGAAGGCCAACTGGTCGGCGCGCGTATCCGGGTCGCCCGCTTCCAGCTCGTGGAGCGTGAGGTGCGGGACGCCCAGCGAGACGGCCCGCTGCAGGCTCGCCTTCCATCCAGCTCGCGACTGGCCTGCGCCGCCGAACAGGAGATCCACGGAGAACTGCCTGAACCCGGCCCGACGAACTTGATGAACGCTGCGAACGAGGTCGTCGGAGCTGTGGGGGGCCCCGACAGCGGCTAGGTCCTCCTCGACGAACGACAGTCCTTCGATGCTCAGCCGGGTCACGCCTGCGCGGCGAAGGGCGGACAGATCGTCCGGAGAGGTGTCGGCCGGGTGTAGCTCCACGGTTACCTCGTCGAGGACGGCCGGCTCCAGAACCCGACCGAGGGCACGAGCAAGAGGGAGCAGGGCCGCAGGGCGGCAGAGCGAGGGGCGCCCCCCACCCACGTAGAGGCTTCGGATTGGCGCGTCCCCGAGGACCGAGTCGGTGTACTGCTCAATCTCACGAGCCAGCGCGGTCGCCAGGACGGACGCATCGCGGGACGGGTCGACCACGGTGTACGCGTCGTCGTAGGGGCGGGGAGCCGTCCGGAACGGCACGTGAATGTACAAGCCAGCCACGGTGGACGGGTTTATTCGGCGGATGTAGCGAGGGACTCCACGTCCTTCCAGCGACGGACCTGAACGTGGTCCTTGATGACGTCCAGGGACTGAAGCACAACGGACTGAGCGAGTTGGTTCAGGCGGCGATCGTACTTCGGGCTCATCAGCGCGTCCGCCGAGATGGAGGTGACGTGCGTGATCGCCTGGTCGTTGTCGAACGAGCACACGTCGGTCACCATCCGGTCCACCACGTTGAATACAATGTCGCTGATGGCATTCTCGAGGAGGGAGGCGACGGGGCGCCCCACCCCCGGCAGGGCGGCGAGAGTGCCAATCTCGCGGTTCCGCTGCACGGCGTCCTCGATGACTCCGTCGAGATACTCGTGGAAGTCGTCCTGCTGTTCCTCGTAGGCGACCGCCGTGGCCTCCTGCAGGCGGTGTGTTACCGCCTCGATCAGGGCCTCGCGCTGGGGGGCAATCACCTCACGCCCGATGCGGGTGGTCACCTCCTGGCTTGTCCGGACCTCCTGCTGCAGGCCCTCGATGATGCGGACCGTCACGCGGTCGCTGATCTCCTCCAGGACGATGTCGCGGTACTTCTCGAACGTCCTGTAGAGATATGTCTCCCGGAGGTCGACCAGACCGGTCCGCTGCAGCTTTGGGATCATGGCGACGAGCCGCAGCAGGCGTAGCGAGCGCAGCGACCCGACCGGAATGCAGCCGAGCACATCGTACCAGTGCACAAACGGATAAAAGAACCAGCGGTGATAGCGCTGTCGATGAATGGCGAGGCCCCAGCGTACGAGAATCTCGACCACGAAGATCGAGACGAACGCGAGGTCATACAGCAAAAAGTGCTGGTGGATCGTCTGGTCGTACCAGGTGTATAGCGCCGGGACGTAGTTCTCCATTTGCGTCTGGACGACCGGGCTGGCGAAGCCCCAATCCACAATGAGGAGGGTGAGGTTGGCGACGATGAGGGCCATCATCACCACGTCCACGACGAGGCCAAGCGTTTCGCGCGTGGTTCGATCGGCCATGGCGGCGAAAGAGGGTTGCATCGAAAGACTGACGTTGAGCGCCCCGCACGGCGCGTCCGCAATATCCGGCGCGTCCGGGAGAATCTCGAAGTGTCCGCACTGGATCCCCTGCTGATATGCTTGATCTTCGACGGCTCCAGGACCAACTCGACGATTTTGCGCAGCACCAGACCGACCGGAGGAGCCGGCGGGCTGAGCAGCGGGATCGGGCTGAGGCCCTGCTTCGGGTCTGCCACACCCACTGGCAAGACGTCCGGGAGGCCGTGTCCACGGCGCAGCCCCGTCGTCTCGTGGCCCAGATGCGAGAGCCGCCCGCCGCCGTGCACGCTTTCCCGGAGCGCCCGTCGCCCATTACGGTGGTGGCGACCGACGGCTCGCAAATTTATCCGGATCGCCACGTGGAGCCGCCCTTCTTTCTGCTAAATGTGAGTCAGGTCGCGTTCCAGTACGGCACTACCGAAGACGCGCACCTCGACGCGGTTCCGAGCCTGCAGTTCCGTGAGGGAGTGGACGGCCGCTTTGACGCGCGCATCGAGACGATCACCACCGAACTGGTCTCGGCGCTCCGCGATGAACTGGAACTGGAGTCCCTTCTCGACGCCGCGACCACGGCCCGTGTGGCGGACCGACCCCTCGTGGCCCTGGCTGACGGCACCCTCATCCGGTGGATGGTTCGGGGCATGGACCACGACGCGCTCGAAGACGAGCTGATCGCCCGGTACACGGAGCACCTTGAGGGCTTCCGGGACGCGGGCCTCGCCCTGGCGTCCTACGTGAGCATGCCGGCGAGCACCGAGGTCGTGAACCTGCTTCGGTTCGTAGGGGGCGATTTGGAGGCCGCGCCGCCGGTTGGCTCAGACGTCCCGCCTGAGCCCCGCCTGGACGGGGTGCTCGACCGGCACGTTGTGAACATGGTGCTTGATCCCGGAGAGCGGTCGGCCGTCTTTGGGTCGGCCTCCCACGTGCAGGGCGAGTACCCGACCGGGACGGACATCTCCTTTTTCTATGTGAATGTGCCCGGGGCGGACGGGGGCGAGATCGGGCGCGTGGAGGTGCCGCGCTGGGTCGCCGAGGAGCCGACGCTCCTGAAGCATGTTCACGCCACGGTCCTCCAGGAGTGCCACAAGGGAGAAGGATATCCACTCGCGTTGTCGGAGGCGCACGAGCAAGCGGTGGTGCGGGCGTCGGAGCGTGAGGCATTCTTTCGCCTCGTGGAGCGGCGTCTGCGACGGGCTGGGCTGGGGCCAGTCGGGTCGCGAAAGCGACGTTCGAAGCAGCGGCCCCGCGTTTGAAGATGGGTCGGGTTGGAGTTATCGCCGACGTGGGGCGGTCAATGCATAGCTCCCCCGTGGGCCGTACGTGGTCCAGTTGTAGCGGGACGCTGCCAACTCCTGTCCGAGTTGCGCGTGTGATAAACCGGAGATGGGTTCTCTTTCTTTTTCGAAGCGCCAGGTCCTGCATGCACACCGTCGTCGAATCGATTGCTACCGGCAACCCCTCCGAGCGCACGCCGCAGCCGGAGACGGCCGAGTTCATGCAGCAGATCGATCGCCTGCCGGCACGGCTACGGGCACGTCTCCCGGCGCTCTACCGGCAGTCGGCCATCGACTACCGGTACTCGTGTGTGGCCGACTACGGGGAAGACGATCCGGAGGCCTTCACCTTCTTTCCGGAGAACTGGTCGCTTGACCCGGCCCCGTCCACCCGCGAGCGCAACGAAAAGTATCGGGAGGCCGCCATCCCGCTGGCGGAGGACGTAGCCGGCCGGGCCCTCGACGGGGCTGACACGGAGGCGGACGAGATTACGCACGTGGTGGCCGTTAGCTGCACCGGCTTCTTCGCCCCGGGGCTCGACGTTGAGCTTGTCAAGCGGCTCGGCCTGCCAGCCGACACGGAGCGAACCTTCATCGGCTTCATGGGGTGCTACGCGGCGTTCAACGCGCTTCGGGTGGCCCACAGCTTTTGTCAAAGTGAGCCCGATGCCCGGGTGCTGGTGGTGTGCACGGAGCTCTGCACGCTTCACTTCCAAATCGACGACACCCTGGAGACCGTTGTCGTCAACTCGCTCTTCTCCGACGGCGCGGCGGCCACGGTTCTATCAGGGCGGTCGGACCGGGAAGCCCGCGGCCGGATGACCTATGTCGACGGCCAGAGCCAACTTGATGACGACTCGATGGAGGACATGACCTGGGCGATCGGCAACACGGGATTCCTGATGGGGCTTTCCTCACGGGTGCCGGACGTGATCGCCGACCACCTGCCGGGCTATGTCGAGAGCCTCCTCGGGGCCAACGGCCGGACGCCCGCCGAGATGGACTTCTGGGCCGTTCATCCCGGAGGACGGGCCGTGGTGGAGCGGGCCCAGGACGTGCTCGGTCTCACGCCCAGCGACGTTCAGCCGAGCCTGGAGGTGCTTCGGCGCTACGGTAACATGAGCTCCCCGACCATTCTGTTCGTTCTGAAGCGCATCTTTGAGCAGGCGGCGCGGGGCGACGGGGCCCCTCCGGAGCGGGGCGTGGCCATGGCCTTCGGGCCCGGTCTCACGATCGAAGGGGCGCTTTTCGAGCGCGCGTAGCCCCGCCTGTGTGCAAGAGCCATCCGCGTCGAATCAGTTCAGGGGACGGGCCATCACAACTGTCTCTTTGAGTTCGGTGGTGGTGCCGCCATCGGCCTGTACGGCCTCGAGCAGCACCACGTAGGGACCGATCCGGACCCGATCGCCCTCGTCGTCGCGGCCGTTCCAGACCAGTTCGCCGCTACGGCCGGCGAGGCGCGCTTCTTCAAGGGTGCGCACGCGGCGGCCCCGCGCATCATAAATGCGCACCCGAACGAGGCTCGGGCGGTCGGGCAGGGTGTACTGGATGCGCGTCGCTCCGTCTCGCTCAATGGAGAATGGACTGGGGTGGATGGCAAGGCCCGGGGCGTTCGGGGCATCGTCGGGCGGGGCCAGCGACACGTCGTTCGGCGCACCGGGCGTGCCTCCTGCGGACGCCGTGCTGCTCGTCCAGTTGTCGGCGGCACTGGCCTCGGCAGTTGGGCTGATCCGCTCGAGCGCGGTGCCCTTCGGGTCTGCGAGGCCGGCGGCGTGCCAGTCCGGAGAGTAGGTTACGTCCGCAACGACCGCAGTGTCGCGGCGGTGCACCCGAACTCGGTCCCCGTCGTTGCGGAGGCTGAGGGAGGCGCTCTGGACCGGGAGAAAGGTGACAGAATCTGAGAGCAGCGGCGCGTCCGGAAACGCGGCGGCGAGTTGGGACGACCGGGGCTGCACGGTGTCCCTCGGAGCGGCAGCCACTACGGCGAATCCACCGGGGGCAAGGCCGCGGTGCCGCCCGACCCGGAGCGTGTCTGCCGTCCCGTCCTCGGTGGGGCGGTCGGTGAGCGCGAGTCCAGTGAGCGTCAGGGAATGGTCGGCGAGGTTGCGCAGCTCCACGTACTCCACCTGGTTGGGCCGGTCGTCGAAGTCGTCCGCCAGGGGATCGAACATGAGCTCGTTTAGAACCAGGGTGCCGGGGGTGGGACGCCGGGCGAACGGCAGGGAGGCCCGATCCAGGCGATTGCCCACTTGGTCCTGCACGCCGGTGACGACCACGGCCTCGGCGGTCGGGCGATCCGAGAGGGACAGGCGCACGATGCTGTCGGCCTGGACCTGCGTTTGCGTGACCGTCACGTCCTCAAACTGAAAGCGCTCCGGGCGAATGCTTGCGCTGCGGACCGGCTCGCCGAAGACGACCGCAGCGCCCAAAGAGTCCACCTGCTCGGCGAAGGTGGGTTGTGGGGGCATGGTGTCGGGGGCGAAGCGGCTGTTCTGTGCGCCGGGTGTCGCTCCATTCGGGGCCGCTGACGACGCAAAGTTCGATGCTTTGTCCGAGGACCCGCGCGGGTCGATCCGTTCCAGCGACCGGCCGCCACTACCCCCCCACGATGGGGCGTACGGCACTGAATCGATCTGGGTACTGGACGGAGCGTGGCGCAGAATGACCGTATCTCCGCCGTTGTTGAGGGCATCCCATCCCTCTGGGGCAGTGAATTTCACAGACGGATATGTCTCCTCAAACGCCTCCTCGTCGCGCACGAGCACGGCGTACTGGCCGGGGTGGAAAGGGGTGAGCGGAGGGGCGGCCGGCGCAAAGTCTCGCTCGTCGTCCGCGTAGTGGAGGGCACCCAGATCGAGGACCTTGTCCGACCGGTTGTACACCTCGATGAATTCGTTGGAGGCCAGGGAGGGGGCGTACATGATCTCGGACACAACGATGTCGCCGAGGGTGGGCGGGGTGGCGACGACGTAGGAGAACGAGACGGTGTCTTCGGTCTGCACGTTGCCCCGTGGGTCGGATATGCCAGTGGCGACGAGGCGGTACTCGCCGGTGGAGAGGGGGTTTGCCAGTGCACAGCGGACCTGTGCCGGGCTGCCGTCGTCGATCCGGGTCGCCACGATGGAGGGGGCGTCGGCCGAGTCGAACCGGAACGCCTCGGGAGAGACGCTGGTGGAGGCGACCGGCTCCGAGAAGACGACCGTTACCGAGTCGCCGGTCTGAGAGGGAACGACACGGACGGGGGACGGGGGCGTCTCGTCCGGAGCGTAGACGCTGTTCTGGGTGCCGGGGGTGGCCCCGGACGTAGCGTCCGACGACGCAAAGTTCGTATCGGTGTCGGACGGCCCACCCGGATCGATCCGTTCCAGGGACCGGCCGTCACGACCGCCCCACGAGGGATCGTACGGCACCGAGTCGAGAGAGGTGCTGGAGGGGGTGTGACGGAGGTAGACCGTATCGCCCCCATTGTTGAGCGCTGGCCACTCGTCCGGTGTCAGGAACGTCGCGCTCGAGAACGCCGCCGTGAAGGCCTCCGGGTCCCGCACCAGGACGACATGGGCTCCGTCACTCAGCATCGTGTCGGTCGCCGCTACCGGTTCGTACGACTGGTTGGCGTCCGCGAAAGCAAGCTCTTCAAGTGCAATGGGGCCTCCAGACCGGTTATAGAACTCGACAAACTCATTGGTCGAGGGCGACGGGGCGTATAAAACCTCGTTGATCACTACATCTCCGGGCGCCGGCTGTGCGGCGACGGATCGGGGGGAGAAGACAGTCCCGCCCCCTAAGAGAAGAAGTACGACGCTCCACGAAAGCAGACGCATGGATCCACGGGGATCCAGACCGGAGACTAGGAATTGTCTGTTCAAACATTTGAATATAAAATAACAAAAGGGCGACTTCTGGTCAAGTCTGAACGAACGTCAACAGGCCGACTGCATCAGTGCAAAATACCGCCCTGTACCCTGTGGTCCCCTCGGCTCGGTCCTATGCGGAGTCAACACAAATACGGAGTCAACACAAAACACGGAGCCCATACAAGGGGGAGACGTCTCTTCGGGTCTCCCACCAGTGAAGCGTAGTCCGACGGGCACACCACGGAGGTGCATGCCCTACTGGAATGGGGGTTAATGGGTCACTTCAGGAGTCCCGTTGTCCGTCGACGTCAGATCGGGGCCGGTGGAGGTGTCCCCCGATGTCTCCTGGTCCAGGTGGTTCAGAAGCACCCGTGCCATCAGGCGAGAGGTGGGGGCGAGGGGCGTCTCGTCGAGGTCGAACCGGTGGTGATGCAGGGGATAGCTGGTTTCCGGGCCGGACGCCGTGCCAACCCGAATGAAGCCGCCAGAGACGTGCTTCAGGTAGTGGGCGAAGTCCTCGCCGCCCATGCTCGACTCTGAGATCTGGTGAATCGCCTCCTCCCCGAACGTCTCCCGGATGGTGTCCTCCACGTTCGCGATGGCGTCCTCGTCGTTGATCACGGGGGGAGACCCGTCCTCAAAATCCAACTCCACATGTGCACTATGGAGCGCCTCCATCCGGTCGGCGGTCTGGTGCATGTAGGCACGGATCGTCTCGCGATCGTCTCGGGAGACAGTCCGCAGGGTGCCTCCGAGAGAGGCCTGTTCGGGGATCACGTTGTGGGCCTCACTGCCGTCCAGCATGGTGACGGTCAGGACGCTCGGGGTGCGGGCGTCGGTGATGCGTCCAGACAGCTGGTAAAACTGATTCATCAGCTGCGAGGCGATCCATACGGTATCGGCACCCTCGTGGGGACGGGCCGAATGGCCGGTCCCTTCCTGCCGAATCCGGACCTCGAATCGGTCGGAGGAGGCCGTCACGGGACCGGTGATGAGGCCGTAGCGTCCCACCTCTAAGGTCGGGTCGACGTGCACCGCGTACACGGCGTCGAGCCCTTCCAGGACCCCCCCTCGGATCATGAGGGGCGCTCCGCTGGGGAGACCTTCCTCGTTGGGCTGAAAAAAGACGCGGGCCCGCCCCTGTAGTCGATCACGGTTGTTGTGGAGCACCAGGGCAACCCCGATGGCGATGGCCGTGTGGGCGTCGTGCCCGCAGAGGTGGGCGACGCCGGGGGTCTGTGAGCGGTAGGGCACTTGCTTCTGATCCTGCGTGGGCAGGGCGTCGATGTCGGCCCGGTAGCCTACGGCCCCGCCTGGGGCTTCGCCCTCGATATCGACATACAGCCCGGTGCCGGCGATCGGGCCATGCACGTCGAGCCCGTACCCCTCAAGCGTTTCCCGAATGAAGCGGGATGTGTTGTGCTCCTCCATTCCCACCTCGGGGTGCTGGTGCAGGTAGCGCCGCACGCCCACCAGGACCTGGGCCAGAGACTGCGCCTCGTCGGCAACGTCGGCGACGGGGTCGGGGAGGTGGGAGCGATCAACGGGCGAGACGGAGGAGAGCATTCGGAGGTGGTAGATTCGTATGCGACGCTGACGATCAGCTCACCCCGGTAATTCGGGGTGGCCAGAATGAACCAACGAAGCGATCCCCCGAGAGATTCGGCGGCCATGGGTCATCACGTGAGTCCGAAGAATTTTCGCAGCGTCCACTCGCTGGCCAGCAGGGCGAGAATGGCGATCAGGAAGAGCGACGTGCGCCACAGTTCGGCTTCTGAAGACTGCTGGACGACCTCGTTGGAAAAAGAGGCCTGGCCGGACAGCTTTTCTGGCAACCGGTCGACCGTCTGGGGCGTGTAGGACGCTCCGCCCGACCGGCTGGCCAGTTGACGCATGAGCACGGCGTCGGCGCGAGGCGACTGGTACTCAATCCGGAGGGGGGCCACAGAGAATGTCCCCTGGTCCGTCCCCAAATTGGCTTCGCCGAGCCGGGCTTGGGCGTCGTACTGGTAGGTGCCCTCCGGCAGCGTCCCGATGTCGAGTGTGTACCGGCCCTGCCCGGCCGGGTCCATGGTGTAGGGGTATTCGGTGCCGGTGGAGTCCGTGACCGTTACGTCCACCGTGGCCTCCGACACCGGCTGCATGCTCTCGTCGTATACCCGGCCGGTGAAGGAGGCAGCGTCGGTGCCCCCGAAGGTGGAGGCGGTGGGGCGGACGCGCACCGGCGAATCGTCCGCCTCGGTGCTGGCCCACCGAAGCAGGTTGGAGGCCAGGCCGGGCCAGAGCGGATCGGCCGCCCGAAGCTCCGACGGCAGAAGCGCCCACCGCCACACCCCGCTTCCGAGAAGGACGGCGGTACGCAGGCCCGCGCGGCGACGAAGAACCAGAAGGGGAGCGGATGTCGTGGCGGCGGTGCCCAGCACCTGAGCGTCCGGCGTGGGCGTCCACGCAGACGTGGGAATCTGAAGGGGCGGGAGCCGCTCAAACAACGCCCCTTCGGCGTCCTCGATGCGAAAGACAGGATGTTGCCGGGCGCTCTCCACGACCCTGAAAGAGGCCTCCGAAAACGATGAGATTGGTGCATCGGGGCGGGCGGGCAATACCGCGTCGAAGTGCTCAGTCCAGGCGGATAGGTCCGTCTGGCGGTCGAGAAAGAAGAGGGCAGGGGTGCCATCGTCCACGAGCGTGGCGACGCGCTGCGTTATGTCGTCGGGCACGGAGGTGCTCGGAAAGCCGGCGAGGACTACGACATCGAAGGACGACAGGTCGTCCGGCAGGGGGCCCTCCAGGAAGGACCCTTCAGGGGTTGGGATGCGGGTCGTGACCTCTGTGTCGGCGGTCTGGTCGTAGACGCGGCGGAGGGCGCTCACGTTGGGGGAGGGCGCCGCGCCGAGGACCAGCACCTGCCGTTTGCTTTCCAGAACCCGCAGCGATACCGACTGCGCGTTGTTGCGGGTCGTCACTTCGCCGGAGAGCTGAGGGACCCGCACGGTCAACTGTCGGCGACCCGCCTGCTTGGGCTCAAAGGTGAGATCCACCGACGCCTCTCCGGTGCCGCTCGGCAGGCGCACCTGGCGTTGGTCGAGCGTGCGACCGGCCTGTTCGAGGGTGACGGAAACCGGCTGGCCGGGTCCCTCGGTGGCGCTGAGGGTAACGCGGACGGGCACCGACGAATTGAGGTAGGCTCGCTCATTCGTCGTAACGCTCTGGATGCGCAGATCGCGCTGTCGGGTGGTGTCGCCAACGGTGACGGTGTGCACAGGAACCGGAGACCGGTCGGCCACGCGCAGGGGATTTTGCCCTGTGTTGTACTGCCCATCAGAGACGAGCACGATGCCGCCCAGATTTTCACTCCGCAACTCCTCGGGTGCCGCTTGGAGGCCGTTCGCGAGGTCTGTGCGGGCGTCGTCGAAGCGGAGCGAGTCGAGGACCGATCCGGAGAGGCCCCGCGGCGCCCCGTCCCCGATCCGGAAGAAGCGCGTCGTCCCCGGCATGGCCTCGTCCTGAAAAGCGTCCACGACTGGCCGCACAGAGCTTCGGGCCGCGCTGGGGCGGGCGGCAGAAGTGTCCCCGTTCGCCACCACCTGCATGCTCTGGCTGTCGTCGAGGAGGACGGCCAGAACCGGCGGGCGCTCGGTCGACTGAAACTGTTGCAGGACGGGCTCAAACAGCAGGAAGCAGATGAGGGCTAGGGCGAGAAAGCGGAGGCCGCCCAGCAAAAGGCGCCACCCTGCACTGAGTGAAGGGACGGTCGCCCGGTAGGTCCAGTACGTGAGGCCCCCCGCCACCGCCACGCAGAGGAGGAGCAGCCAGGGCGAGTACCCAAACGAGAACGCCATACCGACGGAGAGGTTACTTTGAAATTGTGACGCGCCCTGCGGCCCGGTGGCCCCGGTCCGTCGTTACCACGTACCGGTACAGGCCGGACGGGAGGCCGTCCACGTTGATCGTAAGCCGGTTGGGACCGGGGTGCCCCGCCCGTTCGATGCGGCGCACCCTTTGCCCGAGTGCGGTACGGAGGGAGATCCGAATCGTCGTCGTATGGGCCGGAGCAGATACCGGAACGACGAGTGAAGGGGCGTCTAGAGCGGGGTCTGGCGTCGATGCCTGAAGGGTGCGGGGCGCCGTGCGGCGTGCCTGCCACTCGGCGTGTCGGACGGCGGCCTCGGCGTCCACGATGCCCCAGCCGCGGGTGGTGTCGGGGGCGTGGGCCTGCGAGGCCGTCTGTCGCAGGAGCCGCCGGACTTCGATTGGGCCCAGCGCGGGGTTCACCTGCAGCATTTGGGCGACGATGCCGGTCACCTGGGGGCTGGCGAAGGAGGTGCCACCGACCTGGGCGTACTGGTCGTTCTCCCACGCGGCGGGCACCTTCTCGCCCTGCACCACCACGTCCGGCTTGCGGCGACCGTCCGCGGTCGGGCCGCGGGCGCTGAAAGACGCCACCGACGAGTCCGGGGCAATGGCGCCCACCGCGATGGCCGAGTCGGCGTCGGCGGGCGTGTTGACGTAGTACCAGCAGTTGGCCGGCGTGCCGCAGCCGCTGTTGCCGGCGCTGACCACTACCGTCACGCCGCGCCGGGCGGCCTGGTCGACTGCTCGCGTGGTGAGGGCCGTGTCTCCGTCCAGGTCCTCGGGCCCGTAGCTGCGCTGGCCCTCATCGAAACGGGTGTACCCGATTGAGGCGTTTACCACGTCTGCCCCGCGGCGGGTAAGCCACTCCAGGCCCGCTACGAAGTTGTCCTCCTCCACGTTGCGCTCGTACTGGGTAAACTCCGTCGTCGCTCCCCAAATCGTCGCCCCATGGGCCGGCCCCACGAGCGAGCCGGGATCGTAGCCGGCGGCCACGGACACGACGCTGGCGCCGTGGGTGCCTCCTTGCTGCCCAGCCGTGACGTTCCGTAGCCCCCCGAGCCGATCGTTGGCGCGCAGGTGCGAAAATACGGGGTGGCGAAGGCCGGCGTAGCTCGCGTCCAGGAAGCCCACGTCTACGCCGTGTCCGTTCAGGCCGCGGGCCAGCGGGGGGAGGGCGTTGATGCGGGACAACGGCTCGGCCGCAGCCCCCAAATCGGGTGGGGGTGGACCGGTCGGTTCCGAGAATGAGCCCTGGGGGCGGAGCGAGCCCACCCGCCGTGTTTCCCGAACAAAGGGAAGCGCCGCCACCGCAGCACGGGTGTCGGGCGAGAGCCGAGCGGAGACGGCGTGGAGCCAGCGGCTCCGGACAAGAGGCCGCACGTTGAGGGCACGGAGGCGGTTCAGAAACGCCGGCGCGACCGGACGGGCCGAAGACGTATCACTGATAGAAGAGGGCTCGGAGGGCCGGTCCGTGAGAAGGATCCAGTACTTCTCCGCGGACGCGCTGTCGGCGGGAGTCCCCCCGGCCGGCTGCACGATGCAGAACGCGCACAAGCAGATCGTGACGGCCAGAACGGGAGGGAGCCGGGCCGTTCGCACCGGGAGTCCAGACAGGAGGCCCGAAGGGAAGACCTCTCCGAGGGCGGACGCAGGCGACTCACACATACAGAAACACCATGAACGCCAGAAAGGCAATCACCATGAATGCCCCTTCCACCCGAGTAATCTTTTGATCCCACCAGGTTAGGGGCACCACCAGGGCACAAAATCCCAGCATGACGGGAAAGTGCAGGCGGATTGTCTCTGGATCGACCGTGATGGGCTCGGCGATGGCCAGCGTCCCCACCACGAACAACACATTTAAGAGATTGCTCCCAATCACGTTGCCCACGGTCATGTCGACCTCCTTCTTCAAGGTGCCCACCATGGAGGCCGCCAACTCGGGCAGGCTCGTGCCAATCGCCACCACCGTCAGGCCGATCACAACGTGGTCGATGTTCAGGACATCCGAGATCGCTAAGGCGTTTTCGACCATCAGATGCGCCCCGAGCGTGAGTCCCCCCATGCCGCCAGTCACGTAAACCGTCTTGGCCACGGTTGAGAGCTCGGGATCGGCGGAGTCGAGTTCACCCTCCATGCTTTCGAGGACCGTGCCCTTTGTGGTCTGGTGGGCGTCGTAGAACACGTAGGCGGCGAGCCCGGAGAGTAGGATCACCATCGCAATGCCGTCCCTGGCACCGATGACGCCGTCGAGGGCGCAGAGGTAAAAAAGCACCATCACGCCGAGCATCACGGGGTACTCGCGTCGTAACACATCGGGCGCGACGGCGAGGGGCAGCACCATGGCACACGCCCCAAGGATGAGGGCCACGTTGCTAATGTTAGACCCGATAATGTTGCCGATGGCGAGCGGGGACTCCCCCGATATCAGCGCAAACACGTTGACCAGATACTCCGGCATCGACGTTCCGAGGGCGACCACCGTCAGTCCCAAGACGACGGGGCGGATCCCGTACTGGAGGGCAATGCTGGAGGCGCCCTGAATGAGGCCCTCGGCACCCAGATAAAGCAGCAGCAGGCCGGCGAAGAAGAGAAAAACGTATAGGGTCATGCAGAACTACTCGCGTGAATCGCCGACCGGAGCGAAGATTCCACCGACGGACCGGTGAACAGTGGGGGAGCTGGTCGCACGGGGCCGGCGGGGCGTTGGGGGCGGTTCGCTGAGAAGGAGTCATTCAGCAGCCCGACCGATGAGGAGCAGGCGCGTCTCAGTTGCGGGCCTGCCGTGGTGTCGAGGACATTCGGGCGGGGTGGGGTCTTTGCAGGGCCTTATGAGGCGCCGAGCAGGGCTCGACCCTGGAACGAACCCGGTAGCAGGGCCGACACGCTGGAGCGCTCGGGGGGGGCACCGTGTCGATCCATCCAAAGCGTCGCTTCGGGAGCGAGTTCCGCGAGGAGCTGCCGGCAGGCCCCACACGGCGTGCCGTTAGCGTCGTCCTCGCACGTGAGGTAGAGGTGACGCGGCGACGGAAGCGCGTACGACTGCAGGGTCCCCAGGGCATTCCGCTCGGCACAGAGGATCCGGGCCCAGTCCGGGTGCTCTACGTTGACGCCCGGCACGAAGGGGCCTTCTTGGGTATCAAGAATGGCCCCCACGGGGTAGCCGGAGGACGGCACATGGGCCCGCTGCGACACGTGGCGGACCGCCTGAACGCCGTCCTCTGTCTCGTCGATGGAGACGTCGAGGCCTGGGGGGACTGGAGACTGCACAGTGGGCAGCGTGCTGTTTTGTCCCGCGCCTCGAATCCAGGCGTCATCGGCGGCCGGCTTGAAGGGGCCCTGGGGCAAGTCCTCAACGTAGAGGGCTTCTTCTCGGCGAAAGGGGCGTGAGAGCACAAAGGCCGCGATCGACGTTTCGCGACCGAGGGCGACGGCCGTGGTGTAGGCATTGAGCAGTGCCGGAATGGTAAGGGAGTAGGAGGCGCTCTCCAGGCGGACCCCTGGAATCCAGTTGCCGTCGTCCAGAAGGAGTACAGCCGCCGCAGAGGCATCGGAAAATGGCACGTGGGCGCGGGGGAGAAGCTCACGCGCCCGGCGGCGAAGCGGATCGAGGGCGGAGTCAGGTAGGGGCATAGGCCGGGGGGCGGAATTGACAAATTGGACCGGTGGGAATCGATGAAAACGGGGGGAGGTTCCGTTTTGGACCAGAGACGAGCGCGGGGCGACCTTTCGGTCGAACCGGCTGGTGCTTACGTTTTAAACCAATACACTCCCCCAAAATACCCGCTGCCGCATGCCCGACGAACCGACTGAGATCGCCGTGGGAGAGAGCCTCGTGACCTCCGAGGAGGGAGACGACCTCCGGGTAGAGACGACCCGTAGCGAGGAGCATCTTTTTACGACGACCTACCGAGACGCCGAGACCGGGGCCCTCCGGTTGGCACTACAGGTTGACATCACGACCGGCGCCGCGGCCATTGATCCTCGAAGCTACGACGCCGACTTCTGGACGCTCGTGGTGGCGGGGCTTCCCCGTCCCGATCTGGACCTGGAATCGGCCCTCGCGTCGGTCGACGACCCCGGCATTGAGGTAGATACGGAGCGGCACGAGCTTCACGTCCAGTCCGAAGAAGACTGACTGCTTTTCGGGTCTACTTCTTCCGCGGACGTAGAAGTCCTCTCTTCTTGATCCCTTTTGTATACAGTAAGCAGGAGTTCTTCCATCTGGGCTCCGCGGCAAAGTAGCAATACCTGGTGATCTTCGTCTGTGTTGTCTGAGGCGCTCTTGCCGAAGTCCATGCGGATGGCCTAAGGGAAGGCACATCACAATGGTCACGGCCGTGGCGACGGGTTAGATCGTCTGACGCATCGGAGGAGGGGAGCACGATGAAAGGAGGCGAATCGTCCGAAACGGCATTGTGGCCCCGATCACTGAAACCGCAGAGCTTCATTCCAAGTCCCCTGTCGTGCGTCGTTTCCGCAAGGCTTAAAGCCCCCCAGATCGTCTCCTTCGTGGGGGCTTCTTCTCTTATGGGTCGACGCGATTGACTTCGAGACAGCTTACTACCCCTTAGAAGAAGGAAGGGCGAGGAAAACAGGGAGAGTGAGGCGCGATTGTTTTCCGCCACGGAGCCCTACGGGATTCCCATACAGTACGTGAACTCAGATCCTCGGGTACAAATCGGGGTCTAGAGATGTCTCAGATCTTCGCGATTTCCGATTTAGACCAGGGCTTCCAATTCTATTACGTTCGGCCGTTGATACGACGGAGCAATTTTGCTGGCGCGACGTGCTCCTAACTACTACACAAAGCCTACAGTCGCGGTTCTTCAGAGGCACAAACCGTTCTTCCAATCCAGTTTGTCAGAATCTTCCGAGACGGCATTCGTCAAGAACACGTCTTGGTGCATCGGAACCGCGACACGGAACCCCGCCGATCCTCACCTCCCGACACACAGCTTCGTATCGTGACCCGGTTTCTCCAGTGCCTCCTCTACGCTGCCCTGTTCGCATTTGCTACGGTGCCGACTGCCGAGGCCCAGACGCTGAAGCACGACTTTCAGCGGGAGGGAGAGAAGTACACAGTCTATCTCCGCATTGAAGACCAGTGGATCGAAACGTGGCGTGTGGGGGAGGAAGGGAATTGCATGATGTATCCCTCCTCCGTTCAGTACGAGAACGACAAGATCCAATTTCGGCAAGGAACCGAGTGGATGGTGGAGCGGGTGGACGAGCAGACGATGGACATTACGTTTCCGAAGGGTCGGACCATCACCTACGAGGAGACCCAGCGTGACCCCGCCGTCCTCTGTGACGACACCGATAACGATGGCGGCGGTGAAACCTAAAAAAGCGCTCAGGAAGACCTCGTATTTACATAGTATACGGCCGGGGATCCGAACTGCGCCGCTCCCGTGGTTTCGGTTTTTGGACGGAAGGCGGTCTTCCAGTAGGGTCTACGTGGGCAGAAGAGGCCCGCCTGTATTCTCAATTCTCCTCGGAGTCATCTGGAGTCTCGGGGGGCTGAAGCAGTGTCCACAGGACGTACATGGCGCCAAAGCCGAGGCCAAAGACGAGTACGATTCCAAGTGTGATGGCTATAAGACTAATGAAGGCGAGCGTCATAACATTGGCTGTATGAGAAGAGGATTTTCGTATCGGCTGCGTGGAGCAGCCTTCGTTCGGGGGATGTGCCTTTCGGGGGAGAGCAGGAAGAGGCTATTCTCGCACGGAGTCCTTCTGCTCATTTTGCAGGCCACTGTCAACGTACGGGTCTCCGATGGTGCCGGTGGCCCACTGGTAGGTCGCGCGGGCCTTCAGGGTGCTAATCTTGGCGGCGATGAACTGCTTCCGTGCCTTCGCCAGGGACTGCTCCCGCTTGTTGAGCACAAATAGGGTGCCCTGTCCTTGCTCGAAGCGGCGCTGCTCTGCTCGTCGGAGCTGCTCGGCGAGCTGCTCGTTGCGCTGCGCCGACCGAGCCCGGCGGTGAGACTGCGTCAGAGCGGCGAGGGCCGACTCCACATCCGCCCGCACTGTCCGCCTGGCGGCATCCCGCTTCAGTTCAAGGTCGCGCAGCGCAATTTCGGTTTCCTGCACGTCGCTGCGTCGGCCCCGGAAAAAGAACGGCTGGTCCACCTCGAAGCCTACCTTGACATCCGAAATGTTCAACGGGCTGTCCGTGTACGATACGGCCTGGGCCTCAAGTTTGACCTTGGGACGGAGCTGCTCCTGGGCCAGTCGCTGCTCGATTTCGGTCTTTTGGCGCTTGAGGTCCATCACCCGCAACATGGGGCGGCGCGTAAGGGCCCTCTCCACGGCATCCGACTGCTGGGTGGTGTCGACGGGGGCGGGCATGTCCAAGTCCGGGGGCGCGTACCGGAACGACGCCGGGGAGCCGTCTTCGTCCCACAGAAACGTGGCGAGCTTGATGCGCTTCTCGCGCGCAGTCCGTCGCGCCTTCTCCAGCGTTGCCTGGCGGCTGGCGGTCGTCCGGGCCGCGTCGATGCTGTCAACCGCCGGAATTTCGCCGGCCCGTGCTTCTTTTGTGACCAGGGTCTGGCGCCGCTCGGCCAGCTGAAGCAGCCCGCGGCTCACCTCCAGGGTCTGGCGGGCCTTCACCCAGTCCCAGAAGGCCCGAGAGGCCTTCAACAGCAACAGGTTTCGCTTTCTGGCCTGCAGGGCGTCGGCCCGTCGGGGGGCCAGCCGGGCCTTGTCGAGTGCGGCCCGAGACTTGTCGGTCCGAAATCCCCCGAGCGGAGCGAACGAGAGGCCAAAGCGCGTCTCGCCCACCCGGGAGGTTTTCACCGACGGATCGATGCTGGAGCCGAGCCCCCGGCGATAGTCGAACTTGAGGGTTGGGCTCGCTGGCAGGTTCAGGGGCCAGTTGACCCCGCTTCGTAGCACGTTCAGTTTGTCCTTCCCGTCCTGCGTCTTGTACTCGTAGCCGGACACGAGCGACGGTTCGAAACCGCCCCGGGCGTCCAAGATTCGCGCCGCCGCCCGGTCGTCTGCCAACCGATTGGCCCGGGCGGCCGGACTGGTCGCCAGCACTCGGCGACGCACGTCATCCAGGGTGAGCACCGGGCAGTCGTCCGCCGACGCGCAGGGGAGGGCGGCGTTCGTGTCGTTGCCTCGTGCCGGCATGCCGGGGTCCTGAGCCACCGCCCCAATCGGGGCGAACGCGAGAATGAGGACCAGAGCGCGAACGGTCATCCGGGTTGGGGGGAGTTGGGATGTGCGAGGCAGTCGGGGTGCTTCCGGCGGTCTACTTCGCCGAGGCCGCCCCTTGTTGCGTGGAGAGCTGCGGGGGGAGGCCGTTCATGCGGCGCCAGATTTCGTACCCGAGCGACACGTTGGACAGCAGTACGGCCCCCTTTGCCGGCGCGCCCTGACGGAGGTATTCAGGACTGGGCCAGCTGGAGTCGTCTGTGGTCGTGTCCGGGACGACCAGCATCCGGAAGCGGCCGGACCCATCTCCGATGGGATCGATGAAGCGGACGGTTCCCCTGAAGGTACCGGTGGAGACGTCGGGCAGCCCCGAAAACTGGAGGGCAGGGAACCCGGAGAATTGCAGTTGGACCTGCCGGCCCGGCTCGACGAGGGAGGCGCCGATGCTGCTCACAAAGAGCTCCGCGGCCCGGTCGTCCGTCTCGGGGGCGACCGTTGCGAGGGAGGTCCCTTTCTTGACCGTCTGGCCCGGCCCCACGCGGTTGATGCTGGACACTGTTCCGCCGATGGGCGCACGGACCACGGCGTTGGACGCGCGCTCCCGGGCATTGTCAACCTTGCGGCTGAGCGCAGCCTGCTGAGCCCCCAGCTTCTGCTCCTTCCGGTCCACGTTGAGGCGAGCCGACTCAACGGCCCGGCGTGCCGCGGCCAGGTCCGCCGCGGCGGCGACCGAGTCGGTCCGTGCCTTCCGAAATTTGAGCCGGGCGGTCTCCAGGTCCCGGACGGACGAGATGCCGTCGCTCTGCAGGTCCTCGATGCGGGCGAGCCGGGTGCGGGCCGTCGATATGCCCAGGGCGGCGTTTTCAACCTTTGCCTCGGCGGACCGTCGTTTCTGGCGGGCCTGGGCAAGTTTCTGGCGGGCCTGCTCCACCTCCAGGCGCAGTCCATTGAGTTTGTTGGTCCGCTGTTCGGCCACCCGGTCCGCAAACTGGTCGTCTAGGTAGGAGGAGCCCAGATCCCCCAACACCGCAATGGTGTCCCCTTCCGCCACCTCGTCCCCCTCGACGACGTGCCAGTCGGTGACGCGGCCCGAGATCCGGGACTCAACGGTTCGGGGACGGGCCTCCGGGGCGTACGCCGTCACCTCACCGCTGCCGGAGACCGTCTGGCGCCACGGAATGAATGTCAGCGCCACCCCCAGGGCGACGAGAAAAAACGCCGAGACGACGAGAATCGAGCGCGTGATTGCGGGGGACTGGGCCGCCTCGAGGGCACTCGTGCGCCCCAGGTTCGTGGGCGCGTCCATCTTAGCCGTTGGCTGCAGCCATTGCCGTTCCCATGCAGGAGGCAGTGCATCCGGAGAGGAGTCCGAGTCGGGACGGTCAGCGCTCATATTGGGCAAGCGTTTGGGCCGGAAGGAAGAGATGAATTATGTTGTTCCGCCCCAGTTTGGGCAGGGAATGGGAAGGGGGGGCAAAACGGGCCGCTCAGGACGGGACCCCGTCGTCCTGTATTGTCGAAACGAAGCGGGAAAAGTGCCGCCGGAGGAAGTCATCGGACTCGTTGCTCAGCTGATCCGCTGCGCCCCGCCACACGATCTCTCCCTGCTCCAGCACAAGAACCTGATCGGCCCGGCGCACGGCCGTCGGGTTGTCGTCGGCCGCGGAGACGATGGTCCACGCGTCGTGATCGTACAGCCGGTCGGCCAGGGTCTTCTTCACCGGGTCCTCGATGCCGTTCAACGGCTCGTCCAGAATCAGCAGCCGAGGCTCCCCGATCACCGCCCGCGCGATCATAATGCGCCGGACCATTCCCTGCGGAAGTGCGAGGCCCGCAGACGTGATGGGGGTCTGCAGTCCGTCGGGAAGCTCCAGAATGGCATCCTCAAGGCACGACAGATGGAGGGCCTGCTCCACGTCCGCGTAGCTCAGCGAGCGGCCCATGGTGATGTTTTCCTCCACCGTGCCCTTGAACAATTCATCATTGGACAGGGCCAGGCCCACGACGCTCCGGTACGCCTGCGGATCGAGGCGGGCGATGTCGTGCCCGTCGAACATGATCTGACCCTGATCGAGATCATGCATTCGCACGAGGGCCTGCGTGAGAGTTGTCTTTCCGGCCCCACTGTTCCCAACGATGCACAGGTGTTCGCCCGGCGCTACGTCGAACGAGACCTCGCTGAGTGCCGGCGAGGCGTCCTCGTACCCGACGGTGACGTTGCGCAAGCGAAGCGAGGCGGGGCCGGATTCGGGGGGTACCTCCTCGCCGCCGACCTCCTCCAGGGGCTTTTCGGTGACGTGCAGGATCTTGCTGATCGCCGTCAGCAGGTCATACCCGGACGCGAAAAGCTGAACCAGGCTGAAGCCGTTGTTGGTGAGGTAGACGATCAGAAGCTCCGCCGCAACGAACTGGCCAAGCGTGATGTCGCCCTGCGTGACCAGGTACCCGCCAATCCCGAGGGCGAGACCCACGATGATGGCCCGGAAGGCCGCCGCGGCCGCAAGCTGACGCCCAAAAATTCGGAAGTGGTTGCCGCGGGCCCGGACGTAGTCGGAGGCGAGCCGGTCGGTGCGGGCGTGCACATATGACGGGGACCCGTTCAGCTTGAAGCTTTGCTGGCACCGGGCGAGGTCTTCCAACCAGTGGGCCGTGGCGTACTTGAAGCTCGACTGTTCGATGCTTGTTCGCAGGCCCCTTCGGCCCAGCCCCCAAATGAGTACCGGGGTAAATAAGACGGCCATCAGGCCCACAATCAGGAAAAAGGAGCTGTACACCGTGAGCAGGATGAGGCTCACCAGCGCGATGAGTGCGTACACCATCCCGTCCAGAAGAATCTTCGACAGGCTCTTCTGCATCGAGACCACGTCGAAGAACCGGTTGACCAGGGCCGGTCCGTACTCCCCCTCTAGCTCCGACCGTTTCATGAGGGGCAGTCGGTAGGCCATCTCCATGGACGTGGAGGCAAAGAGGCGACGCTGAAGCATGTCCACCGTGTAGTACTTCAGAATGTCGAAGCCCCCGTAGAGCAACAGCCCCACGGTGATCGCGAAGCAAAGCACCACGATCTGATTGGTGAACGTGCCCAGCGACACCGAGTCGATGATGCCCTGCGACGCAAGAGGAACCGTGAGCGAGAAGATCGCCACCATGGCGGCGTAGACCGCTACCGTGACGAGGTCCTTGTCCTCGTCGCCCAGCAGGCTGAGGAGACTGGCGAAGGTCTCCTGGATGTTCTCACGGTGGTCGTGCGGGTCGTGGATGTATTCTGCGGAGCGGACGTCCGAACCCGACGAGGACCGCCGTTCGCTGTTGAGAAAATGAGGCGTCTCCCCCTCGATGTGGAGAAGAGACACCGCCCCGTCGGGTCCTGTCAAAGCGTCCGGGCCTACACGTTGCACCTCATCCCGCCCAAAGCTGCGTACGGAGAGGACGCTGGTGCGGGTCTCCTCCACCACCCCGAGATTCCGATCCGGCATGAGCACCAAATCGCCGGGGGCCGCCGCCTTGAGCACATCGGAGGGGGAAAGGGCCCGGGGCTTCATGACCAGGCCACGGGCGCGCCCATAGTCGGCCAGGAGACCGAGGATGGTATCCGGGGTAACCGTCTTCACCTGCAAGAATCCGCGAAGGCGCTCGGGGCTCACGTCCCGGTCAACACGCCGCTGGACGATCTCAAACGCCTCGACAGCCTGCTCGTCTAACGATCGGTCTGGAGAGGACGCCCCGGTCTGAGAGGCTGTCGTCGATTGGTCACTGAGGGCTCCATCACCGCGTTTCGGCATCGGCTCGGGCTGTGAGGGTGGGGCAGAAGACCCGCTAAGAGAAACTGGTCAGTATAACAGTCACACTATTGGCGACGCGCCAAATTGATCTGGAGCAACGTTGTGATCGACGGAACGTGACGGTATCGTAAGGAGCGGGGTTCAGCAGAGCGCCTGTCCAATGCGCGTTGCAGAATTCCTGAGTACTGGATTCAATAAGTTAGTACGCCCACCCCCGAACTCGAGTTTTCTCCGGACGCGGATCCTGAAGCGTCTGCCGTATCGAGGCCGACGGGTTCACAACCGGGGGGCTGAATGCATTGGGCGGAAGCCGCAGGTGGGAGGTGCCGGTGTCGGCGAACCACATCCCGGCGAGTGCTTATACTAGAAGCTCCAAATCGCCGGGGTGGCGGAATTGGTAGACGCAACGGACTTATTGAATGAGTGCTGGGGTGGAAACGCCCCATGTAGACCTGCTCAAAGTCAGGGAAGCCTTTCGACTGGTAATCCTGAGCCAAGCCCGACCGCGGGAAGGTGCAGAGACTTGACGGGCAGCACCTACGTCCGGCCGGACACGGTGAAGAGAAAGTCCAGACCACGCACCCACCAATGAAAATTGGAGTGGTACGAAAATCCGTTGGGCCTTGTGGCCCGTGTGGGTTCGAGTCCCACCCCCGGTACCGGCTTTTGCTTTCTAGGAAGCGCGCTCCTGGCTCCGCATCGCCGCGGACGGCTTTCGCCTGGCCTCCATGTTTGACTCTCGTGTGGGGTTCTCAGCATCACACCGCCGGGCTCGTGCGCGAGAGGGTTGACAGGATCGTTGGGACGGAAGCCGTCTCCCACAGTCGAACCCATAGGAGGGCCGGGACAATCCATGGGCCGCCCGGTCGGAGAATGTCTGCCGTACGCCGGGCCGTCTCCTCATCCTTGGTCTCGATCGCACGGGCCTGCGCCTCGGCGTCAAGCGCCGCTAGGCTCGCAGCGAAGTCCCACGCGTCGTTCCGTGCCTGAACGAGGCAAAAGTTGCTAATCACCTCGTCGGCTCGCCCCCCAAGCCGATCGAGAACGCCGATCCACGGCGAGACGTCTGCGATTCGGGTCTGGGTCGTTTCGATCATGTCCCCCAGGATTCGGTTAATCCGGTCGAAGTCGCCCTTCAAGTCGGGGAGGGTCTCTTCGGTGGTCACTTCCACGGCGGCGATGCCGAGATCAAGATTAATGTGTGCGTTCATGCCGAGCAGGAGGTGATGAAGCACGAGGGGGCGCCACCGAGATGCGGCCTCGAACGTGTGGGTCCATGCTCGGGGCGGGTCGCCTCCTGAATTGTGCGCCTCTAAGGCATCGAGGTAGTGGCGTGCAAAACGGACATCCAGGCGCTCCATCCGGGTCCCGTCGTCAAAATTCCCCGCCTCAATGGCGTCCTGCACGCGGGCCGTGACGTCTCGGTAGAGGGCCGCAAAGTAGCCGAGACGACTCCGCTGCCGACGGGCCTCGGCCAGGATCTGGTCAAGCTCCTCGAGAACGGCGTCGATGGACTGGGCCATGAGACGTGAAACGTATCGTCTGGTGTAATGCGGTGTGCGAAGGGGTACCGATCGTTGGGGACACTGCTCCGGGCCACCGGGGGCGGTGGGGGCCGTCAGACCCGAGGGCACGAACTAGATGGACGTGGCCCCGTAGCTCCGTGCGGCATCTGTTTGCAGTCTCGTGCACCAACCCGACGCGCCCGCCAATGGAACTGCTTCGTAGCGTTGACGCCATGCAGGCTCAGGCCGACGCGGCCCGGGTCGAGGGACAAACCCTCGCCCTCGTGCCGACCCTGGGGGCCCTGCACGAGGGACACCTGGCCCTCGTGCGCCGGGCCCTGACAGAGGCCGATCACGTGACCGTCTCCGTCTTCGTCAATCCTACCCAATTTGGACCGGGTGAAGACTACGACGACTATCCGCGCGACCTGGAGGGCGACCGGGAAACGCTGGAGGCGCTCGACGTGGACGCGATGTTCGCCCCGTCGGTCGAAGAGATGTACCCCTACGCCGACGACGAGGCCCTGCCTGGCCCCCTTGCGTGGGTCGACGTGGATCGGCTCGACGAGCACCTTTGCGGGGCGTATCGGGAAGGGCATTTTCGTGGGGTGACCACCGTCGTAACCAAGCTCTTCCACGCCTGTAAGCCCGACATGGCGGTCTTTGGCCGCAAGGACGCGCAGCAGTACGTCATCCTCCGGCGCCTCGTGGAAGACCTGCTCCTCGACATCGAGATTGTGGGCGTGCCGACCGTGCGGGAGCCCGACGGCCTCGCGCAGTCGTCCCGGAACGAGTACCTCAATCCCGAGGAGCGGAACCAGGCGACGGTGCTGTACGAGGCCGTAACCGCCGCCGAAGAGGCGGTCGAAGGGGGGGAACAGGCGGCGGAAGGTGTTGTTGGAGCGATGGAAAATAAGCTCGCAGCGGCGCCCGACGCGGACGTGCAGTACGCGGAGGTCGTGGACGCCCACACCCTCCAGCCCGTCGATCACCTCGTGCCCGGGCAGGAGGTACTGGCCGCCGTGGCAGTTTTCTTTGGCGAGACGCGCCTTATCGACAACACCTTCGTGCAGGTGCCGCCGGCCCAGGCGTAGGGCCCGGGCGCCGTGCTTCTTGTGCAATTCCTCTTCCCCCATGGACCTTTCGATGCTCAGGGCAAAGCTCCACCGGCTTCACGTCACCGAGGCCGACCTGTACTACGAGGGGTCGATTACCATCGATGAAGAGCTGTTGGACGCCGCCGGCATGCTGCCCTACGAGAAGGTACAGGTGGTCAATGTAAACAATGGAAGCCGGCTCGAGACCTACACAATTCCGGGGGAGACGGGCGAGCGCACGGTGTGCCTGAACGGCCCAGCGGCCCGGCTCGCAGCCCTGGGCGACGAAGTGATTGTAATCGCGTACGCCAAGCTCACCCCCTCCGAGGCCCGCGAGCATCATCCACGCGTGGTTCACGTCGATGAGAATAACGACGTGACGAAAACGCGAACCCTCGACGTCGCGAAAGAGACGGACGGAGGCCTCGCGCCGGACGGCATGGAGGATGTCCTCATCGCCGACGGGCCGCAGTCGTAGGGGATTATTCCTGGGTTCTGTTGCGTGGGGCGGGATCACGCACCTCCAGTGCTTCGCAGTTCTCGGCGGAAGTGCCCCAGAGATTGCATCTGGATACGGGTGGCGGTGATATCCGTTATTGCAATTGAAGCTTTGTGCTCATTTTGTGGAGAACCCCGAAAGGTGAGGTGGCCCCGGGGCCGATTCCTACCTGAAATTCGTCCCAACGGGCTCGACACAGTGGAGCCGCAGGCCTAGGTTATCGTCGCGTACTGACACACTCACAAACTCTTCGCCTCAGCATGTCCGTGCATACCACCGCGGTCGTGGGGGCCGGCACCATGGGCAACGGCATCGCCCATGTCTTCGCCCGTCACGGCTACGACGCGACCCTCATTGACCTCGATGAATCCCTTCTCGAGGACGCCCGATCGACGATTGAGGGAAACCTGTCGCGCCAGGTCGAGAACGACGCGATTACACCGGAGGACAAGGCCGCGGCCCTTGACCGTCTCTCGTTTACGCCCGACACGTCCAAGGGCGTAGCGTCCGCCGATCTGGTCGTCGAGGCCGTGCCGGAGGCGCAGGAGATTAAGTCGGACGTCTTTGGCACACTCGACGAGCATGCGCCCACCGACGCGATCCTTGCCTCCAACACGTCGTCCATCTCGATCACCTGGATTGCCGATCAGACCGACCGGCCCGACCAGGTCACCGGGATGCATTTCTTCAACCCTGTGCCGGTGATGACACTCGTCGAGGTGGTGCGGGGACAGCGCACGAGTGACGCCACGTTCGAGACAGTGGCCGGCGTCGCGGAAGACCTCGACAAAAACCCAGTGGAGGTGGAAGACTATCCGGGCTTCGTGTCGAACCGCATCCTCATGCCCATGATCAACGAGGCGGTCTTCTGCGTCATGGAGGGGGTGGCCGACCCCGAAGACATCGACACGGTGATGGAGCTGGGGATGAATCACCCGATGGGCCCACTCACGCTGGCGGACTTCATTGGGCTGGACGTGTGCCTGAACATCCTGGAGGTGCTCCACGAAGAGCTTGGGGACGACAAGTACCGCCCGTGTCCGCTCCTCCGTCGCAAAGTGACGGCCGGTCAACTAGGCCGAAAGACGGGGGAGGGGTTCTTCGAATACGACTGACGGCTCGTTGCCACGATGCGGGGGCGGTCCGAACGAGGGGCCTGGCCCGTACGCTGCGCCTCCCTCTGCTCGCGTCCGTCCCCGGGTTATTCATTGTGCTCCTTGTAGGCGGCGATGATGTCACGCACCAGGCGGTGCCGCTCCACGTCCTCGCGCTCCAGGTAGACAAACTCGATCCCGTCAACGCCCTTGAGGATGTGCTGCACCTGGATGAGGCCACTTGCGTTCCGGTCTTGAAGGTCGGTCTGCGTGATGTCACCCGTTACGACGGCCCGGCTGTGGGGCCCAAGCCGGGTCAGAAACATCTTCATCTGACTCGTGGTGGCGTTCTGCGCCTCGTCGAGGATGACGAACGAGGACTTCAGCGTCCGGCCTCGCATGTAGGCCAGGGGGACCACCTCCACACGGTCCTGCTCTAGCGACTCGGCCAGCTCGTCGCGGGGCATCATCTCCCCGAGGGCATCGTAGAGAGGGCGGAGGTACGGCGCCACCTTCTCGTAGAAGTCGCCCGGCAGAAACCCGAGCTCTTCCCCGGCCTCCACGGCGGGGCGGGAGAGGACGATCTTGTCCACCTCGTGGTTGTTGAGGGCGGCAACGGCCAGTGCCACGGCCAGGTACGTCTTCCCGGTACCGGCGGGCCCGATGGCGAACACCACGTCGTTGGTCGCGGCCGACTGGACGAGGCGCTCCTGGTTGGCGGAGCGGGGCTTAATGATCTCACCGTCGGGAGTGGTGAGGATCAGGTCGCGCTGGCCGGGGTCTGCCGTCGGGGCTGAGGCGGTCGCGCCGTCCGTATCGAACAGAGACAGGACCGTGTCGACATCCTCTTCGGTGAGGTGCTCGTTGCGCTCGAGGAGCGTCATCATCTCGCTGAAGACCCGCTCGACCTTTTCCAGCGCCTCCGGCTCGCCCTCAAGGTGAATCTCCGAGCCCCGAGCCGTGATCTGGGTCTCCGGGAACGCGTCCTCGATCTTTCGGAGGTGAATGTCGTTGAAGCCGAACAGCAGGAGTGGATCGGCACCGTCAATGCTCAGTTGTTTTTCGGGCAACGGGGTCAGGGGGGTGATGAGCGCAGAGTGCGAGTGGATTTACGGGGTTTACGGGGGGCGACCGCAATCGTGCCGAGGGGAAATTGGAGGTCACGAGCTACACATGACCGAGACGCGTAGTTGAATGGTTTCGTTTACGAAGATGCACGGGACGGGGAACGACTTCATCGTCTTCGACAACCGGTCCCCCCAGCTCAGTCCGGACGAACTGTCGGCTTGTGCGGCGGCCTGGTGCCCGCGTCGCTATGGAGTGGGGGCGGACGGGCTTCTGGCCCTCGATGCCCCGGAGACCTCGACAGCCGACTATCGGATGCACTACGTGAACGCCGATGGGTCGCGTGCGACCATGTGTGGAAACGGCGCACGATGCCTCTTTCGGTTCGCCCGACGCGTCGGATTTCAAAATGATCCGCTGGCGTTCGATACCGACGCGGGACTGTACCGGGCCACTGCGGCATCGGGGGAGGAGCCGGCGGGTGTGCGCCTCTTCGTCCCGGACGTTACGGACTTCCGGGCCGGGGTGGTGCTTGAGCGATCGGTGCCACAGGCCGTTGAGACGCTTTGCTTCGCCCACGCGGGCACCGAGCATCTGGTGGCCGTGGTGGACGACCTCGAGGCCGTGCCGGTCTCAAGGTGGGGGCGTCGGCTCCGCCGCGATCCCAGCCTCGCCCCCGCCGGGGCCAATGTTAATTTCGTGGAGCTGGGGCATGAGGAGGACCTTGGGCTCCGCACCTACGAAAAGGGAGTGGAGGCCGAGACGCCATCCTGTGGCACCGGGGTGCTGGCCGCGGCAGAAACTGCCGGCCGTCTCCTAAAGACTGATCCCGATGTTACCCTGCAGGTCAACACGCCGGGCGGCAAACTCTCCGTGGGCCGGACTGAAGAGGGAACGTTGTACCTCCAGGGCCCGGCCGTCTCGGTATTTGACGGGCACATCGAGCGCCCGGAAGATGAGGCGTAACTGCTCTGCCCTCCGGGCTCCCCGCAGGGCCTACCGCAGCTGGGTGCGGTTGTCCTCGATGGAGGCATCTTCTTTGAGGGCCGCGATCCAGTCGGAAAATACCTGCTGGCGACGCTGCTTGAGCAACTGCTGGCGCAACTGCTGGCGCTTTTGATCCGTCAGTGGAGGCGGAGTGGTCTTCTGAGTGGTCTGCACAATGAAGGCTGCGTTGTTGCCCGCCACTACGTCGGACGTTTCGCCCTCGTCGAGCCCAAAGACCGCACCGACGAACTGCGGCTCCTGGCCGAGTCCGGGCACGGTGCTGGTGGAATAGGTGATCTCGGACTGCGTGCGAAGCTCCGTGCCGAGGACATCCGGCAGGGCATCGAAGGCGTTCTGGGCAAGGGCCCGCTCCATGCGCCGCGTCTGCACTTCACGCTTCTTCTGAAGCTCCACCTGCGGACGGATCTGCGACTTGACCTCGCTGAACGAGCGGTAGCCCTCAGGGGTGACGTTCGTCACCTCGGCGACCACAAACTTGTCACTCAGCTCAATGACGTCGCTGATCGCGCCGTCGGAGGCGGACTCCAGGAATTGGGACAGGGCGGAGCTCTGGCCGATGCCGGGGACGGAGGACTGGTCGGTCTCCACCTGCACCTCCTCCACGGTCAGACCCAGGCGCTCGGCCTCCTCGCGAAAGGCCCCGTCCTCCTCGGCGAAGTAGGCGAGATCCCCCAGCATGCTCTCTTTGTCGGAGAGGGTAGCCCGACTCGGGCTCAAGTTGTAGGCCAGGTCGGCGACCTGAATGGCCTGCGTGGCACGGGCCTCGACCCGAATGAGGTGGTAGCCGAACTCGGACCGGACGGGGCCGATGAGGGTCCCCGGCTCGGCCCCAAAGGCGGCGTCCTCAAATGCGTCCACCATGCTGCCGCGGGCAAACCAACCGAGGTCGCCCCCGTCCGACGCCGACCCATCGTCCGAGTACCGGCGGGCCATCTCCGTAAACGAGGCAGCGCCCGTTTCAATGCTGTCCCGGATTGCCTGCAACCGACCGGTCACCTCAGGGTCCGCCTGGTCGGTTTTCAGGAGAATGTGTCGGGCATGAAGGAAATCATCCTCGGCCGGGCGCGTGTCTCGGATCTTGAGGAGGTGGGCCTGGCCGCCCCCGAAGACGGGCCCAACAATGCGTCCGGGCTCGGGGGACGTGTAGACCGAGTCGGCAACGCGGGCATTCATCTGGTCCGGGGTGCGGTACGTGCCCGAGAAGTCCTGGTCCGAAGCGTTGTTGAGCAGGAAGAGGGAGTCATTCTCGGTCGTCGCGAAGTCCGACCGCAGACTGGCCAGGTCGCTGGAGATCCCTGACGAGTCCTCCGCCGTGGCCTCCTTCGACGTCGTTGCGTACTGCAACGTGACCGTCTTCTCGCGCTTGTACTCCTCACGGTTGTTGTCGTAGTAGTTGCGGAGGTCCGACTCGGTGACCGTGATCGAGTCGCCTGAGACGCGGGCGTAGCGAAGGGCCACGTACTGGGCCGAGGCAGAAGAATTCTGGCGGCGGTAGTAGTCTTTGATGTCCGTCTCCGACACCTGAATCGTGGACTGCACGAGAGAGTTCATCTTCTGTTGGCGCCGCTGCCGCCCCAGGTATTCCTCAAGCTTGATCCACTGGGAGCGGGCCTCCGGATTGGACGCCATGTTCTGCAGCAACTGACGGTTGATCTGCCCGGTCGAGTCCGCGAACTGCTGGCGGATGATGGGGTGCGGGTTCTCGCCGAATACCATTGCCTCCACCTCCGAATCGGTCACCGAGATGCCCAGCTGCTTCATTTCTTGTTGCAGCAGCTCCTGGTTGATGACCTGGTTGTAGGCCTGCTCCCGCACGCGGCTCTCCATCTGGGGATTCATGTCGCCGCCCAGCTGTTGCCGGAACCGCTGGCGCTGGCGTTTGAGAATGCGCTGGTAGTCCTCATTCTGAATCGGATTGCCGTTGACGGTGGCCACGTTCCGGTTCGTCTGGTTCATGGCCGAAAAGACATCGGAATCCTGAAGGGTCCAGATGATGCCGAATGAAAGGACAAGAATCCAGAGAATCACCCCGGTGTTCTGCCGGAGCTTGTTCATCGCGCCCATGGAGACGTGAGGGTATTGGTGAGGAAGAAGTGTTCCGCAAACCGGTTCTGATCAGAAGACCAGAGACTCCTGCACTGTACCTTGCCCTGTAACAGATTGTTCGCGTTGGGAACCGAATCAGTGCGGGGCAGAGGGCAAGACGAACCGCCGGCCTCGAGGCACACCGCCCCTGGTGACGCGTTACATTGATTCTTCGCACACACCGTAAGTCTTAAAGAGCCGCCCAGTGCCCGCCGGCGCTCTCGTCCCCATGCGCATCGTCCGACGCTCCTCCATGATCACGACGGGGCTTCTGGCCCTGATCCTTGGCGGTGGGGGCGCGGTGGTCGGGCACGAGGCGACCCCGATGGGGCCCGCCCTGGGCCTCGTCCCGGCGGTCATGGTGCTAGCAGTGGGGCTTCGTCGTCCCTGGCGGCGCTGGCGAGTGGCCCAGACGGACCTCGGTCCCGAGCACGGCCAGTGGCTTCGAGAGCGAGTCCCCCTGTACCGAAAACTGGACGCGGCCGGCCGTGCCCGATTTGGGCGCGACGTGCAGTTTGCCCTAGACGAATATTCTTTTGAGGGCGTCCAGGGGGTGGCGGTGACCGATACGCTGCGACTCAGCGTCGCCGCGGGCATCGCGACGCTGCTGCACGGACGGCCCTCCTGGGAGCTGCCGGGGAGTCGGTCGGTGCTGTTCTATCCGGAGCGGTTCGACGAGACCTACCACGATAACATCACGGCCAGCTACGACGGCATGGCCCATCAGCAGGGGCCCATCATCCTGACGGTCGCCGCGGTGCGGCGCAGTTGGGCGCACCCGGGCGACGGAAACAACGTGGTGTTGCACGAGCTGGCCCACCTCTTCGATTTCGACAACGAAGGGGCGGACGGCGTGCCCTCCCTTGTCGATCCGGGGTCGGCCCCCGACTGGCAGGCGCTGGTGCGGGAGGAGATGCGTCGGATCCGGCAGGGGCGGTCGGTGCTGCGGCCATACGGGGCGGAGGCCCCGTCGGAGTTCTTCGCCGTGGCCGTTGAGCACTTCGTCGAGCAGCCGGCCCTGATGGCGCGCCGGCATGAGGAGCTCTTCCGCGCCCTGGTCTCATTTTTCCGCATTGATCCCCGCACCGGGGCGACGGGCGACGCGGCGGTGGAGGCCGGGACGGCGCCGAGCCCTACGTGACCGGACCGGCCGCGTCTACGGAGCGGGAGCGGTAGGCGCCCGCCTCCAAAGCGTCCCCGAGCAAGTCGAAGGCCCGGTCGATCTCGTCCTTGGTGTTCCAGACGAAGGGGGCCATGCGGAGGACCTCGTTGCGACGACTGTCGGTGTAGACGTGATGCTGCTTGAGGTGGGCCGCAAGGCGCTCGGCCTCCGGTACCTCCAGAAGCACCATTGCGCTCCGCTCGTCGGGGGCACGGGGAGAGCGCAGGGGCACGTCGAGGGCATCGGCCCGCTCGATGGCGCGGTCGGTCAGGGTGAGCGAGTGGTCGCGCACGGCGTCCAGGCCCAGGTCGAGCAGCAGCCGAACGCCCTCTACGGCGTGGTACATGGGGGCTACGGGCGTCGTCCCGCCCAGAAACCGCCGGCGCACGTCAGGGTGTGGGGTCGGCTCGGGCCGAAACTCGAAGGGGGCCGCGTTTCCGAACCAGCCGGTGAGCCGCGGGGTCAGCTCCAGTCCGTCCCGCAGATACACGAACGTATTCCCCGCCGAGCCAGACGCTTCCTTCAAAAGGCCCCCGACGTAGAGGTCGCAGCCGAGATGGGCCACGTCGATTGGGCGGGTGGCGGCGGCGTGGTAGCCGTCCAGTAGAAACAGCGCGTCGTGCCGTCGTGCACGCTCCGCGACCGATCGCAGAAATGAATCCGGGAGGCAGGCGCCGGTCGTGAACCCGACGTGGCTGAGGGCCACGAGGGCGGTGTCGGGGCCGATGGCATTGAGCAAGGCCGTCTGGTCGACGCGGTGCGCGTCGGTGGAGGAAACGACGTGCGGGTCGAGATCGCGGAGGTCACTCCACCGCTGCACGCTGTGCAGGACGGAGGGGAAGGCGGTCTCGGGGACGAGGACCTCGCGACCGCGGGTGGCCACTTCGGGGCTGGAGAGGAGGCACTGAACCGTCCAGTGCACGCTCGGCTGCAGAATGCAGGTTTTCGGTGGCGCGCCCAGCAGGGGAGCGACAAATTCATCGCCGAGGTAGGTCGGCAGGGTCCACCAGCCGACCGTGTCCTCCGCGTCGGGGCGCCAGTGGTTGGGGACCTCGTTCCAGGCGTCCACCCCTCGCTGACGCCAGTCCTCCGTGAATTGCTCCATCATGTGGGGTACCCGCTCGGGCTGAAGGCCGTGGGTGAAGGACCGGAGCTCCACCACGTTGGGCTCGTCGGGGAAGCGGTACGCGGAGGGAATGGGCGGAATAGACATAGCGGGGCAGAAACACTAGCCTCAAATGCAAAAAGCTCCTGCCGCACAAGGGCGAGAGGAGCTTCTTGCGGGGCAGAATGGCAGAAGAGGCTACGCCTCTTCCGGAACCACGTGGACGTACTTGCGGTCGCCGCCGCTCCGGGCGAACTTGACAACGCCGTGGTCCTTCGCAAATAGCGTGTCGTCGCTGCCGCGGCCCACATTGTGGCCGGGGTGAAACTTGGTGCCGCGCTGACGGACAATGATGCTGCCCGCGTGCACGTGCTCGCCACCGTACGACTTTACGCCAAGATAGCTGGGATTGGAGTCACGGGTGTTTTCCGTAGACCCCATGGCTTTCTTATGTGCCATGACAACCTCGTGGGGGTTGGTTCAACAAATCTAGTGCAGGGGAGAGAGAAGCGTTACGCCTCGGCCGGCTCGGCGTCCGATTCCGCATTGGTCTCCGCCTCTGACGTCTCGGCAGACTCCTCTTCGTCGTCGGAGGACGCGGTGCCGTTTACGTTTAACGATTCAATCTCAATCTGGGTATACTGCTGCCGGTGTCCTTTCTTAACGCGATACCGTTTGCGCCGTTTCTTCTTGAACACGATGACCTTGTCGCCCTTTACGTGCTCCAGCACACGGGCCGTGGCGGTAACGTCCTCAACGGCCGGCGTCCCGAGGGTGACATCCCCGTCGCCGTCGGACACGAGAAGCACCCGGTCCAGGGTCAATTCTTGACCGGCGGTCGCGTCCGAATGGTAGGGGACATACAAGGTGTCGCCCTCTTGAACTTTGAACTGCTTGTCCTTGACGTCAACAACTGCGTACATAAGGCGTCTCTGCTTTGGAGCGCCGGGTTGGATACCGACGCGAGAGTGACCGGATTTCGAGTGAATGCCGAGGCTTAGCCACGCAGCGTCCGCCCATCCGTTCCCGATCATCATTCACGCCCCCTTCCGTTTCGCATGAAGATCCCTCTTCCCACCCATTCCGCGCCGGTGTCCGTCGGCAAGGTTCTCTGCATCGGTCGCAACTACGCCGACCACGCCGCCGAAATGGACCGGGATGTCCCCGACGAGCCGATGGTGTTTCTGAAGCCGCCGTCGGCCCTCATCCGGTCGGGGGCGGCGGTGCAGTTACCCTCGCAGTCCCGGGACGTACACCACGAAGTCGAACTGGTGGCGGTCGTCGGGCGGAAGGGAAAAGGGATAGCCCGATCGGCGGCGCTCGATCACGTTGCCGGCTACGCCGTGGGGCTTGACATGACGGCGCGTGACCTGCAGGCGGAGGCCAAAGAGCGGCGTCATCCCTGGTCGGTGGCGAAGGGGTTCGATACCTTCGCGCCGCTCGGTCCCATCCAGCCTGTGGAGGCCGTGGGGGATGTCCAGGACCTGACCCTACAACTGACGGTGAACGACGAGACGCGTCAGGAGGCCAGCACCCGACACCAGATCTTTCCGGTGCGGGAACTCGTGCACTACTGCTCGCAAATTTTTACCCTGTCGCCGGGCGACCTGTTGTACACCGGCACCCCATCCGGGGTCGGCCCCGTGCAGGAGGGCGATCGGCTGCACGCTTCCGCGACGGGGCTGGACCCCCTGAGCGTCTCGGTCGAGCGGCCCGAATGAAGCTTCTGACCGACGCACCGACTACACCTGACTCGTTGCATCAACCCAGTTTTCCACGATGTCCGTTCCCCGGTACACTGATCTCGACGCCGTTCACACCCACGTCTGGGACGACCTTGAGATGGCCGCTGAGGACCCGGGCCACCCGTACCGCCAGCTCACGTTTGGCACCGTCCACGAGAAGACGCCGGACCTCCGCACGGTGGTGCTCCGCGCCGCAGGCGCCGACACGCGCGAGCTCCAGTTTCACTCGGATCGCCGGTCGCGGAAGGTGGAGGCCCTCCGCGAGAACGACCAGATCGCGTGGCACGCGTGGGACACGGAGTCCCTGGAGCAGATTCGCCTGCACGGGACGGCCACCGTTCACACGGATGACGAGGTGGCCACGGCCCTCTGGGAGTCCCAGTCCCCTGGGTCCCTGTCCGTCTACCCTCGCCCCACGGCGCCCGGCACGTCCATCGACGCCCCCGAGGACAAGCTCCGCCCGGAGGCAAAAACCGACCCGATCACCGAAGAGGATGTGGCGAGTGGCCGCCAGTACTTCGCCGCCATCCGGACGGTGATCGACCGCGTGGAGTGGCTGCATCTCCATCCGGACGGTCACTACCGCGCCCGATTCGAATACACGACGGACGAGACGGAGGCCACCTGGGTCGTGCCCTAAGACGAAAGCCTCAGGGGGCAGTCACTGGCGCTTGCTCGGCGTAGGCGTGGAGGATGTCTACCGCCCGCTCGATGGCCTCCATGGAGACGTCTCGGTGTGTGGTCGCCCGAATGGTGGACGGTCCGAAGGCCTTGACCAGAACGCCCTGTTCGCGGAGGTGCTCTACGACCGCGTCGGCGGTGTCGTCCGGGACCCCAAACATCACGATGTTGGTGTCCACGGTCGCGGGGTCAATGGAGAACGGGGGGCACTCGGCGATCCCGTCCGCGAGCCGCCGGGCCTTTTCGTGGTCCTGGGCCAGGTCGGGGCGGTGGTGATCGATTGCATAAAGGCCGGCCGCGGCGAGGATGCCGGCCTGCCGCATGCCGCCCCCAAACTGCTTCCGCGTCCGGCGGGCGTCGTCGATGAGCGGCGCCGACCCGGCCACGACCGAACCCACCGGTGCGCCCAGCCCCTTCGACAGGGCAACCCAGGTGACGTCAGCGGGGGCGGCCAGCTGCGCCTCCGTCACGTCGAGGGCCGCGGCCGCGTTCCAGAGCCGGGCTCCGTCCAGGTGCACTGCAAGGTCATGCTCGCGGGCGACTGCCGCGAGGGCCTGAATCCGTTCCAGCGAGTATACGACCCCGCCTGCCTTGTTGGCGGTATTCTCGATCGATAGGACCCGTGTCCGGGGCATCACGTCGGCTTCGGGGCGCACGGCGGCCTTCACCTGAGAGGGGGCGAGTCGGCCCCGGTCGCCCGGGAGAGGGTGCAGCTGGACGCCCGAGAGAAGACCGGCGGCCCCGGTCTCGTAGTTGAAGACGTGGCTCCCACGCTCGAGAATCACTTCTTCGCCCGGGCTGGTGAGGACGTGGAGGCAGATCTGATTCGCCATCGTGCCGGACGGGACAAACAGGGCCGCCTCTTTCCCCAGCCGATCCGCCACGCGCTCCTGCAGTTGGTTTACGGTCGGGTCCTCGCCGTAGACGTCGTCGCCGACCTCGGCCTCGTACATGGCCGTTCGCATGCCCTCTGAGGGGCGCGTGATGGTGTCGCTCCGAAGATCGATGGGGGACATAAGCAGGGAATCGACACTCGGGAGAACCGGCGAGGCGGACCTACCGGGAGATGTCTTTGATCTCGAAGTTTACGGTGCCGGCCGGCACGTCGATCGAGACCTCGTCGCCCTCTTCCTGGGCCAGCAGGCCCTCCCCAATGGGACTATCCACCGAGATCTTGTTTTCGGAAATGTTGGCCTCCTCTTCGGAGACGAGTGTGAACGTCTGTTCGTCGCCGGTATCCAGGTTCTCGACGGTCACGTCGGACAGAATGTAGGCCTTGCTGTCGTCGACGGTAGACTCGTCCACGATGCGAGCCCGCGCGATGGTGTCCTCAATTTGCTTGATGCGGGACTCTAGTTTGCCCTGCTCTTCCTTGGCGGCGTCGTACTCGGCGTTTTCGGACAGATCGCCCTTCGCACGGGCCTCGGCAATTTCGTCGGCGATGCGGGAACGCTCCTCCGTTTTGAGCTGGTGGAGCTCCTCCTTCAGTTCCTCAAGGCCCTCCTCGGTCATGTAAACGGTCTCGTCGTCAGCCATGCTGCTGGGGTCCATTGGTACAGGGATGCGCGAGTGCAAACGTGCCACACCTGCCAAAAAAGGAACGCCACGGCCGGAAGCGGCAGCGGCGTTTCAGGTGACACTTTTCTAATATGGTTCCCATTGTTCGGGCGGGTACGCCGGAAGTTCCGATTCCGTGCCCCTGTGTTCCGTCCTCGTTCCCATCGGGTTACAGATCTGTGAGGGGGGCTTCGGCGGTGAGCGTAGCGTGGGCTGACGTGGCGTGGAGGCGCACGGGAATGCCAAGCGGGAGGGAGCAACGGGGCAGATGGTGGCCGTACGGAAGGCCCTTCGCGACGGGATAGGGCCGGTCGGCCAGGTGGTCCCGAAACACCTCCTCGAGGGGGCGTGTGGGCGTATCGGGATTCAGGGATCCCGTCGTGAAGGTCCCGAGGACGACGCCGCCCACGGCGTCCAGAACGCCGGTCTGCTGGAGGTGCGTGAGCATGCGGTCCACCCGATACGGGGCCTCGGCAACCTCTTCGAGCACGAGCACGGCCCCCTCGAAGTCAGGGGCGAAGGGGGTCCCCAGAAGGCGCGTCAGGACCGCCATGTTGCCGCCGAGAAGTGGCCCGGACGCCGTTCCGGACGTACGGGGAGCCAAGGGGTCGCCGAAGGCTTCCACGAAGCTGGGCGTCTCCCCCGCGGCCCAGCCTCGAAACGAGGCGAGGGTGGCGTCGTCGGCCTGAGCCCATTCGGTGACCACGGGGCCGGAGAGGCCGGGCCAGCCTGCCTTTTCGTAGAACGCGAGGTGGAGGGCCGTCACGTCGCTATAGCCCACTATTAGGGTGGGGTGCCGACGGGCAAGGTCCCAGTTGATCTTGGGGAGGAGGCGGAGGCACCCGTACCCGCCCCGGACGCAAATGACCGCACGAATCTCCGGGTCTTCGATGGCACGATGAAGCGCAGCGACGCGCTCGGCATCCGGAGCGGCAAGATAGCCTCGTTCCGAGCCGGGCGTCCAGGTCTGTCGCACGTCGTAGGTGGTCCGGAGACGGTCCAGGCCGGCCTGGTAGGTGTCCGCGGAACGGGGCGGACTGGCCGGCGCCACGACCGCGATGGGCGCACCGGGGGAAAGCGGCGGGGGGCGTCGTAGCACAGGGCGATGGGGGCTGGAAGACGAACGACGGATCATCCGCGGCGCTACTCGGCGTCCGACTCCGTTCCGCCGGGCCGCGGGCTTTCAGGAGACGAGGTCGGCGGTTCCACTGGCGAGCTGGACGTCGGGCCTTCCTGCTCTTGCCGGAGCTCGTTCAACTTGCGACGGGTGCGCAGCTGCTTGGGGAGGGTGCTTAGAAGGCCCACCAGCACGCCAAACCCGAAGGTAAGGATTAAGATGAGGGCGGTGGATCCCTGGGTCTGGAAGAAGAGGAGATTGACGTCCATCGTCTGCGGGTTCTGCAGCGCGAAGACAACGGCAAAGATGGCGAGAATCAGCGAAAAGACCAGGCCGAGGCGCATAGCGGAAATAGGAATTGAGGAGAGAGGCCGATCACACCACGAACGTAATGTTCAATCGACTGCCTGTCTACCGATCCGTCGGGGCTGTGGGGGCCTCTTCTCGGGCGGAGCTTGGGACGGAGCGGCCCTTCCACCGCACGTCGTCGCTCCAGTGGTGCACGGCCGAGTCGAACTGCAGAATCAACCCGAGAAGATAGGAGAGGGGGGCGAGGACAGTGATGTGGATGGGCATGCCGCTGGATCGGTCGGTAACCAACTTGAGCCCGTACAGGGACACGAGAAACCAGATTGAAAGGAGCGGGGCGACCAGCCAGCTCAGAAGAAACCCTCCGTACATGAGTGTGAAGCGAAGGGGGGTGCCGCCGAGCAACAGGTACGCATTTTTTCGGAATCCACGCCAGGACTCCATAAATCCGTCGTACATGTGCACGGCCACGAGGTCCTGCACGTCGAGGAGCGTGGGGGGATGGCCCATCCGCTTCAGATAGCGCCCGATGGCGACATCTTCGAGCACCGCATCCTTTACTTGCGCGTGGGGCTCGTGGCGCTGGTACACGTCCCGGTCCACCAGCCAGCATTGCCCGTTGAGGGCGCTGAGCTCTGGTAGCTGGGTCCGAGGCACGAGGGGCCAGGGCAGGCTGGTGAGAAGCGCGTGGGGGACGAGGCTGACGAGAAGCAGGGCGGCTCCCCGGAGCCGCGGGAATCCGGACGACACTCGGGTCTGGCTGCCCCGGTGCCGGGCGACCAACTGGCGAAGCGCATCGGGCCGACGCAACTCCGCGTCGGCGTCCAGGAACAGGTAGCACTTGCCCGAGGCCTGACGCGTGCATTGATGCAGTGCGTGCACCTTGCCCACCCATCCGGGCGGCGGGTCCTCCCCCCGAAGCGGCGTGAGGCGATCACTCTCGGCGGCGGAGAGCACCGCCCACGTGTCGTCCTCTGAGCCATCATCCCAGACGAAAATCTCCAGGTCGGGGTAGTCCTGGTTCTCGAGGGTGGGCAGCAGTCGCCGCAGGTTGTCGGCCTCGTTGCGGGCCGGAATGCAGACCGAGAGCGACGGGGGCGGCTCGGCCGTACCTGAGGGGGCACGCCGCAGGTAGGCAAGGTTCAACAGTAGAATTCCCCAGAGCCCAGCGTGAACGAACGCCAGGGGCAGAATCAGAACCAGGGGAACGAGCTCAGCTGTCATAAGGGTGGGGGTGCCAACAGGCGGACGGGTCGACTACACGTCGGGGGGCGATTCCAGAAACTGCCGGTAGAGCGAAGGGAGGTCTTGGCTGGCCAGCCGGTCGTAGAGGGGCTGGGCCTCGTCGGGCCGGTCCGCCTCCCGAAGAGCGAGCCACTGCCACATGTGCGCCTCGGTTTCGGTGATGGCGCTCCCCTCTTTCGTCGCGACGATTTCGGCCAGCCGGGCAAACCGCCGCGCCGCGCCGTCCGGGTCTTTGCCGGCGATGGAGGGACGGAAGAGGAGGGACTGGCCCTCTACCAGCAGCACAAAGGGCGCGTCGGGGGCCTGGGCTTTGGCCTCCTCCAGTAGGTTCGTGGACCGCCGGCCGTACGTCACCGCGGAGAAGATCGACGCTTCCCCGGCGCGGTACGCCCAGAGCCCCGAGAGCAACGCATACTCCCGTGCGGTTCCTTCCGAAAGGGACGAGGGCAGATCGTCGAGAATGGAGGCCTCCTCGGTGAGGGGATACAACCGGTACCGCACGAGGAAGCTATCGGCCCGAGAGGATGCCTGCTCAAAGAGGGTGCGGAGGCGATCAGCGTCCTCCTGGGCATAGGCCGTCTGGGTTGCCTCGGCGAATGGGGTCGAGAGCATGGCGAGTACGAGAAGAACGACCATGGAGACGCTACAAGTAGCGCTCGAAGAAGGAAGACGCAAAGGAGAAGTCCCACCACTCCTCCGCACTTCGGTAGCCGCGGAGAAGGGTTGTCGAGGGCCGGTCCTGCGGCGTCTGGAGGCGGCGCCAGAGCTGCTGAAGCCGGGCGTGCTCCTGCCCGTCGGCCTCGTGGGGAGAACCGCCGGTGAGAAGAGCTGTCGGGGTGGCTTCGTTCCGCCAGGTCACGTGTACGGCGTAGGGCCACCATGTGGCTGTCGGGTAGAGCCGGGCCAGGCGGGCTACCGCGTCGGCGCTAAAGTCTTGGATTCCGTCTTCAGGCCGATGGAGGGTGCCCCCCGGATAGTACACGAGAACGGTGCGGGGGCGGGCCCGAAACCGGCGGGCGGTGCGGCGGACCGTCGCGGCGCGGCGGGCGGGATCGTCGGGTGGGAACGGCTGCGCGCCCACGGCGGCGAAGAAGGGAAACCGATCCCACTCGGCCATCCAGAGGGTCGGGGGGCGCTCTAGGTACCGGCGGAACAGCAGCCATGCGAGGTGCCCGTCGTAGAAGTGGTGGTGGTTGGCGTACGCGATGACGGGGCCGTCGGGCAGGGCGGACGGCTCGGGGCCCACCCACTGCACGCGCCGGAACGCTCGGTGAAGGTCCCACCGCAGGAGGGTCGCTACGAGCCGACGAACAAGAGCCACGGGAAAAGGAGCAGTTCAGAGGCCACTCAGAGCGCGTCCGGGGTCAGGCGATGCTTGCGGCGTTCGTAGCCGTCGTAGAGGAGGAGGAAGAGCTTCCGGCGAAAAGATACGTACGCTCGCCGACCAAGATTGTCATAGTCATTCGCGCGCACCTCGTTCATGATTTCCCGGTACATCCGGGCGGCGGCCCGGATGCCGTATCGGCTGCGGAACGGAAGCGCCGCCACCCCCTCGAAGCTGTCCACGTACCGCTGCTCGGCCGCCTCCATGGCTGCCTCCAACAGTTCGGGGTACCCGTCGGGGACCCGGGCGTTGCGGAGGGCCTCCACCGACACGTCATGCTCGTCGAGCCAGCGTTCAGGAAGGTACACCCGGTCCAGCTCCTCGATGTCCTCCCCGACGTCTCGCACGATGTTGGTGATCTGCATCGCAATGCCGAGCTTCCGGGCCGTCGGCTCCAACTCGTCGTGTCGCTCCGGGTCGGCGAGAAAAGGAAGCATCATGGCCCCCACGCTCCCCCCAACGAGGTTCGAGTACTCGATCAAGTCGGACTTCGAGACGACCGGACGCCCTTCCAGGTCCCAGAGGGCCCCTTCGATGAGTTCGTACATCGGACCTCGAGGGAGAGACGATTGCTCGTGGACCTCCGCGAGGCGACGCCACAGCACCGTCTCGGAGGGCGGACGGCCCGCCAGGGTCTCGTCCAGCCGGTCCCGCACCTGCTTCACTTCCTGCAGGGCCCGCTCGCGCCCCACCTCCAGCACGCGCTGGTCGGCGATCGAGTCGACCCGGCGGCAGTAGAGGTAGAGGGTGGCGACGGACATCTGCACGGAGCGCGGCAGGAGGTACGCCGCCAGGGAGAAGGTGCGGGAGTGGTACCGGAATGACTCCCAGATCCACTCATCTTCGTCGGTACGGGTGTCGAGGGAGAGGGTTGACATGAGGCGTCCTGGGTGACGAGACGACAGCGGGTGCGACTACCCCCGGAAGAGCGACACGGCCCGCTCCAGCGAATCCGGATTGTAGCGCCACAGCAGGAGGAAGGGCACCAGGGTCGCGAGACCGCCGATCAGGGCCGGCAGGTACACGTCTCGGAGTAGGCAGATTGAGAGCGGAAAAATGCAGTTCAGGGCGTACACCCACGGTGCCCATTCATTCTGAATGGAGGCTCCTTTGCCAATGTACTCGTAGCCGAGGAGAATCACGAACGTGACCCCGGCCCACCCGACCCAGTTGGAGAGGGGCATTCCGAAGAACATTCCGTCGACCCCGTATTCCCAGAAGGGGAATGCCTGATTCATCGCCGGGTCCAGGGAGACATCCCAGAGCACCATAAAAAGCGTCCCCAGCAAGAGCGATCCGGCCCGCCGGGGGGTAACGCGGCGGGCAAGGTCGAGGGAGACGATCGACATCGCAAACCAGGATGGCGGAATGAAATACGGCACGTGCCCGGCAATCTTGGGGCCGAGCCACTGCGTGTACTGATACTCCCCAAACGGAAGGGCAACGCCCCCTACATTCAACCACCCGGTGGTGCCGATCAGTTCACTTGCGCCGCCGATAATGCACCCCCAGGCGGCGATCAGGCTTATCTTCTTCCAGCCCAGGGAGGGGCCGTACATCAGTAGCGGCAGCAACGCCAGCAGGGTCATAAACGTCCAGGTGGGCGTCTTCACAAGCTTCGTGTAGACGGGCCCGAAGAATGCCATCGAGGAGGGTACAAGGCGAAGCAGCAACATGCCCGCCACGCTGAACGAGATGGCACCGACAAACAACCAAAACGCGAATCGGAAGAGGAGGTCGTAGTTGCCCTCCAAGGTGGGGGGGGAGGGGTCCGAGTTCGACATGAAGAAGCGGTTGGTCAAATTGGTGGGACGACAGGGACGAGCACGCAGATGGCATCGGACACAGTGGCAGTCCCCGCGACATCACGCGCCGGGGAGCAGAAAGGCCGACGAAGTCTGTAGGGACCGGGGACCATCCCCCCCAGATGGCACGTCAGAATTGGCGAGCCAGAGCCTCAACGCGACACCGCGGGTCATGATCGCCGTGCAACCACCGGAGTATTTTCCCCGACTGGAATACATGGCGATAATTCAGCGGGTGGATCACTTTGTTCTGGGCAACACGTTCCCATACCGTCGGCAATCGTTCCAGAACCGTAGCAAACTTCGAAGCCCCCAGGGGTGGCACTGGATCACAGTTCCCGTGTTTGGGAACCGGGACGGGGCACCCGTGCGAGAGGTCGAGCTTAAGACCGGCGGCCGGTGGCGGGAAAAACACTGGCGGTCGTTCCTCTACAACTACCGCACGACAATGTACTTCGATTACTTCGAGGCCTCGTTTCGTCCCTTCTTTGAGCGGACCTGGGAGCGCCTCAGCCCTTGTGCCAGCCGGTCCGTCGAGCTGCTGGCGGAGCTGTTCGGTCTGCAGACCCCCATCACGCGGGCATCAGCCCTGGATGGAACGCCCGATAGGGTTTCCGGCGTGGCCCGGTCACTGGACGCAGAAACGGTGCTCACGCCGTCCAGGCACGCCCCCGAGTCTTTGCCCGAAGACACCACGTCACACGTGATTGAATACGACCATCCCACCTACCGACAAAACTTTGAAGACTTCGAGCCCGGGATGTCCGCGGCGGACCTCGTGTTCAACTACGGCCCGGAAGCCCGGCGCATTCTCGCCAAGGGCCGCACGTCCCACCCAGAGGGCCGGCCGTCGACGTAACCGCAGGCCAAGGTTGAGGGCCGGTTGACCTTCGTTACTCCTCACGGGTACCTTTAATTCTCCCCCGACGCTCTTCTCACGACCCGCTACGTCCATGATCCTCCCCGACCACCACATCCGCACCCTGGCAACCGAGCACGACATGATTGACCCGTTCGTCGACGAGCAAGTGCGGGAGGACGTGGTGAGCTACGGGCTTAGCTCCTTCGGCTACGACATGCGGGTGGCAGGTGAATTCCGCGTCTTCACCCCAAACGTCCACAACAGCGTGGTGGACCCGAAGCGGATCGACGAGCGGGCCCTGGTCGAGCACGAGGCGGACGACCACATCCTGATCCCGCCCAACTCCTACGTCCTTGGCCGCTCGATCGAGTATTTTCGAATGCCGTCGGACACGCTGGGGCTCGTGCTCGGAAAGTCCACATACGCGCGCTCCGGCATCATCGTCAACGTGACCCCGCTGGAGCCCGGCTGGGAAGGACACGTGACCATCGAAATTGGGAACGGCACGCCCCTTCCGGCCAAGGTATACGCGGAGGAAGGCATCGCGCAGGTGGTCTTCTTGCGTGGCGAGACGCCGGAGGTGTCGTATGAGGAGAAGCAGGGAAAATATCAAAACCAACAAGGCATTACGCTTCCCCGGCTTGAGTAGCACTTAAAGAACCGCCGCGGTATCTACGAACGATTGTCCAACCCCCATGGCCGACGACTCGTCCGAGTCCGCACCGTCCTCGCGTTCCTGGCGCAGATGGGTGGCAGCGGGGCTCTTCCTCGTATTTTTCGTGGTGATAATGCGGGAGGTCGTGAACCCGTACCGGGGACAGCGCTTCGAGAAAATCCCGCACGGCGACCACGTGCACTACGTCCCAAGGGACCGAAACCCCGACGCATCGGTCAGTCGATTCCCTACTCAAAAGCCGGCCGCTGACGAGCGAATCACGCCGGACGGACAGGTCGTGTCGCCCAACGACGGGAATCGTACGCCGTAGGTCATGTAGGCTGTGCACCCGAGCCCGGCAGGTGCACCTCTTCTTCGAGCCGGTCGGCAATATCCTCCACGGCCTTCCGCTCCGTGTCGGCGAGCGGGGCGAGTGGCGGTCGCACCGTGGCCCAGTCGGGTGCGTCGAGGCGCCGAGACAGCAGAAACTTGAGGGCCGGAATGGTGGGCAGCGAGGCAAACGCGGTTCGGAACGTGCTCAGTGTGTCCTGCACGGACCCAGGGGCCTCGTTCTCCCGCCACCGACGAAGCACCTTGGCGGCCAGGGCGGCCGTCACGTTGGCCGTGGCGGAGATGCATCCGGCGCCCCCGGCCTCCAGGACGCGCAGCAGCAGGCGCTCGGTTCCGGAAAAGACCTGTAGGTCCGAAAAGTGGCGGCAGAGGGCCTCCGTGTGGTCCCACTCGCCGCTCGAATCTTTGACGCCGGCGATCTGGTCGGGGTAGGCGCCCCGCAGCTCTTCAATGACGGAGAACGGGATCGGGACCCCCGATAGCTCGGGAAAATGGTAAAAATAGAGCTGCAGACCGGGGTCGCCGACGGCCTGAATGAGGCGATCGTAGAAGCGGAAAAGCCCCTCGGGCGAGACCTGGCGAAAGTGGACGGGCGGAAGCACGAGGACGCCCCCGGCCCCCTCCTGAGTCGCTTTGCGGGTCAGCTCGACGGCGTCGGGGAGTGCCGAGGCCCCCGTCCCGACCAGCAATCGGCGAGCCGGGATTCCCGACGCCAATACGGCGTCGAGGCCCGCCAAACGCTCGGAGACCGACAGCGAGAGCCCCTCGCCCGTGGTGCCGAACAGCAGCACCGCGTCGCAGCCGTGATCGAGAAGCCATTGCGTGTGGGCGGCAAACGAGTCGTGAGCGAGGGACTGGTCCGCGTGGAACGGGGTGAGGCCGGCGGCGAGAACGCCGGAGGGCAGGCGTGGGGACATGGACACATCGAGCGTTTTGAGAAGCAACGAAGTACGAGGCCCACGGACGGGGCCGAGAATTTTGCTAGCCGAGGGCGACGTCCAGTACCATCATGACCGCAAAGCCGCCCATGACCCCGAGGGTGGCGAGGTCGGTGTTGTCGTGGCGCTGCGACTCGGGAATGAGCTCCTCGACCACAACGTAGATCATGGCGCCGGCGGCGAAGGACAGGGCATAGGGGAGAAGAGGTCGGATGCTCACGACCGCGAGGGCCCCCGCCACGGCGGAGAGCGGTTCGACGATGCCGGACAGCTGTCCGTACCAGAAGCTCCGACCCCGTGAGAGGCCCTCTCCCCGCAGGGGCATGGCGACGGCGATCCCCTCGGGAAAATTCTGCAGCCCGATCCCCAGGGCCAGTGCGAGGGCCCCTGCGAGCGTTGCTCCGGTTGCGACCTCCAGTTCGATGGCGGCGGCCCCGAACGTCACGCCCACGGCGAGCCCCTCGGGAATGTTGTGCAGCGTGATGGCGAGGACCAGGAGGGTGGCCCGGCGCCACGACGTGGAGGGGCCCTCGGCGTCGGCCCGCCGCGCCCCAGGGTGAAGGTGGGGGAGGAGCGCGTCGGACAGGCGAAGAAACACGCCGCCCAACAGGAATCCAATTGTCGGGGGCACCCACTCCGTGATGCCCTGCGCCGCGGCCATGTCGATGGACGGGGCGAGCAGAGACCAGAAGCTGGCGGCAATCATGACGCCGGCCGCGAATCCCATCATCGCGTCGAGGAGGCGCTGGTTCACGCGTCGGGTGAAAAAGACCAGAGACGCCCCGACCGCGGTGACCCCCCAGGTAAATCCCCCGGCCAGCAGCGACTGAAGAACGGGCGACAGTTGTTCAAACCACGGAAGGAGATCAGACATGGGAGAAGAACGCTGGCCTTGAAGAAACGAGGAGGTGGACCGTCGGAAAAGAAGAGAGAGTGGAAACCGCGCGACCGGTCCGGCAATGGTCTGCTCGGCGCTTGGATCCGTGGTGGGCCTCGCAACTTTCAAAAGCACCCGACGTAGGACCGTCCGAATTTACGGACAGTAGTCCGAGCAGTAGTGCTCCTCAACACCTGTGAGAAGCACGCGGACCCAGAGCAACAGTTTTTCCTCGTCCTTCCAGCAATCTTCTCCGACCATGAGCACGCTCCCCGACGGCGAATACCTTCTCACAAATGTCCAGTGGCGACGACAGGACCGAGATGGGGCCTTTCGTCCCCTCCACGGGTTCACCACGGGTCATCTCGTCGCCGAGGGAGGTAGCGTCCAGGCGCAAGCCCGTTTCAACGATCAGTTCCTGTCCAATCGGTTCAGCGACCTGGAGACGGACGGCACGCCCGTTGTGCTTCGGGTACAGGTGCTGGAGAGGGATGCCCCCTACACCCTTCTCTGCGCTGCGCCGACCCTCGACCGGGCAGGGGCCTCCTATCAGTTACAGGTCCAGGGCGATGTGGCTGGCGACGAGACTGCTGCCTCGCCGTGATGATTCCGGGGCCGAACCCTCTCCCATTCTGGACGCGCCCCTCTGGGAAACGCCCCCGAGGATGAGGCGTCCGTGATGATGACGAAGGGGCCGGGGAGGCGAGAGCTGCGGCGGCGAATAAGAGCGGTATGAGTTGAGGGGCCCTGACACTTCAGGTGGTCGGTCTGTGTGTGCCTACCTCCTGATTGGTGCTGAGCGAGTTTCAAGGACGGGTCCCGATTAGCTGCTGTGGAGGGTCTGGAGGACAAACTCCGTTGGGGAGACATTGTACTTCTCACGCGTGGGGGCCACTGGGACGAGGCCGCGCTCATCGATCCAAACCTGGTCTGGTTTTTGCGCTCAGAAAGAAATAACATTGTCCCTTACACGCTCAAAATGCAGCCTCAACGCCGCCGCCCCGTCCTCGAATGAAATACAGTACTCGCATCGCATACGGGGTAATTGGGGTGGGCGCGGGGGTCGCCTTCACGATGTGGCTCGGGGCCTCGAGCAGCGAGGTGGCGATCGTTCTTACGGGAGTATTGGAGTGGCTCCCTTTCGATCGAGCCGTGCTGTTGAATGAGCTCGAGGGCGCCGGCATTTTTGCCATCGGCTGTGGGGTCGGAATCGTCGCCTGGCTCGTCACGGGCCAGGGGGCCTTCCGGTGCTTAGGCAGGCGCGCCCCTCGAGCCTGGCTCCTGTGGCGACGGGACGTCCTGACGAGTTTTCTTCCAGTGCTGAAATACACGGTCATAGGGCTCGTGATGGGGGCACTGGGTGTGTACCTCGTGCAGTACCTCTGGGGGCTCTGGACGAGCGCCTACAGTGCGGGGCTGGTGGTCGGGGGAGTGGTGGGGGCTGTTTACTCTGCTACGCGGTCGCACCGCCACTCCCAGCTGAATTTTCTGGAGGCGAACCAGCGGTACATCAACGACGAAAACGTATCGGTCTTTACGGAGACCGAAAAGCCGTAGCGAGGGACATCCGGGACGAGCCAGGGGGCTAAACAAAAAAGCCCATCCCCGGCGACAGCCGGAGATGGGCATTGGGCCGAACGGTATGAGGGGGCTACTCCTCGTCTGACTCGTCGGCGCCGCTGGCTTCTCCGTTGGTGTGGATGGACTTCAGGGCGTCGAGGTTGTCCTCATTCATAACCTTATCGACGAGCCCATAGTCCCGTGCCTCCTCGGCACTTAACCAGTGATTCCGATCCGCGTCTTCCTCGATCTGATCGATGTCCTTGTCGGTGTGGAAGGACAAGATCTGGTACAGGCGATTCTTGAGCCAGGCCATCTCCTTCGCCTGAATCTCGATGTCGGAGGCCTGCCCTTCGGTTCCCCCCATCGGCTGGTGCATCATCACACGGGAGTTGGGAAGACAGGCCCGCTGACCGTCTTCGCCGCCGGCAAGCAGCACCGATCCCATCGACGCGGCCAGGCCGACACACGTCGTGGAGATGGGCGCCTCCACGTACTGCATGGTGTCGTACACGCCCAGGCCGCTGTAGATAACGCCGCCCGGAGAGTTGATGTAGATGTTGATCGGCTGGCTGGACCCTTCGCTCTCCAGGTAGAGAAGCTGGGCCACTGTCAGGTTGGCAATTTGATCGTTGATCGGCGTGCCGATGAACACGATCCGCTCCTTCAGTAGGCGGCTGAAGATGTCGTAGGCCCGCTCGCCGCGAGTGGTCTGTTCCACAACCTTGGGGACGAGCCCAGATTGCGGCTGGTCGCCGAGGCCGCCCTGGAAGATGCTACTGGGCAGCGACGTCATGCTCTTGCTAAACTGCAGGAAGTCGTCGGGATCAGGCATAGAAAGCGTCGAGAAGGTCGGGGAGAACTTCGCGCTGTTATGCACCTCTTAGCGGGCACATCGTTCCTTTGACGGGCGGCCCAACTCCATCATGGTGTAACCACACCGGAAGAAGTCAAGGTGGGGTTGCTCCTGGAAGGCGCTCCGGATATGTTGCATCCGATCATTTTGCCGACCGTCACGGCTAAATCGCAACACCGCCTTCCAAATTTACTGCGCCGTCTCGTGTCCCGACGCGTCGCATGGCTCATACTCTCATTCGTCCTGGTTCTCACCGGTTGTCAGACCCTCCGGTCCGGAGGGTCGACCGGGGACACCGCCGCCCTACAGGCCCGTGTGGAGTCGCTGCAGGCCCGGGCCGACAGCCTGGCCCGGCTGGCAGCCCTCCGCAACCCGCTCCTGAACAGCACGCTCTGGACACAGACCGCGGTGGAGTACGAAGGGACGGCGCGGCAGGCGTACCGGGTGGCGGCGATCATGATGCGGCGCGCGCTGGCCGACAGCCTGTGGACCGCCTCGGTTGAACAGGCAAATCGGGGGCGCGACGCCTATCGTCAGAAGCCCCCTGCCGTGGTGCTTGACGTCGACGAGACTGTGCTCAACAACAGTCCCTACCAGGCTCGTCTCATTCGCGATGACGCCGCCTACGAGGCGGAGACCTGGGCGACTTGGGTTCGGGAGGAACAGGCCGCCGCGGTGCCGGGGGCACGCCCCTTCACACAGGCGGCCGCAGCCCAGGGCGTGCAGGTGATCTACCTGACCAACCGGGACGCCGCTCTGGAACCGGCTACGCGCACCAACTTGACGAATCTTGATTTCCCGGTGGATGACGCCCTGGATGCCGTGCTCACTCAAGGTGAACAAGAAGGCTGGGCTTCGAAGAAAGCACGTCGCCAGTGGGTCGCCGATCGATACCGAATTCTTCTTCTCGTGGGCGACAACTTCGGGGATTTTGTGGCGGAGGCGGACACAAGCGTACCGGCCCGCCGTGTGAAGGCCCGGTCCTTTCGAAAATATTGGGGCACCCGATGGATCGTCCTCCCGAATCCGCAATACGGATCCTGGGAGGCAGCGCTGTACGATTTCGAGTATGGCCTGTCGCCCCGTCCCCGTCTTGAGGCGAAGCGCGAACACCTGACCCCGAAGCGACCCCAATAGCATGGACATTGCCGACGCAACGTTCGTGGTGACCGATCTGGAGACGACCGGCACCACGCCGGACGATGATCGGATCATGGAGATCGGGGCGGTGAAGGTTCAGGATGGATCGGTGGTCGACCGGTTCCAGCAGCTCGTCAACCCCCAGCAGTCTGTCCCGGGGCGCATTACGAAGATGACCGGGATCACGACGGGCATGGTCTTCGAGGCGCCGCCGGCCGACGAGGTGCTTCCGGATTATCACGCCTTTCTGGGGGATGGTATTCTCGTGGTGCACAACGCGTCGTTCGACGTGTCTTTCCTGGAGGCGGAATCGCGGCGGATCGGGGACGAGGCCCCTTCCAACGAGACGCTCTGCACCGTTCGTCTGGCGCGGCGGCTGCTCCCGGGGCTCGACTCGAAGGGCCTCAGCCGGCTCGCGCAGTTTTACGACATCGATGTGGAGGGGCGACACCGGGCGCTCGGGGACGCGGAGGCGACGAGCGTAGTGCTGCGCCGGTTCGTGAGTCAGCTGGCCTTCGAGCATGAGGTCGAGACCGTCGAGGCCCTGCTGCGCTTTCAGCACAAGAGCTACCAGACGGTGCGGGAGGTGCCGGGGCACATTGAGTCCATTCGGGACGAGGTCCTTCCAGACGTTCCGGACGAACCGGGCGTCTACGTGATGAAGAACCGTTCGGGAACGCCGCTCTACATCGGCAAGGCCAAGCGCCTGCCCGACCGCCTCCGCAGCCACTTTACGGCGGTCGAATCGAGCGGCGCCCGCAAGCGGAAAATGCTTCAAAAGGTGCGGTCGGTAGACTGGACAACGACCGCGACCGAACTGGAGGCGATCCTCCTGGAATCGCGGCGCATCAAGGCGGAGAAGCCCCGGTACAACCGCGCACAGCGCCGCTACTACAACCGGCCCTTCATCCGGCTGGATACGGGCCACGAGTACCCGACGGTGTCGTGGACCCGTCGGCTGGAGGCGGACGGGGCCGAGTACTACGGCCCGGTGCGCAACACCGAGCAGGCGGAGATGGTGGTCGATGTGGTCGGCCGGTTCTTTCAGCTGCGCGAGTGCGACGACGAACGCCTGCACCTGGGCCAGCGGTGCCTCTATGCCGACATGGACCGGTGCACCGTGCCGTGTGAGATGGAGGATCCGGAGGCGTACGCCACGGTCGTGGAGCGCGTGCGGGCCTTTCTCACCGGACAGGATCAGAGCGTGCTCGACACGATGCAGAACCGGATGCAACGGGCGTCCGATGATCTCGACTTTGAGAAGGCCGCCGAGCTCCGGGACACGATGGAGCAACTGGAGCGCATTCTGGAGAAGCAGCGTGTGGCGGCGGCACCGGTGCGGCAGCACAACGCAGCCCTCGTGCACCAGGCCCCCGACCGGGCGGGTCGCGTGGACGTGGTGCTGGTGCGCTTCGGGCGGTTTGAGGAATCGGTCGCGTGTACGGTGCCGCTGTCGCCGGACGAGCGAACCCATCTTCTGGAGCGCTGCCGGTCGGTCTTCGACGCGGAGGCCGACCCGCCCGAGACGTTCTCCAAGCGGGACGCGACCGAGATTCGGCTGCTCTCGCACTGGGTCTATGCGCACCGTGATGACTTGATGTCAATTCGCTGGGACGCCACTTCGTCGCCCGAAGACATGGTCGAGTCTATCGTGTCTGCCGGTTTGGAACGTGTTCCCCGATCTCCAGACGAGTAGGCAAAGGGGGAGACTGGCGCAGACGGGGACGACTCTCTTCACGAAGGAGATCTGGTCCGAATCAGCAGGTTGTCGTGTCGAAATCCTGCCATCGTACAGGTGTAGAAACTGTACTCCACCAAGTTCACTCTTCTGTTGAGCGTTTCTTTACATTTCTACTTCTGCAGACTGGTGGTTTCGTGACGATTGTTGGATGGTTCAACTGTCGAAAGACAAGCATGTAATGCTTTGACATGCACGCATACGCTCTGAGGTGTCTTCTCCTCTGCGTATTCCTTGCGTTTGGAGGAATCAACTTGGCCTGCGAAAGTGACCTCTCACGCCGAATCAGCAAATATGAGCAGACGCGAGACTACGAGTCTGCAGCGCAACTCCTCCAGCGAACCACCCGAAATAATCCGGAAAATGCGGAGGCTCATTTCTTGCTCGGCCGTGTTCAACTGCGGCAGGGGGCGTACGAGGACGCTGTGGCGGCGCTAAAAACCTCAAAAGAACTTTCTCCCCGTTTCGAAGAGCGAATCGACTTTCTTCGAGAAAAGCACGGGCGGGAAGAGTTCCAGAAAGGAAGGGAGGCCAGTGAGTCTGGATCCCACCGTGCCGCAACGCAGCATTATCAAAGCGCCACACTTCTTTTGCCGTCCAGTGCACCTGCACACCAGGCGCTGGGGCACACCTTTGTACAGACCGATCAGCCCCAGAAGGCAGAGCGGGCGTATTCGGATGCACTGGAGCTAGAGCCAACCGCCGAGACGCTCAATAACCTAGCAGCTCTCGCCTTCCAGCGCGAAGCCTACGCCGAAACTGTTCGGTACTCCCAACGGGCATTGGAGCTCGACTCCGACGAGGCGCGGCAGACCAGGCCGGAAGTGGTGAAGCGGTTGGCGTATGCCCACCTGGAACTGGACCAGTTCTCGTCGGCGCGTGAGCGGTTCCAGCAAGCTCTGAAGCTGACTCCGTCGGAGGAATTGCGGCGAGACTTTGCGTTTGCCCTGCACAAGAACCGTGCATACGACGAGGCGCGGTCTCAGCTGGAGCGGCTTGCCGCCGTCGAAAATCCCGATCCTGCGGTTCTTCACCTTCTTGGAGACACCTACCTCTCCCTGAGCCAACATCAGGACGCGGTGGACACGTACCTCCGCCTGCATCAACGGTCCCCGGAGGATGAAGACGCACTTCAAAGCTTGATTATTGCCTATCGAAACCTGAATCGGACCGAGGAAGCGCAAAAGTACACCGACCAGCTCAAAACTCTAACGGATGGAGACAGTCGATAGTCAGTTCGTGATGCGCAGATTTTGCATTCTGTCTTTTGCAGTTGGGGTGTTCTTGGGAGCAATGGGACTCTGGCCCACACCGGGATATGCTCAGCAGCGGGTTCAGGGGGTGGAGCCGGAACAAAACTCGGTCGTGGCCCGGGCGACCGACACGGTTGCCGTTGCCCTCAGTTCGGTTAGGAGGGATCTTCAAGGTTCGGACACGCTCACCGTGTTTGGAAGCCGGTTCGGCCGCCACGAGGGGACCACCGAAGTCACATCGGATTCAATCCGGTTCATCTCCGATTGTCCCTTTCGACCAGGAGAGACCGTGACGGTCACGGTCGACGAGAGGGTCAGCAGTGCTCTCAGTACCCCCTACGTCTGGCAATTTACGGTTCGGTCAGAGTACGGGAGGGGGACGTTTTCTCGCGAGAATTCCGTTTCTTTCGGGCAACAGGGCCAGGAAAAACAAGTTGCCAAGCTCGGCTCCGTAGAAATTCCGTCCGAGCCCTTCGCCGCCGACTTAAATCGCCCTGATGATCTCCAGACAGACGTGGCGTTCGTCAACCAGGAAGCGGAGGAGGTTCAAGTCTTATACGGGCCGGATCTTGACGGGTCGGATTCGCAAACCGTTTCAGTGACCGGGGCGACGACCTTGGCGGGAGGTGATCTCAACAATGATGGCCTGCCTGACCTTGTCGCGGTCAGCAGCTTTTCGGATAACCTGACGGTTCTCGTGAATCAGGAAGGAACGTTTCAGAAGGGACCCCAGATCTCGACAGGGTCTCGTCCTACAGACGTTGCTGTTGGAGACTTTGACGGCGATGGGGCCCAGGACCTCGCCGTCGCGCCCTTTGGCGAAGATGAAGTGGAGGTTTATGTCAACCAAGACAATGACAACAACATAGCCTTTCAGAGCGAGGAGTCCTACCCTGTGGGAGCAGCTCCGACAAGCCTGACGGCTCGAGATGTTGATCGAGACGGGGCCCTGGATTTGCTGGTGGGGAGTTCTGGGGAAGAGCGCATCGACGTGCTTGGGAATGACGAGCAGGGACATTTCCCTCAGAATGCTCCCCTGCGTGACTCTGTCGACGTTGGGTTTGTCCCAGCGTCCATATCTGCCAACGACGTGAGCGGGAACAATGGGCCTGAGACCGGCGACGGGTTTATGGACTTGACCGTCAGTGGGCAGGGACAGAATGAGATGGTTCTTGTCGAAAATGATCCTACGGACTCCTTCGGGTTTCGCGCACCGACTACGCTATCATCGACCCCGAACGGGCCTGCTCTCGGAATGGCGCTGTCCGACGTGGATGCGGGTCGCTCGCAAGAGGAAGGGGTGTATGACCTAGACCTGCTCAGTACGTACCGGTCCAGCGACAGCCTGCAGCTTCTTCCCAACAGTTCGAACAACGGATACGGAACTCCCTCTTCCTTCTCTGGCAGGAGCAACGATCCCGTTGGGATTACAGACTTTGACGTAGATCGTGACGGCGATCAGGATTTCACAGTTATCAACCCGCGGGGGACGTCGCTCGATCTGTTCACTAACCAGGGGGGGCGTCCGGGACCCGTTACGCTCGATCCTAGCTCAATCAACTTTGAAGAAATCTGTGTTGGAAATGACAGTACAGAGACTATACAGATCGAAAACATGAGCCCGAATCGGGTGGAGATTGACAGTTCGGTGGTTCCCGAGGGGTTCGGCGTGAGAAGCACAAGTGGCACTCTCCCCGACACACTTCGCCCCGGTGAGATCCGTGTGGTGGAGGTTACGTTCGAGCCCCGAAGCATCACAGACTATAATGATCAACTGGTTTTGAGGGCAAACGAGTTAACTCAGTTCTGCGGACGGGAGACACCGCCTACGGAACTTCCCATTCAGGTCCGTGGGACTGGGCTGGGCATCGAAGTATCGGCAAGCCCGGAGGTTCGTGAATTTGGGGAAGTCATCGAAGGGAATTCCTCGACCGAGTCATTCACCATTCAGAATCAAGGAAACGACGACGCGGACGTTCAGGAGATTCGGGGGCTCGATGGCACCCCGTTCGAGGTTGTCAATTCTCCATCGACGGTTTTGGGAAGTGGGCAGGAGCAGGTGACCGTTCGGTTTGCGCCAACAGAAGCCAATGCATCCTACGAAGAGACCGTCCGGGTGACTTTGGAGAGCAGAAACTGTGACCAGCAGCAAACTGTGGAGGTGACGCTCAGGGGATCCTCGCGGCCGCCGCGCCCCGATCTTGTTGCGGAGGAAGTTTTCGTGGAGGAGGACGACCCGAGTCCAATTCGAGTCTCCGATACCTTGAGCGTCCGGTGCAGGTACAGCAACCAGGGCGGCACTCGGGTCGACGATTCGTTCGAGTGGCAGATTCGTCAAGATGGGACTGTCCTGGAGTCGAGAACGGATAATAGCAACCCCGAGGTCGGAGGCACCCGCGAGACGCGGTCCGTCAGTGTAGAGTTTTCCAGCGAAGGGCCTGTGGAAATTACTTGTGAGGTAGACAGTGAAGCTCAAATTACCGAGCAAGGCGAAGACAACAACACGGCTGTGCTTGACCTTACGGTCGAGTTGCCCGATCAACTTCCGGTCCAGCCCAATCCGTTTACGCCGAACGGGGATGAAGTGAATGAATCTGTTGGGTTTCTGGTAAACGAGTTCGGACTTGACCAGCCGACTGTAGAAATCTACACGTTCGAAGGGCGTCTTATTCGCACGCTCAGTGAAGTGACGAGCGGAAAGGTCAAGTGGGACGGCACCAGCGAAAGTGGTGAAGAACAACCTCCGGGCGTGTACCTCTACGTTGTCCGAGATGGGGGACAGGACGTAGCCTCAGGGCAAGTGACCCTCGCCCGCTAGCAGGGAGAAAAGAATACATCAGAGCACTACCTATCAGAATCACGTCCGTGAAAGAATGAAGGTCGAATTCGAACGCTGGATCATTCTGTGCCCTCTACTGCTCATTCTTGGCGGGGGTGTCAATCTCTCTCACGCCCAGCGCTTTATCTCGGGGCCGTCGACGGGGCTTGATGATGCAAAGTCGGCGCTCCGCAACCCGGCCACCATCTCGTTCCATCGTCCCCAAGTCGCACTCGGGGTAAAGGCCCATCACATCGGCATAAGCAATAAATCTGGCGTGCCCCTCCGTCAGGGGTTCCTCGCGGGGTCCACGCCTTTTCTGGTGGCCGATCGAATTGGGTTTGGGGGAACTGTCCGGTATGTCGACACGCCCATCTTTAAGAAGCGGGCATTCGGCGCAAGCGTCTCGGGACGTCTCTTCCGGTTTTTATCCGCGGGCGTTCGGGTCTCGGCGCTCAATCTTGGGTACAATCGCTCTGAGTTTACCGAGGGGGCTCGCAATGATCCCCTCTTTGACGAGCAGGGAACCGGACGAACCACACTGACAGGGTCTGTCGGCCTCTTCGCGAAGCCGCTGCCTAACTTGAACCTTGCCGTCGGAGGACGAAACTTGAACCGCCCGAACCTGGCCCTTGACCCGGATGAAGAGTTTCGGGCGGACCCGGAAATCTTTGGGGGGGTGTCCTACGCATTCAATGCTGTGCGCGCACGGGCGGAAGTCTCAAATGGCCAGTACGGACTTGACGTACGTCTTGGCCTTGAGGCCTACTCCACAGACGGATCTTACATCCGAGTCGGGAGCGATGCCGGGTTCAACAACGGTCGCATTGAGGGGCAACTCCATGTTGGTGGGCCTTTGAGCGTGAACTACCAGTACAACGTCCCCACGTCGGATTTGCGAGGTCCGTCGACGGGCTCCCACCAGTTTACGGTCCTCTACGAGTTTGGGCGGTCCCCAGAGCTCCCCGAGATGCCGTCGTCCCCCTCTTTGTTGCTCGAGGCCGACCGGTCTGAGGTGGACTCCTCGCCGAAGCCGAGACTCCAAGTTGCGTCGAGCCACCAGATTCTGCAACACTTGGAGAAGCGCATCGAACGAGAGATCGATGTACCCGACGCGGCGCTCCAAAATGTCTCTCGTGAAGCGCTCGGTCGCCTGGACGATAACATCTCGACGGATCGGGGGCGACGGGCGGGACAACCCACGAAGGACGTCCCGGAGAACATCAGGATGATGGATGTTCTCTCGGCCGAGTACGACTCAACACTTTCACTGGTGGGTCGTCGGGTGAGAGAGGGAACACCGTCGACCCTCGACATTCTGAAAAAAGATGAAGACAGCGTAAAAGCATATGGGCTCTACAACCGTATGCAATCGAAACCTGGACTGCAGGGTGGACAGGTGCGCGTGACGAGTCCGACCGACAGCGTGCAGGCATTTTCCCCGCAGCGCCAAGAGCTCCCCCGCGAGGAATCACTGTCGGTCCTAAATCCTGAACGCACGACGCTGACCCTCCTTGATCCCTATCTGCCGGATGAGAACGGCGTCTGGACGCTCACGATCAAGAATGAGGCAGGCGAGGTCATCAGGAGCTTCGATGGGTCGGGCCGTCCGACACGACAGATTGAGTGGGGGTGGAACGACGAGGAGGGGGACCCCTTGGACCAGGGCGTGTACAGATATCAGCTCGGATGGGAGGGGCCAGATGGGTCCTACCAATCAGAGCCGCAGGAATTCTCCGTGCAGAAGACCGTTCGGAAGATCACGATTGAGGTGACCGGGAGTCCGGAAGGATTAGAAAATCCAGCAGATGCGCTTGAGCTTCGAATTGACAAGTGAGGTTGCACATTGATGCTCCAACACCGTGCACGTTGCCCGAGACTTCGATTGGGAATCCTTCTCGCGCTCACAAGCAGTATTTTCTGGGGGGCCACTCGCACTTTTGCTCAGCAGGCCGCGGATACTGCGTCGGCCGCCGCTGATACCGGATTGGGCTCGAGCGACGGATTCCTGCTCTGGGACCTGATCGGAGAGGCTGGGGGCTTTCAATACCCGATCTTCGGGCTACTCGCGATCGGCCTGTTTCTAATCAGCGCCAAAATATACGAACTGTACAGCGACCGTCGGGCTGCGCAGGAGTTGGAAGAAGCGTCTCTGGAAAGCATGGAGATGAACCGCATCGCCATGCTGGTCGCGAACCAGAAGAAGAGCATGCTCGCCGACCTGCAGGCGACAATGCTGAACGTTTTTCAGACGACGAACGACGCGGCCACGCTTCACGAAGAGATTGCCAACTTCATCCAGTTTCAGAGAGAGCGATTTGGCACCTTCAAACAGCGCATTGACTTCCTTGCGGATACGGCTGGCGCCGTGGGACTGCTTGGGACGGTGTGGGGCATCCTCCGGGTGTTTACTGGAGGAGGAATCGACGACGAGCAGCGGGTTCTTGCCGGAATGGGAGTTGCGCTCGTGTCGACCCTCCTCGGGCTCGTCGTGAGCATCACCCTGAATCTGATCTCGACGGAGGTATACAGTTTTTTCGACAATCGTCTTGATCAGATTGAAGACAAGGCCGATGAACTTCGCTTTCGACTCTTGGAGCTGGGGCTGAATCAGAATGGAGAAGAGGTGTCTGAGGCCGATCACGCCGCGACGAAAGGCATGACCGAGGCATCCGCGCCCGAACCGCAACCGGCCGGCGGAAATCGTTCTTCTGCGCAGACCACCGACCTCAGCCCGACTGAAGAACCCTTCGGTTCAGACCGAGAGCCAAGTCGTGGGCAGCAGGTGGCGGAGGATCCAGCTCCATCAGCCACCGCCGTTGAGCCGTCTCCGAAGCAGCTTGAGGTGGCAGACCTAGCCGAGGCCGCCCCCGTCGTTTCGACCCTTGCCGATGTAACCCTGAGACTCACCGCGGAAGATGGAGAGCCTGTTGCTGACGAGCCCGTACAGATCGAAGCTACGGAGGGAAGCGGTCATTTGGCGAATGGGCAGTCGGAGGTCACCCGCCGAACTAACGAGAATGGACGTGTGGCTTTTGACTGGCATCTTCCCGACACGGCTGGCTCCTGCAAAGCCGTGGCCGCCGTTCCGTCTGCGGACGCTCCGGGTACGACCACCCAGTTCTCGGTCCGTGCACGCCCGGGCGCCCCAAAACGATACAAGCAGGGTGGGAATAACCAGGGCGCCGAAATCGGAGAGGCCCTTCCCAAACCTCTGAGCGTCAGAATCTTCGACGAGCATGGCAACCCCGTACCAACCCATGCGGTTCAATTTCAGGTCAACGCCGGGGAAGGCAAATTCGAGAATGGAGAGAAGTCCATTGAAGTGACCACTAACGAATCTGGCGAAGCATCCGCAGAGTTCTGGGTCGGCGGGACACCAGGGCTAAACACAGTCTCTGCGGTTGTCGGAGATGAAGAGGTCGGGTTTCAGGCCATGGCCCTTGAACAATAGTCGATTGCTTTGGGCATGCCGTCGCAATTGGACGACTGGCCTTGCCAGGGGAAGGGATATCCCCACGGTTCGATTCTCGGAGACGAGTCTCTCATCAGAGACATATGCACGGCAACAGATAGTTTGTCATGGGGCAGTCAGGGTACATCCTTCGGTTTGTCGACATCGTTCTGATCTTGCTCTTCGGCATGATCAGTGTCTCCCGCATTGAACCCAGTGACATACAACCTCCCGAGAGCACAGAAACCCCGGACAAACCCATTGTGCAGAAGCGTGTCCTCTTCGTAGGTGTTCAGACGAAGGGGACCATTCAGGTGGGGGAGGGAAATCAAACACTCCAGTCTCTCCCTGAGCTCACGGAGTTCCTGCAGGGAAAAATCGACCAGTTCGGAAGATCGTCCTTGAAGGTGCGCGTACGGAGCAGCCACAGGGCTCCGATGCAGTACCTGATGCAGGTTGCTGCTCTCTGTGACGAGTTGGGCCTACAAAAATCGATAGAGGTCGAGACCAAGTGAAAGGCACAGTGCGTGCGATATGCAAAACACAGGATTTTTGGTACGATTTATAGATATAGGGTTAATAATACTGTTCGGGTTTATATGGGTAAGCGACATAAGCACGTTTTCCCACATCGACATGTCCGGAGATGACCAGAAGCAACAGTCTGAGCAGACGGAGGAGATTGCAATCTTGAGGGTAAATGTTGGCCAGGGTGGGGTCTACAGTGTCATGAACCGCAAGACTGGAGAGGTCGAGTGTAGCGAGGTTGAGCAATCGGGGTTAGAGCGTTGCCTCGGCCGGGCAAACAAGGAGAGTTCACAGCGGGGACGACGAGCTGTCGTGCTGATCGAGCCTAGCGAAGAATCGGCAGTCCAACACACCGTCAATGTCCTGGACATTTGTCAGCGGCTTGGGATTCCGAAGAACATCAATAAAGCCCCCCTTCAGCTATAGCCCATGATTTCACCTGACCCCCGTAACGACACGTCTCGGCAGCGCCGGATTGCGGCCCTCTCGACGGTTGGTGTAGTGGCTATCGCTGCACTTTTTGTCGGGGTCGTCAGTGTGCCCGATCTCACGAGTCCACAGGAGCAGTTTCGGAAACTCGACCCGCAACGGTTTGCGGACCTGGAGATGGACTCTCAACCGGAACCCGAGCAGGAGTCGAACAGCGAATCCGAGTCGGAAGAGCAGGAGAATCCGGAAGAGGCAGAGCAGCAGGCCGAGCCGGAGAAAGCCCCGGAGCGGGTTGAAGCCCCGGACCTGTCCTCGGAAGGGTTGAATGTCGATCCGTCCCCAAGTCAAACCCCAAACGAGACAAGCCGCAACCCGGATCAGTCCGAGTCCTCGGGCGGAAACTCCTCCGTGGAGGTAGAGCGGAAAAAGGTGGGAGAGGCTGGGGGGGCTCAAACCTTTGAGGATCCCAGTACGAATGCGCTCCCGAGCGGAGACGCTGCAGAAGCGACGAGCGGGTCGGACGGAGCGGGGATCGCGGTCGCGGACGGATCGGGGTCGGGACAAGGAGCCGCGTCAGGAGATGACCTTGGAGGAGGGGGAGAGGTTGCTGCCGGGAGCAAAGGGCAGGCCGGGGGAGAAAGCGGGTCGTCGGTAGAGGTGTCGCTGAAGGATGTGAGTCAGGAGGACTATGGCAACCTGGAGGTGAACAAGCTGATTCAGTGGATGAAGAACAATCCGGCCAGACTGCCGACCGGTGTAGAGCAACTGGTCAGTTATCAGTCTGACTATTTGTCTTCGAAGCTTCGCCCCGTGAAGGTAGGGGGGGAGACGTACGAGTTGTACCTGATGTGCAAGGAAAGCCTCAAAGAGGTTCACATCGTCCTGGTCAAGAATGAGCGTGCACAGTACCTCGTGGACCGCTCCTTTCAGAAACAGAGCCGGAAGTTCCGGGCGGGGCCCGTGAGACGAAGTAACGGAAAGATTGTCGGGGTCCAATCTGAGGGCAAGCCCCGGGGGGAAGAAGCGCAGCGATTCTATGATGTGTTTCTCTCGTGGTGGGAAGAGGCCAAAACAGACGTTCAATGAGAATCATGATGGTTTTTGAATCTATGAATCGACTGGTTTACTTCTGCCTTTTGGGGATTCTGCTGATTGGGTGTGGGTCGAGTGGCTCCACGACAACCCCTGCGACCACCTCTGCCGCGGATCGTTCAGCTTCGGCGGCCTCCAGCGTCTACGTCCCCCCAGGGGTGGACTCGAGTACAGCCGAGCGGGCGGACTCGCTGGCGAGCGGGTCTTTTGTCTCCCTGAAGAAACAGCAGCAGGCTAGCGCGCGGGCGCAAGAGGGACAGTCCCTTGTGCAGATCAGCGATTCGCTGTGGAGCTACCTGGAGATGGGAAATGACACGACCAACGTCGACAGCGTCAGCCAGGACAAGCGCAATGCGGCCATTCGGGCGTACAACCGAGGAGCTGATTCACTCCGAAAGTACCTGAAGGTCACAAAGGCCTCTGCCCTCGATAGCACGCGACTGAGGCAGTTGCAGGGGGATCTCCTCAACGGGGCCCAAGAGGCTTTCGAGGAGGCAATTCAGCTGAACCCTTACGACGACGCCACCCGCAACAGATTGGGTCAAATCTATGAGCTTCGGGCCGAGCGTCTGGGAGAGGAGGAGGCGTACCGGGAGGCGATTGACGTGTACGAAAAACTCGTCCGGCTCCGCAAAGACCAGCCCACGCCGTTCCTAAACCTTGCGAACAATCTCTACGAGACGGGCCAGTACGACCGGGCCGCGGAGAACTATCGCAAAGCCCGAGAAACCTATCTGGAGTCGGTAGAACTGTCTCTTCAGAAGGAGCGCCAAGTGGACTCCACACGGGTCTTCCAGTATGCATTAGCGGAGGCTGATGCGCATCGCTTTGGCCGAAATACAACCCCCGCGCTCGAAGGATACGAGTTGGCATTGGAGTACGCCGAAACCTCCGAGCAGAAAAGCACGGCGGAGAACTGGGTTGACTGGGTGAACTGGGATGATGGGAATATCGCTGCTAGCTTTGCCCGTGACTCGCTCTCGGCTCTCGCGAGCCGAGGGGATTACGCCGCGGCGGTGCAGGGCTTTCGTGAACTGAAACCCAGGCTCCAAACCCAGTCCGCCCGTGATGAGGTTGACTGGCGTCTCGCACAAGCCGAATACCAGAATGGAGAGCAGACTCGGGCGGCCGATCGCCTCCAAGCACTGTTCCGCCGGACCGAGGTAAATAAGGATGGTGCCCCAGTAGATTCCACGTATCGGCGGTACTTCGACACGTACGGTACGATTTGCTTGAACTTGGGCCGAGAGAAGCGGGATGAGGATCTTCGCACGGCGCTCAAATACTTTCAGCAGTCCGCCGAGGTGCAATGGGGACGGCAGGCCCTTGCGGAGCTGGAGTCTGGAAAGCTCCTTCGCAACAACGTGGAAGAGTCGGTCAAGTATCTAGAGCGGGCGGCAAAAGAGCCGGACGTGCTTGAGGTGGAAGATCGGCTAGATCTCTACCGCAATCTGGTTCGGCAGCACCGACGTCTCGGAAATCGAGAAGAGGCGATCAAATATCGGAAAGTAGTTCAGAAGATTCGAAAACAGGCGGCCGCTAGTTGATCAACGATCCAAGGTTTACCATGAGGCATGTTATTCGCTATTTGCTAGTTTGCTTCGTGCTCGGATGTGTAGCTGGGGCATGGGGAGGCGAGGCACATGGGCAGGCACGACAGGCCGACTTCACCCAGGTTACTCGTCCGGTGGCACAGCTTTCTGACCGGGCGGCCATTGATGAGATGCTCACTGAGTTGATCATCACCCCACAGATTCCAAAAGACTCGATCAGAAGAGTTGAGGTTGTCGACGTGACTGGGAACGGATACGGGCCCGACGATCTCGTGGTGGTGTACCCGAGCGGGGAGACGTTCAACATTGACCCCTCTCTCGTTACTGGGCGGGTTCAAGACATCATGCGCAGCTGGAGCCTCGAATCAGAGTTCCAGTACGACGGGGCCAATGCCCCCGCCGAGACCTTCCGTCCCGATACTGCACAGGCAGATACTGCCGACGCCGACATTGGGGAAGCGCAACAACCTCCCCGGGGCCGTCCCCAGAGCGAAGAGTGGGCCGAGGACGAAATCATGGCCGATGTCCTTGAGACGGTACAGCGAAACTACCAGGGCGAAGCCGTCAGTCTTCTTTTGGAGAAAGACGCCAATGGGTTTACGTTCGAGATGTGGGATTACACCCCGCAGGCGATGCAGTACCAGGCCGCCCCCGGCGGGCCGCCCGATACCGTGCAAACCCGAGACCTGGTTTACGTTGTGCGGAGTGACTCGGTGATCTACGATGTCGTTTACATTAACCGGACGGTTGAGGAGACAGAGTACATTCCGCAGGGGCCTACGTCGGCACTTCCTGAAGAGCAGCGAAACGGTCCGGAGGAAGAGGCTGTGCCTTCAGGTGCGGCATCCCCACGGAAGCCTTAACTCACAGACGGCGCTTCCATCGTTCTGCAGTTCCGTGCGGAAAGCCCCGTGCATCTGTGGGGAGAGTGTAGTGAGTGATTGGACTCAACTCGGAGGGGCTTCATCGAGTGGCAGGACAACTCGAAAGCCAATATTGTTGGCGCGGTAGGTGGGAGAGGCTCGGTTCCGGGTTGGGAGCCAACACGTGTCGTTGTGCCAACTTCCTCCGCGGCACACTCGGAGTTGTCCGGACTCGGGGCCTCTGGGGTCCTTCTTAGAACTTTTTTGGTAATAGTTGGGGCTGTACCAGTCCTGGACCCACTCCCACACGTTTCCTTGAACGTCGTAGAGCCCCCATTCATTGGATTCCTTCTGAGCCACAGGATGGGTTCTCCCGTTTGCGTTTTCGCTGTACCAGGCTGTCTCCTGCCATTCGCCCGGTAGTTTTGGGGACGTTGTACCTGCCCGGGCCGCGTACTCCCACTCGGCTTCCGTAGGCAACCGGCCTCCGATCCACTTCGCGAACGCCTGCGCATCGTTCCAACTCACATTCACGACGGGGTGGTCATCGGCCTGCTCGAACCCAGGATTCCGCCAGGTGAGGCCAGGGGTCCGGAGGCTGTCGCGGTTGTCTGCGCTCCACGCTCCGCCGAGCCGCTCTGCATCTGTTTCATAGCCGGTCGCCTCCACAAACATCCGAAATTGTCGGACCGTAACCTCGTGCGCACTCATCCGGAATGGGGACGTGATTTCGACCCGGTGCGATGGACGGGTGTCTGCACTCCCTCGATCCGACCCCATCACAAACGATCCTTCCGTAATCCGCTTCCATTCTATGTTAAGGTCGGCCGGGGTTGGGGCAGGCGCTTCTACCTTCACGGTCACGGCGGCCGCGTCGGTCTGACCCCGCGCGTCGGCAACGCCGTACTCTATTGTGTCGGTCCCCGTGAATTCACCAGTAGGAGTGTAAGTGATACGAGTGCTATCCGCGGACACACTCACTTCTCCACTGGAGGCCGAATCCACGTATTCAAGTTGGAGGGAGTCTGAGTTGGGGCCTCCGTCGTTTCGCAGCGGGTCGACCGTGACAGACTCACCAGCTAGTGTCTGGACTCGATCGTCCGTTGCCTGAGGGGCATCCGGAACAGGGACTACCTGCACGACGCTCCGTACCGTATCCAGTCGTCCAGGGTAACGCGCCGCGTACCGGAAGTCGTCTGTGCCGGAGAAGTCCGGATCTGGGCGATATGTAGCAGTGCTGCTGTCAGAAGCAAATGTCAGAGAGCCATTTTCGGGTTGAGTTATCAGCATCACCGCCCGGAGTTCGTCTGACGGCTCGGCCAACTGTATTTCTGTGGGGGTATCCTCCGGTGTAGAAATTGGACTGGACATCCGAGACGTTCCGGCAATCTCTTGGGCGTAGTCGGCAACGGATTCGGGCCACTGGGGACGAAGCCCATATGCCGCAACGCCTGCCAGAAGCAGAAGAACGATGCTTGTGGCGATCCATGACCACGACGTCCTCTGTTCCGTGGAGTCTCCGCCACTACGTTCGTTTCCGGGCCGAATGATGGTCGGTGCTGACCCGTCTGTCGACTTTGCGGCGGTGTTGGTATCCGCGGTGGGGATGGTCAGTCTGGTCTGGGTATCTTTCTCGATCCGAACCGTTCGTTCCCAGACCGGGCCTGCTTGGCGCTCCGCTGTCAGTTCGTAGGAGTCTGCGAGCAGCTCCAGGGTCTCCACGTCCCCCGGCTCGAGTGCCGTCAGTGACTCACCATCCAGAAAGATTTCGCATGCTGTTCCTGCCTCGATTTGCAGATGCCCGGTTCCTGAAATTGACGCGGTCATACAGCGAAGAAGGGAATGAAATTACGCGGATCTCAATGTGGAAATTCGTTCGATGAAGGTATAAATTGATCAATTCTAATCCCAATACGCTGAAACGATAAATAGATGTCCACACCGCGCAGTGATGCAGCGTCCACGGATGAGACGAAGGCTGTTCCCGAGAACTGAAGATTGCGAGGGACATATACCCCTGTTGCTTGGTTCTCGTACGTGATAGTTGCCTGACTCTTTCGCTTTCCCGCCAGAGTGTTCGCTTATGTCCTCCCCCCACGAGCGCGCTGCCTGCACCCTCATTCCGGAGACCACCTACGGGGCCAACGGGGCAGCGTCGCCGGTCCGAGTGTGCGTGATTGACCTCGGGACCAACTCCTTCCACGCCATCATCGTGGACGTCCACCCGAACGGCAGCTACCAGGTGGTCGACCGGCTGAAAGAGATGGTGCGCCTCGGGGAGCACGGGCTGGACGCCAACCGCCTCCCCGAAGACGCGATGGAGCGGGGCCTGCAGGCCCTCACCCGCATCAAGTTGCTGGCCGATGGGTGGGACACGCGTGAATACCTGTCGTTCGCCACCAGTGCGATTCGGGAGGCGACCAACGGGGGCGACTTCATCGAGCGAGCCCACGACGAATTGGGGCTTCGCATTCGGCCCATCAGCGGAGAAAAAGAAGCCCATCTCATTTTTCAGGGCGTCAGCCGGACGAAGGAGTTCAATGATCCCTCGCTGGTGATGGACATCGGCGGCGGGTCGGTCGAGTTTATTGTCGTGGACGACGACACGCCGGTTTTCAGCACGAGTCTGAAGCTTGGGGCGGCCCGCATGACCGAGCAGTTTGTTGCGACGGACCCGATGTCGGAGGACGAGCAGGCGCGGCTGCGGGCCCACTGTAAGGGCGTACTGGAGGATGTCCTGGCGGCCTGCCGAGAGCACGGCGTGACCCGGATCGTAGGGTCGTCGGGCACCATGAAAAGCCTGGCGCGGGTGACGCTAGAGATGGAAGACACGCCGGCCCGTTCGCCGTTCCAACGGGCGTTTCCCATCGAGAATGTACGGTCGGCCCTCCGGTGGGTCATGCAGGCCGCGGCCGACGAGCGGACGGCCCATCCAGCCATCGAGCCGCGGCGGGTTGATCAGATTGGGGCGGGGGCTGTGCTCCTCGATACCGTCTGCACGGGCCTGCCCTCGGTGCGTCACTTTGGGGTGTCGTCGAATGCCCTCCGGGAGGGGATGGTGGTGCACTTCCTGGACGCAAACAGTGACCGGCTCCAGCGCATGGCGCGGTTCCGGAATCCCCGGCGGCGCAGCGTGCACGAGATGGCCTACCGGTTTCAGTGGGAGGAAGAACACGCCCAGCACGTGGCCGCCACGGCAACCTTTTTGTTTGACGTCTGCCGCCCCCTCTACGATGGGCCGGCGAGCGACGTGGAGCTTCTAGAGTACGCGGCCCTGCTTCACGACATCGGCTATCTCGTGACGCACGACGAGCACCACGAACATTCTCGATACCTCATCGAGCACGCCGACCTTCAGGGCTTTCGGGCCGAGGAGGTGACGATGATGGCCTTGGTAGCGCGGTATCACCGCGGAGCCGTGCCGGACGCGTCGCACGAGCACTTCGACCGCCTGTCCCCGGAGCGTCGGCGGCGGGCCCGTCAGCTTGCGGCCCTGCTACGCGTCGCGGAAAACCTGGATCGGAGTCACTTTCAGAACGTGGTGGCGCTGCGCACATCGCTCACCGACGCGGCCCTCCACGTGCTGGTGGCCACCAAGGCGGACCCTCAGCTCGAGGTATGGGCGGCTGAGACGAATGGGGGCCTCTTCGAAGACGCGTTCGAGCGGGCCCTGTACGTCACCCCTACCGAAATTCCGATCTATGCGAACGGCGAGTCCGCCTCCACCTGGGTCCCCGAACCGTCTTTGCAGTCGCAGGGCCGGGTGCGTTCGTAGGGTCCCGGGAGGGGAAGGGCCTGATTTCAATTCATGCATGATTAACCGCCCCGTATCTTGCCCCTACGTCGGTGGCGCGTTACTTTGCGTCCGGTAGACAATCACGGGTTCGTTCCATTCCGTCCGGAAACGCGCTCCGAGCCTCTTCGCACAGGACGGTTTTCTCCGCTAGGACACTCGGGCTTATGGCCGCACCCTCCATGTTTTTCCTGCTGGCGACCGTCGCGGTGGCCGCCGCGCTCGGAATGATTATCGCCCGCAATCCGGTGTCGAGCGCCCTCTGGCTGGTGCTCAATCTGTTCTGCATCGCCGGCCTGTATCTAACGCTGAACGCGTCGTTTATTGGCGTCATCCAAATTCTTGTCTATGCCGGCGCCATCATGGTCCTCTTCCTGTTCGTGATCATGCTGCTCAACCTCTCGGCCATGCCCGAGCTGGAAGAGATTGAGTGGGCCAGCATTGGGGGGTTCGCGGTTGGGCTCGTTTTGTTAAGCCAACTGTTGTACGTCGTGGCCCTGCAGTTTGAGTTGGGGGTGGACCCAATCGGGGCGGCGGCCGCGGCGGAGACGGGAAGCGCGGCGAGCCTGGGCGAAATCCTGTTCACCCGCTACGCGCTCCACCTGCAGGTGGCCGGCATCTTGCTGCTGGCCGCGACCGTTGGGGCTGTCCTGCTTGCCCAGCGCCGGTTTCAGTAGCCGCGGTTTCCAGGTAGTGGGGGAGGAGGGGACATGAATCCCCGCCCCCCAACGGCCGCTGCACACGACATCCCGTAACCCAGTATTGATTCTCCCGCCATGGAAGTTGCTCCCAACTGGTACCTGGCCCTGAGCGCCGTGCTCTTCACCATCGGCACGTTCGGGGTGCTCTTCCGTCGAAACGCGATCGTGGTATTGATGTCGGTGGAGCTAATGCTGAACGCGGTCAACCTCACGCTGGTGACGTTTAGCCAGTCGATGGGCGACCCCAGCGGCCAGCTGCTCGTCTTCTTCTCGATCGCGGTGGCGGCGGCCGAGGCCGCGGTGGGACTCGCGATCGTGATTGCCGTCTTCCGAAGCCAAGTGACGGTGGACATCACGGAGATCAACCTCTTCAAGCACTAGCCGCCACGCCCCGCCTCTGTTGCGCCCGTTTTGAACATCGGACCTTGTCGCGTTGATGACCTCTGCCGATCTGCTTCGCCTCGTTCTTCTCCTGCCGCTCGCCGGGGCGGTCTTGAATGGCGTGGCGCCGCTCTTTCTAAAAGGCCTCCGCACCCGGGAGACGCTCCTGGGGACGGTCGGCACGGCGGTCGTGGCGATTCCGTTCGTCCTGACGGTCTACCTGTTCGTGACCTTCGGCGGCGAGCCCATTGTGGCGGACTACTTCACCTGGATGGCGGCGGGCGACCTGGACCTGTCGTTCGCCTACCGGATCGACCAGCTCTCGCTCCTCATGACGGGGGTCGTGACGGGGGTCGGGGGCGTCATCCATTTCTACTCGATCGGCTACATGCACGGGGACGCGGGGTACTGGCGGTTCTTCGCCTACCTCAACCTCTTCATCTTCGCCATGCTCAACCTTGTGCTGGCGAACAACCTGCCTGTGCTGTTTCTGGGGTGGGAAGGGGTGGGCCTGTGTTCGTACCTGCTGATCGGGTTCTGGTACACGGACCTTAGCAACAGCGCCGCCGCCAACAAGGCGTTCATCGTGAACCGGGTGGGCGACTTTGCCTTCCTGGTGGCCATGTTTCTGGTCTTTCAGCAGCTTGGCTCGCTGAGCTTTGACGTGCTGCTCGCGGAGGGGCCGGCCCTTCCCGAGGCGACGCTCAACTGGATCGTATTCCTGCTCTTCGTGGGGGCGACCGGCAAGAGCGCGCAGATTCCGCTCTTTGTGTGGCTGCCGGACGCGATGGCGGGTCCCACGCCGGTGTCCGCCCTCATCCACGCGGCCACGATGGTGACGAGCGGGCTCTACCTCTTGGCGCGTCTGTCGGCGCTCGTGCTGGGCGCGCCGGTCGTCATGATGATTGTCGCCATCGTGGGGGCGGCCACCGCCCTCATGGCGGCCACGATTGCCATCGCGCAGGACGACATCAAGCGCGTCCTGGCGTACTCCACGGTGTCGCAGCTGGGCTACATGTTCATGGCGGCGGGGGTGGGGGCGTTCTTCGTGGCGATCTTTCACGTGATCACGCACGCCTTCTTCAAAGCGTGCCTCTTCCTCGGCTCCGGAAGCGTGATTCACGGGATGGAGGAGGTGGAGCACGGCCTGGAAGAGCAGGGGCGGGACACCAGCGACTTCGACCCGCAGGACATGCGCACGATGGGAGGAATCGGCGAGTACATGCCCGCCACGCGAACGACGTATCTTCTGGCGACCCTGGCGATCTCGGGGATTCCGTTGACCGCCGGGTTTTTCTCGAAAGATGAGATCCTGTTCAAGGCCTTCGAGTACGGCTATGACGGGTACACCTACGCCATGGCGGTGTGGATCGTCGGGGTCTTGACGGCCGTGCTCACGGCGTTTTACATGATGCGCTCCTACATGCTCACCTTTGAGGGGGAGCCCCGGTGGCCGCTCCCGGATCAACTGAGTCCCCACGAGTCGCCCTCCACGATGACGGGGCCGCTCTGGACGCTCGGCGTTCTCTCTATGGTCGGCGGCTTCATTGGGCTGCCCGCCGTCATCCAGGGGGGCGATCTCAACTGGATTCACCACTACCTCGGCGCGAAGTACGGGGGGCCGGTGGCGGAGGCGTCGGTGCACGGCCACGTGCCGTTGGCGCTGGAGTGGGGGCTTATCCTGCTGAGTTCGGCCATCGCGGTCGGCACGGTCTACTACGCCTGGCGCGTCTACGGGGCGCAGGGGCTGGAGTACGACGCCGCCCTCAAGCGACAGCTGCAAGGGGTCTACCAGACCTGGACGGACACGTACTACTGGGACGAATTCTACGACGAAGTGGTCGTGGACTCCCTCATAAACGGCATTGCCCGCAAGGGCCTGGCGGCGTTTGATACGACCGTGGTGGACGGGGCCGTCAACGGGGTGGCCGGCGCGGCCCAGAATGCCAGTGGCCTGCTGCGCCGGGTCCAGACGGGCCTCGTCCAGAACTACGCCCTGGCGTTGACCGTCGGGGCTGCGCTCCTGGTCGGGCTGTTGATGTACGGTGCTTGAGCGGGCGACGCGACGCTGAACGGTTGCCCCTGGCCGGTCCCCGACGTCGGCCGTGCGTGATCGTCGCATGAGCGCAGACATCCCTGGTGATTCCTTCTTTGCCGATTAGGCATTGCTACGATTGATGAACATTCCCTACCTCACATCCCTCGTCGTCTTCCTGCCGGCCGCCGGCGCGTTGCTCACGCTTTTTCTGCGACGCGCCTCCGCGATCCGGTGGACGGCCCTGGCGACCACGACCGTCACGTTTGTGCTCTCGATTGGGCTCTTCGTGGGCTACGATCCGTCGGTGAGCACGGCCCTGGGTCCACAGCTGGCGGACGTATGGGCGGGATGGCTGCCGCAAGGGTACGACATCAAGTACTTCGTGGGCGTCGACGGGCTGAGCCTGTTGCTCGTGATGCTGACGACGCTCCTGGGGCCCATCGTGGTGCTCTCGTCGTGGACCTACATCGGCGAGAAGCACAAGGGCTACTACGCGCTGCTCCTTCTGCTGCAGACGGGCATCACGGGGGTCTTCACAAGCTTCGACCTCTTTCTCTTCTACATTTTCTTTGAGCTCACCCTCATTCCGATGTACTTCATCATCGGAATCTGGGGCGGCAAGGAGCGCATCTACGCGGCGGTGAAGTTTGTCATCTATACGCTCGTGGGGTCGCTCCTGATGCTCGTCGGCATTCTGTACCTGGGCTACGCGGCGGGGGACGCCGTCAACAACGGCGTGTTTACGACCGACTGGTACACGCTGCTGGAGTACAACATTCCGCTGGCGGTGCAGGGCTGGCTCTTCGGGGTCTTCGCCTTCTCGTTCGCGATCAAGGTGCCGCTCTTTCCGCTGCACACCTGGCTGCCGGACGCCCATGTGCAGGCCCCCACGGGCGGCTCGGTGATCCTGGCCGGGGTGCTGCTGAAGATGGGGACGTACGGCCTGCTGCGCTTCTGCCTGCCGCTCTTCCCGAACGTGGCCCAGAGCTACGCCGGCCTCTTCGCGGTGATTGCCATTATCGGCATCATCTACGGGGCGCTGGTGGCCCGCGTCCAGGACGACGCGAAGAGCCTCGTGGCGTACTCCTCCATCAGCCACCTCGGGTTCGTCGTGCTCGGGCTGTTTGCCTTCACGACGGAGGCGATGCAGGGGGCCGTGATCCAGATGGTCAACCACGGCCTCTCGACCGGGGCGCTCTTTCTGCTGGTCGGGATGCTCTACGAGCGGCGCCACACCCGCCTGATGGACGACTACGGGGGGCTGGCGACGTCCGTCCCGGTGCTCACGACGTTCATGGTGATTAGCGTGCTCGCCTCGGCCGGGCTGCCGGGCCTGAACGGGTTCGTGGGCGAATTTCTGATCCTGCTCGGGTCCTTCAAGAGCACCGTGATTGACAGTCCGGTGCTCATCGCCGTCGCGACGACCGGCGTCATCCTGGCGGCGATGTATCTGCTCCACATGGTCTACCGCACCTTCTTCGGCGAGCTCACCGACGAGGCGAATGCGCAGATGCCGGACCTGAATGCCCGTGAGTTCGGGCTGATGGTGCCGCTCATCGTGCTTATGTTCGTCCTTGGCTTCTACCCGGGTCCGTTCCTGCGGCAGACCGCCCCGACCACCGAATTTCTCCTGGAGACGGTCGAGCAAAAACGAGCCGCGGTGGAGCGAATGGAAAGTGAGGCCGCCGCCGCGGCGGACGAGCCGACCCAGGTGCCGACGGCCCCGCTCGAGACCCAGGACGGATCCATGGACGTCCCGTCGGCCTCGCCCTGAACCGGTCGTGGCGGTCGCCCCGTTTGTGGCCCGCAGCGCTTCTTCAGAAAGACGGCCTCTTCAATCTCTTTTCGGAGTATCAGATTAAACGTATGCCCTCAGACGAGCCCCTTACCGACAACGAGATCGACGACGCCCTGGCGGACCTGGACGGATGGTCCCACGCCGATGACAAACTCCACAAGACGTACGAGTTTTCTGACTTTCGAGAGGCCGTCAGTTTCATTGTGCGCCTCTCGTTCTACGCCGAGGAAATGATGCACCACCCTGAGCTTGAGAATGTCTACAACACCGTGTCCGTCGCCCTCACGACCCACGACGCGGGGGGCAAGGTGACGGGAATGGACGTGGAGCTTGCCTCGCAGATTGAGGACCTCGCGTAGGTGTAGCAGCTTCGTCGCGGAGCGAAGGAATCGCCGTGTGGGAGGCAGCGGGCTATTTTTGCGTAATGAACGGTTGGATTTAGCTTATGGATTTGTCGACTGCATTCCCGGCGCTCGTGACCGATCTGCCGGCCGCCTTTTCCATGTCGGTCGTCGGACTGGCCGGGCTTGCGATCATTGTCCTTGATGCCTTCCGCAACGACCACCCGGCCATTCCCTGGCTCGGCGTGGCGGCGCTCGGTGTCTCTGCAGTCTGGGAGGTCACGCATCTTGGGGCCCCTCAGAGCACGGTGTTCTTCGAAACCCTCCGAACGGGGGGCTTTGTGGCGTTCATCAACCTCATCATCCTGCTTACGGGCCTGGCCACGATCCTCATCTCGGTGCCGTACCTGAACCAGCTGCGGTACGACTACGGAGAGGTGTACGCGCTGATCATGTTTTGTACGGTCGGGATGATTATGCTCGGCTCCGCCAACAACATGATCAGCATCTTCCTCGGGCTCGAAACGATGTCCGTGTGCCTCTACGTGCTAACCGGGTTTATTCGGGAGGATGAGGGGGCGGTGGAGAGTGCGCTCAAGTATTTTCTGCTCGGGGCGTTCTCGACCGGCTTCTTCCTGTACGGCATTGCGCTCATGTACGGGGCCACGGGGACGATGGCCCTGCCGGCGATGGCGGCGGCGGAGCTGGGGACACTCTCGACGCGGCTTCTGTTCTGGGGCGGCTTCGCGCTTTTCCTGGTCGGGTTCTTCTTCAAGGTGAGCGCGGCGCCCTTCCACATGTGGACCCCGGACGTGTATCAGGGAGCGCCCACTCCCCTCACCGGATACATGTCGACGGCGACGAAAGCCGCGGCGTTCGCCGCCCTCATCCTGGTGCTCGTCCACGCCGTGCCGGGCGGAGAGTGGCAACTGTCCATGGCCGCGGTCGCGGTGCTGACGATGGTGATTGGAAACGTGATGGCGCTGGCCCAGACCAACGTCAAGCGCCTGCTTGCGTACTCGTCCATTGCGCACGCCGGATACGTGCTCGTCGGGCTCTCGGCGGGAACGTCGGCCGGATACGCCGGCGCCCTGTTCTACCTGCTGGTCTACGCGGTGATGAACATCGGGGCCTTTGGCGTGATGGCAATGCTGGAGTGGGACGGGAAAGAGGGCCGCGAACAAACGCTGTCGTCCCTGGCGGGCATCGCCAACGACCGGCCGGTTCTGGGCAGCACGATGGGCGTCTTCATGCTCAGCCTGATTGGCTTTCCGCCGCTCGGGGGCTTCATCGGCAAGTACCTCGTGTTTGCCCCGGCCGTCGATGCCGGCCTCACCTGGCTCGTGGTGATCGGTGTGCTCATGAGCGCCACGAGCGCCTATTACTACCTGCGTGTCGTGTACGTCTTCTGGATGCAGTCGGCCGACGACGTAGAGGCGACCGACCCCGTCCGGGCGGCTGCGTTCCCCCGGGCCACAGTGGCGGCGACGGGCACGCTCGTGGTGTGTGCGGTGGCGCTCGTCGTGCTCGGGGTGTTTTTCGGCGGCGTCCTCGAAACCACCCTGGGCTTCTTCGAGACCGCTACGATGGCCACGGCGCCCTGAGCGAGTGGCCCCGACAGCACGACCCGTGTGCGTCTCCCCAATTTACTCGTCCCGCCGATGGAAGCGCTGCTCCGCGACCGGCTGCCACACGCCCCGCAGATGGGGCTCTTCGTGACGCCAAACCTGCCGTCGGATCGTCTCGACAACGCACTCTCCGACTACGCGACCGAGGTAAAGCGGGCCGAGGTGCTGGCGCTGTACGACGCGACCCTGAGTGGCACGGGGGGCGACGGCGCCGTCTTTACCCCCGACCGGTTTGTCTTCCAGAACAACGACCTGCAGGCCACCCAGACGGTGCGCTATCCGGACCTCGTGAAGGTCTCGGCGCAAAGCCGCCTGTTTGGCCTTGGGGGCAAGGTGGTAGACCTCACGGTCAACCGCGGGCGGGCCACCTTCGAGCTGACGATGGACTTCTCGGGCACGCCGAAGGCCGCGTCCTACGTCGCCGATTTTCTGGACACGGCGATGGTTCGGGACATCGACTTCGCGCCGGCGGCGGAGCCGGACGCGACGGACGTGGCGGCCGTGCGGGAGTCTCTGGAGCGCCTACGGGCCGAGCAGAAGCTGACGGCGGCCGACTTTGAACGCCTCCTGGAAGTGCTCGACGAATAAGCCAGGCGAGCGTCGCGGCCCCGTCTCGACTACTCGATGTTGTACTCGTCGAGGCGGCGGTACAGGGTGGCCCGACTGATGCCGAGGAGCTCGGCGGCCTCGGTGCGGTTGCCATTGGTTTGCTCAAGGGCCGCCCGGATGCGCTCGGCCTCCTCAGGGGCCGACGGAGGGGAGGGGGACGCCTCCCGAATTTCAGGGGGCAGGCCGTCCGCCCGAAGCACATCGCCGGACGCGCGGATGAGGGCCGCCTCCAGTGCATTCTGCAGCTCGCGCACGTTGCCCGGCCAGTTGTAGTTGAGCAGGCGGCGAAGGGCCTCGTCGCCGACGCGATCGACCTCCGCTCCGGTGCGGGCCCGAAGTTCGCGGAGGAAGGTGCGCACCAGGAGGGGCAGATCAGACCGGCGCTCGCGGAGGGGCGGGAGGGGGACGCGGGCGATTCGAATCCGGTACAGCAGGTCCTGCCGGAACCGATCGGCTTCCACCTCATCGTCGAGGCTGCGGTGCGTAGCGGCCACAATGCGGACGTCCACCGGCCGTGCTTCGGTCTCCCCGAGCCGTGTGACGGCCTCCTCTTCGAGCACCCGCAAGAGCTGACGCTGCACGTCGAGCGGCACGTCGCCGATCTCGTCCAGAAAAAGTGTCCCTCCGTCGGCTGCCTCGAAGTATCCTTCCCGGTCCTCGGTCGCCCCCGTGAAGGCGCCCTCCCGGTGCCCAAAGAGGCGGCTGCCGGCGAGGTCCGGGTTGAGGGCGGCGCAGTTGACGGTGACGAACGGACCCTCCGCCCGCGGGCTCTCGTCGTGGATGGCCCGGGCGGCGAGTTCCTTCCCGCTGCCCGTCTCGCCCTGGATCAGCACTGTGGTTTTGACCTCGGCGACGGACCGAATCTGTTCGTAGGCGTCCTGCATCGGGGCGCTCTTGCCCACGAGGTCGTGGAACCGGGACTGGTCGTCGAGCATGCGTCGGAGCTCGTGGACCTCCGTCACGTCGTAGAACACCAGAATGTGACGGTCATCATCGCGCGGGTCAGGGCGAACCTCGATCTCGACGCGGTATGACGTGCCGTCGTCGTGGGAGAGGGTTGCGGTGACGGGCTCGTCGGCGTCGGCCGTGCCCTGCATCCGGGCCCGGAGTGCCTCAAGCGTCTCGTCGTCGACGGGGAGAAGGTCAGCCCACGGCGCGTCGGTAGCGGCCTCAGAAGAGACATCGAGCAGACGGGCGGCCGGATCGTTCAGAAAACGAAGGCGTCCCCCGGCGTCGGTAAGCGCTGTGCCCTGCCGAAGCCCGTTCAGGAGCTGCCGGAGATCCTGGTGGGCCCGCTCTACGCGGCGCTGTAGGGCGTGGGTCTGCAGTGCCACCTCCACCGCGGCGTAAATCTCTCGCTCGTTGAACGGCTTCACGACGTAGCCGAACGGCGTCGTGTTGGTTGCCCGCTGAAGGGTCTCATCGTCGCTGTAGGCGGTCACGAAGACGACGGGCAGGGGATGGGCCTCCCGTATGGTGCGAGCCGCCTCCACGCCATCCATTGGGCCGTCGAGGTGTACGTCCATCAGCACCAGGTCGAGTTCGGCTTCTGCCGCCCGGTCGATTGCCGCGGCACCGGTCATCACGTGGTCCACGACGGTGTAGCCGAGTTCCGCCAGGTGATCTTCCAGCTCCATGGCGACGGCAAACTCGTCCTCCACGATCAAGATGCGGGGCGGGGGAGGCATGGATCAGCTGGACGGATTCGTGGGGAACGTGATCGTGACGGTCACGCCGTCGTCGAGGTCGGTGGAGAGGGTGCCCCGAAGCTGGCGCGTCAGCCCTCGAACCAGCCGGAGCCCAAGGCTTCCGTTCTCGTCGAGCCCATCCGTGCCGCGGCCATCGTCCGCCACGGCGAGCCGTGCAGTGCCCTCATCGGCGTAAAATGTGACGGCGACGGTCCCGGACTGACCCGTTGGAAAGGCGTGTTCGAGGGCGTTGGTGACGAGCTCGTTCACGATGAGGCCGGCGGGAATGGCCTGATCCACGGAAAGCGGCTGGGCGTCGGCCTCGAGGGTGCGATCGATGTGGTCGGTCCGGTGCGACCGGAAGAGGTCATCCAGAAGGCCCTCAAGGTACGCGTCGAACTCGACCCGGGCCAGGTCGCCGGACTGGTAGAGCTGCTCGTGGATGGACGCCATGGAGCGGATGCGGTCCTGCGTCTCCGCGAACCGGTCCTCGACCGATGAGATCTCTACGTCGCGGGCCTGGGCGTTCAGCAGGCTCGAAATCACCTGCAGGTTGTTTTTGACGCGGTGGTGGATCTCGCGGAGGAGAACCTCCTTTTCCTCCAGGGAGCGCCGCAGCTTCTCCTCGGTGGCCTTCCGTTCCGAGATGTCCTGTGCCACGCACACGAGCGTGCCCTGCGTGGCGTCCGTCCGCTCAAGGGCCGACCGCGAGACGAGCACGGGCCGCTCGGGGCCGTTCGTTGGGGCGAGGATGCGCTCGACCGCGCCCTCCGCGGAGGACGTCAGCGGGTCGGTGTTGAAGTGATCGTCGAGGGCCGTTCCGCGCAGGGCCGACGCCGAGCGGCCAAGGGCCTCTGCGGCGGCTGCGTTGACCCGACGGATGCGTCCGTCGGGATCGACCACGAACAACAGCTCCGCCATGGAGTCGAGCACAGCCTGCAGATAGTCCCGCGAGACCGTCTGCTGGCTGAGCGTGGTGGTCATTCGGTTCAGCGCCTGGGCCAGTCGCCGGAGCTCGTCGTCCGGGTCGACCGAGACCTGGGCATCGAGGCGACCGGTGCGGACCTGCTCCACGGCGTCCCGGAGGACCTGGAGGGACTGCCGGAACGACGCGAGCAGCCACCGTCCCGCGACCGCGGCCCCAAGCGCGAGGACGCCCGTGACGCCGCCGACGAGCCAGAGGCTCCGGCGGAGCAGGGCGTTGAGCTCGGGCGCGTCCGCCAAAAATGGGGCCGCCCCGACCTGTACGTACCAGAGGGTAAGCCCCGCGACGCCCCCCGTAACCACGGCCCCAACGGCGAGCCCAAATACCACCAGTAAAATTTTGCGCCGGAAAGACATATTGGCCGAGGGATTGCGCTGAATAGCGTCGGTCCTATTCGAATCGTGGGGCAGTTGGTCCGCTCGCCTCTCCATTCTACGGCGTCCGGAATCGAAGAAATGAACCCTCTGCCCGCAGGGTCTTCTCGTACGCGAAAGCGAGATGTATCACGAGACACACCGGTGAAACACAAGTCGTCCAATGCCGACACAAAACCCTTGCACAGCCTAGCCAAGATCGCCGGGCTCTACCCCTCTAAGACTGCTCAGGGCGCTCCTTGTGTTGAGCGTTAATGAATGAGTATAGAGAAAACGTGAAGTGGCGCGGGGCTTGATCATTGTGTAGAGTGACACGCCTGCACGAAGGCAGTCCACGACCCACGCACCAACTTGAAGGTATGCTTATGTCCCTGAGCTTCGTCCACCCCAACATGTCCCTTTTGAATCTGCTGCGCTCCCTTGGCGGGCCCTTGATCCTGGCCGGCTTCGTTCTGGGCCTCGTGGCCTGCGACGGAAGCACCGTGGCGGGGCCGGACGGGTCCGAGGAGGAGGTGCCCGTCTCGATGGCGTTTTCGGACGGCACTGCGGCCGGGGGCACCGCATCGACCAGCAAGGCCGCAGCGGGCCAGCGAACCCTCATTGATCCGGACGGGAATCAGCTTCGTCTCGACCGGGTGGAGATGGTTGTCCGCGAGATTGAGCTAGACCGCGCCAACGGCGACGAAAATTGCTCTTCGGAGGACCGCCCCAACTCGGACGATGACAACTGCGCCGAAGTCGAGTCCGGCCCGGTTCTCGTCTCGCTTCCGCTCGACGGAGACGCCCCCGCTGTGGTTGTCGACACGACGTTGCCCGCGGGCCGCTGGGACGACGTCGAGTTTGAGGTGCACAAGCCCGAGGCGGAGTCCTCGACGCCCGACTTCTTGGAGGGGACGGACTTTCCGTTGGAGGCGAGCATCCGGGTCCAGGGACGCTACACACCGAGCGGAGGGGCGGCTCAAGACTTCACGTTCGCCAGCGACCTCAACGCCGAGCGGGAAATTGCGTTCGAACCGCCCCTAGAGGTCACTGCGGACAACGCAAACAACGTTACGTTTTCAGTCAACGTCGATGCCTGGTTTCGGCGGGCCGATAGCACGCTCGTAAATCCGGTGGGGGGCTCCTTCGGAGAACTCATTGAAGAGAACATTGAGTCTTCCATCGAGGGCTTCGAGGACGATGACCGAGATGGGAGGGAGGACGAAGAGGAGGAAGACGAAGAAGAGGAGGATGAAGAGGACGAAAACGAGATTGAAATTGAGACGGCCCTGGAAAACGTCGGCCCGGATTCAGATGCCTCCGGCGAAGTGGAGTACGAGAAAGAGGCCAACGAGACGGAATTCAAGGTTGCGGTCGAGGACCTGGCGTCGGGCACTTACGACGTCGTGGTCGCCGATACGGCGCGCGGTGAGCTGGACGTGACGGGTGAAGAGGGTGAAGCGGAGGTTGAATTCCGCCGCCCGTCCGAGAACGGCCATCCGTCGCTCAACTTTGACCCGCGTGGCCGGCACGTGGAGGTGCAGCAGGATGACACTCCGTATTTGGAAGCAGACGTCCCGAGCACCGACAATGAGAACGAGGACGGAGAAGATGAGAATTACGAAGACGAGGTCGAGATCGAAGTTGACCTCAACAATACCGGTCCGGACTCAGATGCCTCTGGCGAGGCGGAGTTCGAGATGGAAGCCGATGAGGCAGCGTTCGCGATCGAGGTCGAGGACTTGGCGACGGGCACCTACGAGGTCGTGGTCGCCGATACGACGCGCGGCGAGCTCGACGTGGGGGGTGACGAGGGCGAGGCAGAGATCGAATTCCGCTGGCCTTCGGAAGAAGGACATCCGTCGCTCACCTTCGATCCGCGCGGTCAGTCCGTCGCTGTACAGCGGAGCGGCACTTCGTACCTGGAGGAGACCATGCCCATCACGGGCGATCAGGATGAGTAAGATCGAAGAAACGGCCTTGGGGCTCGGTGTCTCCTCGAACAAGGCGTCGGCAACTAAGGAGCACCTCTACACGCCCGAGAAATTGAGACGGTGAAGGCTGCAACCCTCTCCCGCGGTGTCTTGTATAATCCGCTCGTTGACACAAAACGTCATTTGGCCGTCTCAATTGGACGTATGCGGTGGACCGGTTCATTCCCTGTCTGGGCTTGTCTGATCGTGTGGGGACTGTTCCTGCTGGGTGGTGTGTCCCCGGCCCAGGCTCAGAATCCTGCCGCCTGTGATACCAGCTTTGCACAGGCGCAAGAGGCATATTTCGCGGCCGAATTCGAGGCCGCCGTGGCTCGCCTTCGGCCGTGCGCCCAGGAGCGGACGCTGCCGGACTCGGTACGGGCCCGCATGTACCGGCTGCTCAGTTTTGTCCATCTTGGTCAGAACGACGAGGCAGCGGCCCGCCGGGCCGTCGAAAGCCTCCTTGACCTGCGCCCGGACTTCGCGCCGGATCCATCAGAAGACCGGCCTGATTTCGTTTCCCTCGTGGAGAGGGCGAAGAGGCAGCGGCGGGCCCGGGCCGAGTCTGAAGAGGATGGAAACCGGCGGTGGGTCCGGTGGGCGCTCGGGGCTGCGGCGGCGGCCCTCGGTACGGCCGCGGTGCTGCTGCTTGGAGGGGACGACTCCGGGGGCGGGGCGGAGCCACTGCCGCCCCCGCAGCCGCTCCCCGAGTAGAAAAGCCTCTCATCCTCACACGTACTGCTAACCCACCCTTGGCCTGCATGACCGGTCGGTTACTCATCCTTGTTTTGGTGATGGTTCCCCTGGGAGCCGCAGCACAGGTGCCACAGGGGCTCGACGCCGCTCCGGAGGACCAGAGGAGCACATTAACCTGGAACGCCCCGACGGTGGACGACGGCACGACGCTGGTCTGTTACCGCGTATACCGGGACACTGAATCGATTCCGGACGACAACCCCGGAGATCTGACGGGGAAGCGCGTGGACGAGGTGGACGCGGTCAGCGAAGAGGATCCCTCGTACACCGACAGCGGCCTGACCAACGGCGAGACGTACTATTACCGCGTGACGGCCGAGGCTGCGGAGACGGAAGACACCCCCACGACGTGTGGAAGCGCACGTACGGAGGAGTCGTCGTTTTCAAATGAGGCGTCGGCCACGCCCTACCCCCCGGTGACCCTTCAGATTGTGGAGCCGACGGTCCCGGTTTCGGAGCCGGTCGACGCAGAAGAAGAGGATGTTGAGATAAGAGTAGAAGCCACCAATGTGCCGTCCGAGGAATCCGTGCGTCTGCGGTACCGACAGGGGGGCGCCGACTCGTTTTCGTCAACGACGATGGAAGAAGACGGGGAAGCGCTTGCAGCGACCATCCCTCGAGAACAGGCCACCCTTCGTGGCATCGAGTTCGTCGTTGAAACCCGGGATGCGGGCGGAAATCTGGTGCAGGCGCCGGCGCAGGGCGTCGCCTCGATCCGGGTAACGGCGGATACCGAGCCGCTTTCCCAGCCGGGCGGCTCAGCCGAGACCGCCTACCGGATCGTATCGTTTCCCGGTAGGCTCGATGACCCGCAGCTCTCAAACCTGTTCTCGTCCCTTGGCTCGTACGATCCAGCGGAGTGGCGTCTCTACACCACTGACGGGGCAGGAGGCGACTACGCAGAGCAGAGAAGCCTGAGTGCGTCTTTGCCCTCGGGCGACGGCCTCTGGTTCATCCGTCGCTCCGGCGGGGCGCTGACGCCGGTCGAGGGGACGTCGATCCGCACCGATCAACCCTTCGAGATTCCGCTGGAGGAAGGGTGGAACCTCGTCGGCAATCCATTCGCCTTCGAGGTACCGCTGAGTCAGGTTCGGGTGGAGAACACAGCGGGCGCCCTCCAAGACGTATTTGGCTACAACGGCACTTTCGTCAATCAGGAGGGCGGTGTGCTTGAGCCCTACCGGGGATACCTCGTCCGGCTCTCGGACGGCCAGGCCGGCACGCTTGTCATTGACCCGAGCCCAGAGGAAACGTCCGCCACGGCGTCGTCGATGCGGACCCTGGACGCACGGTGGGCGGTTGGCCTATCGGCTCGGGTGGGGCAGGCGCGCGATCCGACGAACACGTTTGGCACGGCCCCGAACGCAACGGATGGAGTGGAGGCGGCAGACGGCCGGGAGCCCCCGCCCATTGGCGACTACGTCTCCCTCAGCTTTCGCGCCCCGTCGCAGGAGGGTGGGCTCTGGCGCGATATGCGCTCGACAGGCGGCGGTGTCCGTACCTGGACGGCCGACGTGCGGACCAACGTGTCCGGCCTAGTCACCATACGTGCGGCGGACGTCTCGTCGGTGCCCGACAATCAGTCGGTGTGGCTCGTGGACCCGGTTCTGGATCAGACGCAGAATCTGCGGGAGACGCCGACGTATCAGTTCCCGGCAGCCGAGGCGACCGACGCACGGTCCCTGCGGATTCTCGTCGGGCCCACCGCGGCGGTGCAGCGGCGACTCGGCCGAAATGCTGATCGGCCGGAGCGCGTCGAACTCCTGCCTAGCGTGCCCCATCCGGTGCGCAGCCACGCCACCTTCCGGTACCAGGTCCCCAAGCGCACCCGAGCCACCTTGGAGCTGTACGATCTTCTGGGGCGGCGCGTGGCTACCTTCATCGACGACAAGTCCGTTGCGCCCGGCACTCACACCTATGCCTGGACCCGCCAGGACACCGGGGGCTCTCTCTCCAGTGGGGCCTACCTGCTTCGCCTGCAGGCCGGCGACGTCACACGGACCCGCCGCCTCGTTGTGATGCAGTAGCCGTGGGAGAGGCGAGTCACTCGGGCTCCGGGGCGAGCTCGAACACGAGCGGCGTCTCCATGCCCGGTTCGACCCGGACCGTCTGTTCGGCAGGAATATATCCGTCCTTCATGACCCGGATGGTGCGCTCGCCCACCCGCAGCCGCAGGCGCTGTGGCGTATACCCGACGGTATCGCCGTTCACCGTGACGGTGGCGTTGGGGAGCGGGGGGCCGCCCGTCGCGCGGGCCGTCACTGCGCTCTCGACGCGCTCTGTGAAGTCGATCGTGCGCTCGTACGTCTCCCCTGGATCGAGCGTCACCTCCATCGCCCAGCGGCCAAGCGTAGACGTGATTGTGATCTGGTGGGGGCCCGGGGACAGCGAGTCCACGACGAGCCCGTCCGCCGTGGGGGCCTGTGGAGTGCCATCGATGCGCACCGTGCCGTCGGGACGGGCGCCCAGCCGCACCACGGCGGGCCGAGGGGGGAGTGTCGGCGACACGACCGTGGTGTCGTTTCCCGCTACCGGGACGGTCGTCTCCTGAGCGCGGTGGTCGTTCCGATCCAGGAGGAGACGATACGTGCCGGGCGCCAGGTCATCAATCGTCAGTGGCGTGCGCCCAATCGTCTGCTCGTTCAGGCGCACCGTCGCTCCGTCCGGGCTCGACCGGACCGTAATGGCCCCCGTCGCCGGCTCGGGTGGGGGAGACGGCTCGTCGTCGGGGGCGGACGTTGCTCCGGACGTGTTGTCGGTAGAAGCGCCCGGGGGTGTCGAGTCCTCCGATGGGGCGGCCGCGCTTGGATCCGACTCATCCGACGGCGCCTCGTCGCTGGACGACGGATTTACGGACGAAGACGTCTCCGTCGAGGGATCCTGTCCGGTGCGCGAGGAGAGCCCTGTGTCGTTCGCCTCAGGTGTGCTCTTCTGCTCTGCGGAGGACGGGCCGGCCGGGGTTGCCGCCGTTCGGGTTGTCTCCGAGGGCGCCGGGCCCGCAGTGGAGAGAATCGGCAGGCCGAGGGTGCCCCGCACCCCGGCGTACGTGCCCATTAGCATCAGCAGGGTCCCCGCCGCCAAGCCGGCCCACTGCCAAGCCGTGAAGCCGACGTCGGGGGCGGGTGGGGTATCCGGCGTGAGAAGCGGCTCCTCGTCCGCGGTCTGTGGGATGGGCAGCCGGGTTCGGGCGGCCTGGGCGTCGGGCGGCCGAGCGGCCGGGTCCTTCGACAACAGATCGAGTACCACCTGTTCCACCGCCGGGGGCACCTCCGGCGCATAGGTCGAGGGAGGGGGGAAGGAGGCGTCCACGATCGCCCGCTGGACGACGAAGTCGGTCCCGGACCGATCGAAGGGAAGCTGTCCGGTCAACACCTCGTAGGCAATGAGGCCGACGGCGAAGAGGTCGCTGGCCGTGTCCACGTTCCGGAGGCCCTTCACCTGCTCCGGCGACATGTACGCGACGGTGCCCAGTTGGTCATGTGTTGCCGTCAGGTCGGCGTCGGAGGCCAGAATCTTGGCCAGCCCGAAGTCTGTGATCACCGCCTGCCCGTCCGCGTCGATGAGGATGTTGCTAGGCTTGAGGTCGCGGTGCAGCACCCCAGAGGCGTGGGCGTGCCCCACGGCGGTGAGCACCTGTCGAAGGAGCGACAGGGCCTGTGGGGGCTCCAGCCGGCCCCGCCGCCGCAGCACGGTCTGTAGCGAAGGCCCCTCGATATGCTCCATCACGAAAAACAGGGCCTCCTCCGTCTCGCGGAGGGTGTATACGTCGACAATTCCGTCCGCGTCCAGGCGGGCCAGCGCCTTGGCCTCCTCCCGGAACCGGCGCACGAAGGTGGGATCGTCGGCCAGGTGCGGCGCGATGACCTTGAGGGCGACAGTCTTTTCGAGGGCCTGGTCCGTGGCCCGGTACACGGTGCCCATGCCGCCCCGGCCGATGACCGCATTCAGGCGGTAGCCGTCCAGTACGTCGCCGGGGTCAGGCATCGGGGGTGAAAAGCGAGAAGAAGCCAAGAGGCACCTGCTTACACGGCCCACTTCGGGAATCGATCACCGACCTTCCGTGGGGCGGCCTAGCCGTTCCTACCTGCTTCAACGAAGCCGATCACGCCGTCCTTCCAGACGCCGTGATCATGGGCGGAGACCTGTATCGGGACGATCGTTTTCAGATGCAAAACGAGGGCGAGCCCGAATGCCTTGAGGAGATTTCTCTCGTCAACTGGAGGTCTTATGTGGGCCGGTCTGTGGCGACCTACTTCCCTGCAGGTTTCCAGGACGCAAGGGGGGTTCTCATGCGCCACGCGTGCGGAAAATGTGTTGGCCAGTGCGGTGGTAGCCCGCAATCGGTAGGGCAGGCGCGGCCAGTGAGCCGCGATAGGCGGCGAAGAATACGCCCCAGATGAAATCGGTGGGTCGTGTTTGTGGGCCTCCTCCTCCGAAAAAACGGAAGAGCCCAACGATGTCCAATTATTTGATAGTAAAAGAACTTTCGTAATCGCCACATTTGAATCGCAAGACGAAATCCATATCAGGTAGAAATAGAGCGCTAGTGTATTACAAAAATGGAAAACGTGGTGTAAGACACAGGGTCTTGAGGCAAGGCTAGAGGGATAACTTTAAATCCCGTGTTAGGAGGTCGATAAGCATGAGCAAACACTTTGAATCCCTGAGTCTGTGCTCTCCTTGCAGATAGGTCGATAAAATGACTGCTTTTGTAAATCTATTCCTCCCCAGCTCGCTTCCAGAAGGGTCCTCTGAGCGTCGTCTTGGGTACCTGGCGATTGCGATGGCATTTGCCATCATGGCCGCGTCGATCAGCTATTCGGCCCTGTACGTCCGGTGGGAGTTCTATGCCGGAATTGCAGTGCTATGGAGCGGTACGGTGGCCTACGCTTTCGTTCCTGTTTTAATCAAAAGTGGGGCGGCTCCATCTGTTGGGGCCAAGCTCACTGCTGTCATCACGCTGGTAATGATGTCTTCGCTTGTTTGGGTAGACGGCGGAATCTCCTCAAGCACGACGCCCTGGCTTGTCGTTGCTCCACTCATGGGTCTTCTGATGGCAGAGAGATGGTTTGCAGGGCTAATAACCGGAGCTACTATTGGAGAAGTTGCCCTTGTTCACGTGCTAGATACTACAGGTGCTATGGCATTCCCAACTGGTACGGCCGAAGCATTTATTTCGGAGCATAGAGCTGTATCGTACGGGGGACTTGCCATTATCATTGCTGCACTGGCTCTGGTCTTCAAAAACAGGCAGGAGCAGGCGATGGAAGATGCCAAAGCCGCTACCGAAGAGGCCCGGGCTCAGAAGGCCGATGCTGAGAAGATGGCCGAGGAGCTCGAAGAGCAGAAGCGCTCGGTCGAGAAGCAGGTGGAGGAGGCCACAAGCAAGCTTCGCAGCCAAAAGGAAGCACTCTCCGGTCACGTTGAGGAAATCCTTCAGGCCATGGACCGCTTCTCGGAGGGGGACCTGACCGTTCGGGTTCACACCGGCCGAGAGGACGAGATCGGCCGCCTGTTCGACGGGTTCAACCGGGCGGTCGGAAGCGTCCAGCAGATTCTCAGTGACGTAAAGACGGCGACCGAGCAGACCGCCTCAACAGCCGACCAAATCTCTTCCTCCTCCGACCAGATGGCCGCCAGCGCCGAGGAGCAGTCCGCCCAATCCGAGGAGGTGGCCGCGGCGGTCGAGGAGCTGAACCAGACGATTGGCGAGAATGCCCGGAGCGTCCAGTCGGTCGCGGAGGCGGCCAGTCAGGGGAGCCGTGAGGCCCAAGAAGGCCGGGAGATTGTCTCTAAGGCCACAGGGAAGATGGAAGAGATCGCCGAGGAGGTCCAGAGCACCGCCGAGACCATCGACCGGCTTCAGGCCTCCAGCGAAGAGATCAGTCAGGTGATCGAGACGATCGACGAGATTGCGAATCAGACGAATCTACTGGCTCTGAACGCGGCGATCGAGGCTGCCCGCGCCGGCGGTGAGGGATCCGGGGAGACAGGCGAAGGGTTTGCGGTCGTCGCCGAGGAAGTCCGAGAGCTCGCCAACGAGACCGACGCGGCAACGTCGGAGATTGCGGACATCATCGGGGAGGTGCAATCCGAGATCGACCAGGCCGTAGAAGCAGCCCGCCGGAGCAACCGGAACGCGCAGGAAGGAATCGATCTGTCCCGAAGGGCCAGCAGCACCTTAGAAGAGATTGTCTCCTCGATCCAGAGGGTTGAGGACCAGGCGGATGAGATCGCGGCGGCGTCCGAAGAGCAGTCCACCACCAGCAAGGAAATTGCCCGGAGCGTACAGTCGATCTCGACGGCCGCACGGGAGTCGGCCGCGGGGGTGACCGAGGTATCCGACACTGCGGGCGACCTGGACAACGTCACCGAGAAGCTACAGCGGCGGCTCCAGCAATTTACCGTTGCTGAAAATGCCACGAGCTCGGGTGCTCCTGTTGAGTCCGGTCGTCCGGACCGAAACGGGGCCGTATCGGGAGGGGGACGGGCCGGAGATGGGGCGCCAACCGTGTAGGTGACAGGAGCCCACGGGACCGCAGTCGACTGCAGGGGGCAACATCGTTGCCCCGAGGGACGCGCGCGTCTGCACTGCTTCCGCGGCGATGGGCACAAGGAGGCTTTTTTGTTCTGGAGTCGAACCGTACCCGCTTCACAGTGGAGGGGTTGGGAGAGGGCCCCAGTGTCAAGGGGCAACGTCCCGCATCAGTGGGTCCAACAACCTGTTCGGATCGAGCTCCCTTCGGCCGGCACGGCCGGATGCAGAGGTGAGGCAAGAGTGCACGAACACCGGCCCAAGCTGCGTCGGCCCAACTGCGATTCCTCGGCTTGAATTTCTATCCCCATCGAAGGAGAAAAAACAGGGGAGAGCTGGCAATTGGTCAGCGACTGTGCGCCCCGCTTGGCAGTGGAGGAGAGCGACGAGCGGGCTAACTGAAACCCCCTACAGCCGTAGTGAGTGCGTCGACCGTGCAGGGATGAGCTCCAAGCCGGGTTTAGAACCCCGGCCCCGTTCTGTGCTGCGCCAAAGGCCTTTGAGCCCCGGATTTAGGGCCCAGAGAAATACCGGAGGAGGGCCGCCAAGAAGCTCTCCTTGCGATCCGTGAAGGGAGGGAGGACGGCCTGCACGAGCGATGCCCCGTACCGGCGCCGCAGGACCGACCGCTCGTTCGAGAAGGCCCGGAATCCGGCTTCGCCGTGTCCCCGCCCGATGCCGCTGTGACCGGCCCCGCCGAAGGGGAGGTTGGGATTGGCGTAGTGGAAAAAGCCCTCGTTGACGCAGGTGCTTCCGGCCGTGGTGCGTCCCAGAACGGTCTTGACCATCGCGTCGCGCTCGCTGAAGAGGTACATCGACAGCGGGTTGGGCCGCTCGTTGACGATGCCCACCGCCTGATCCAGCGACGAGATCGGAATCACGGGGAGAAGGGGACCGAAGATCTCTTCCTGCATGACGGAGGCCTCCAGGGGCACGTCCGTCAGAATGGTGGGGCTCACGTATCGGGTCTCGGCGTCGGTGTGCCCGCCGAAGGCCACGGTGGCCCCGTTCGAGACGGCGTCCTCCAAGAGCCCCACGACGCGGTCCCAGTGGCCGTCGTCGATGAGGCGGGCGTAGTCGTCGCTGCCCCGCCGCATCGCCGCCGTCGCGCCGTAGAAGCGCTCCACGGTGTCGATCAGGCGGGCGACCAGGGCGTCGTGCATGGGGGCGTCAACGAGCACGTAGTCCGGGGCGATGCAGGTCTGGCCCGCGTTCGTGAACTTCGACCAGGCGATGCGCTCCGCCGCGAGGTCGAGGTCGGCGGTCTCGTCGACGATCGCCGGCGACTTCCCCCCAAGCTCCAGTGTCACGGACGCCAGGTGGTCCGCCGCGGCTTTCATCACGAGCCGACCGACCCGCGGGCTGCCGGTGAAGTACACGTGGTCGTACGGCTGCTTCAGGAGGCCCTGCGCGACCTCCTTCGCGCCGGTCAGCAGGGCGATCTCCCGCTCCTCGTACAACTCACCGATCAGCTTCTTGAGGACGACGTTCGTGTGCGGTGTCTTTTCGGAGGGCTTGAGCGTTGCGCAGTTGCCCGCCGCGATGGCGCCGATCAGCGGGCCGAGCGTGAGCGTGAGGGGATAATTCCAGGGGGAGAGGAGCAGTGCGACCCCCTTCGGCTCGTAGTGGATGTCCGACCGCGTCCCCGCAAAGAAGGCCGGGTGGCTGCGCCGGTCCGGGGCCATCCAGTCGTCGAGGTGGCTGATCGCGAACTGGGCCTCGTCGAGCAGGGGCTTCATCTCCGTGAGGTCTACCTCCGCCGGGGCCTTCCGGAAGTCGGCGTGGATGGCCTCCTGAAAGTCGGTCCGGTACGTGCGGAGTCCATCGCAGAGGCGCCGGAGTTTGTCCCGGCGCTGGTCGACGGAGGTGGCGCGGACCGCCGGGGCGTGGGCCTGCTGGGCCGCAAACACGCGTTCGATCTCGTCGGTACTGGCAGAGGCCGGAGGAGAAGCGGAATCGAGCATCATAGGGGACGAGAGTCGTATAAGAACGGGTCCCTCGAACCTGTCTCCCGAGGCCCGTGATCCGCGGCGCGGCCGGCAACAATGCGGCCCGGCCGGGATTCGAACGAGTGGCATTCGGAGCCCACAATTCCCGACATCCACGCGCGGACGTTTTCGAACCAACGACGCCCCATTTCCCATGGACGCACTCCTTATCGTCGACCTTCAGAACGACTTTTGCCCCGGCGGCGCCCTGGCGGTGCCGGAGGGGGATACCATCGTCCCGACGGTGAACGAGCTGGCCGCCCGGTTCGACCACGTCATCCAGACGCAAGACTGGCACCCGGCCGGGCACCAGTCGTTCGCCTCGTCGCACCCGGACCACGATCCGATGGACGTGATCGAGGTCGACTACGGCGAACAGGTGCTGTGGCCGGACCACTGTGTCCAGGGCACGGAGGGGGCCGAGTTTCACCCGGACCTCGACACCACCCCGACGGAGCTGATCGTCCGCAAGGGGTTCCGACCCGAGATCGACTCCTATTCCGCCTTTTACGAAAACGACGGCGCGACCCCGACCGGCCTGACGGGCTACCTCCGCGAGCGGGGCATCGACACGCTTTACCTGTGCGGCCTCGCCGCGGACTTCTGCGTCAAGTGGTCGGCCGTGGACGGGCGCGAGGAAGGGTTCGACGTGTACGTGATTGAGGACGCGACCCGTGGCATTGACCAAAACGGCTCGCTGGCGCAGGCCTGGGACGAGATGAACGAGGCCGGTGTGCAGGTCATCTCGTCGGAGGCTGCGCTCGACCTGGCCGCGGTGTAGGGGATGCGACCCACAGCGCCATTGCCGTTGGGCCTGCACGCGGTCTCTAAGAGATTCGGAAAGCAATTCCGGTCGTGCCCGCTCAACGGTCGTCGAAAATCTCGACTGGCCATCACGGGCCGCGAACGCCAGGCGCGGTCCGGTGCGTGCCGCATCGAGTTGGCTGCGGGGAGGTCCCACAAGGACGCAGCATTCGGGGTCCTTACGTCCCCTGAGCCCGAGGTCTGACAGTTCACTCTGCGGCGTCGAGGAGATCGTGGCACCAGCACCTCGCCCTGTCCCGAACGCCTGCCTGCAGCCAAAGACTGGGTCCTGCTCGGAATTGGCATGGAGAAGGTCACAGGCGAGCGCACTGATATGGAAAGGGGTTCAACAAAGTCAAGAGTGGGAAAGCCATGCGCGACGCATGGAGGCTCCTGACACTCTAGTGATGGGAAAGTGAAGATTTACGCCGTACAACAGCGGAAATTAGCTCGCGAAAAGTCGTGGCACATGGACTGCTTAAGCACAAGATGCAACTTTCATCTCAGGAGGACAAAACGGCCTGGACTTTTTGTCAGCTACATCGAGGGTTATGGAGACGCTATTTTTTTGAAAGTGAAATCTGCACTTCTTGACTTCCCCGAAATATAATGGCTGGACAGGGGCCTCTTTCTTCCCGTTCGTCGTATTCTACCTCTCCAAGGTTGACCTCTTTGGACTGGTAGTCCTCAGCTGAAACCACAAAAGCATACTCGCCTTCGTCATTAGCAAACCCGCAAGGAATTGAGCAGCGGAGGCTATCTTCGTTCAAGGCTGTCGCTCCTGAGCGAAGGGATAGTAGAGGAACCCGCACTTCTGATCCGTCCCGTGTTATGTCGGTCAGTATTAGCTCGGGAATCGATTCACCCGAGCTTGTGCCTTTACCCTCTGTGATACGAAGTAGCGGATCTTTCCACTCTACCTGGCAGCTCCCAGCAGTCCTCCTAGAGTCACATCTAGTTGCCACAAGCATGTAAGCTCCAAGAACGAAAAGTAGAAAATAACGAGAGCCGGTCATGATGGGGAGATTATGTCGTCTGCATAACGGCGTAGATTAGCTTGCGAAAAGTCGCGGCACATCACCTGAATAGAGCAGAGGAAGCGCGCCCTTCGGACCAACGAGGCAAAACGGCCCGCGCTTTTCGTCAGCTACATAGAGAGTTATGCCGTGCTCTGCTTCAACTTTCCGATATCCACGGAATCCTCCTATCTTAAGTTGTCCATTCGGGTGAGAAGTTGCGCTCGTTTTCGTACGGCCTCCTGTGGCTAAATTGCCTCACTGGACTCGACCTTACTGTCCGTGGTATTGCTCTCGCTGAGCCACCAGTCTTGTATCTCTAGAACCGCTGTCACAAAAAATGCAATGATAAGCGCCCTAAGCGGCTCGTCACTCCACGCGTAAGCCTCTGGGGAAATTAACCAGGCGATCGCTTTGTAAATAAGAACACCAATCCACGCACTGATGAACCGATTCTGCATCGTAGAGAGAAGTTTAAAAACAGGGACTGAGATAAGTGTCGACCTCATTGTCACGCGCGAGTTGGCATAATGACGAAACTCACCCGACCCGGGCGAGGAACTGTTCAGTTGCTCTCAGTGCCGCTCGAACTGAAACGTACAACGAAGTATCCATTCGTTTGCATGGCCACTCTCGATCAGCGAAGTCGAACTGCCTTACCGGAACCGCTTGAAAGCGGCAGCAGCCCGGGTTCAGGTGTAGTGGAAGTGTTATAGGGCCAGGCCAATATGGCAGTTGCTAGCAATACAATTAGTTAAACTCAAATTTCTGCCATCAGGGGATTCGACTATGAGATTATCTGTATTCCCATGAAAATGCATTCTGTTTAGCTTCATGTCGAGTTTTTGAACCGCAACCGTGTCACGGCCTGATATTGAGAGCTGAAGTGAAATTTGACCGGGAGCATCGTGAATGGTGATGGTACCTCCTACTGCTTCAACGTCCCAATTTCCGGTAAATACCCTCCATTCATTATCTTTTATCTGTAAACTAGTCTTCCCGTTTGAGTTAGAAAAATTTGCACTCAACCGAAATGGTCCACCCTCTTCTTCAGCTTCCTTGATTTGAAAAAGAGGTTTCTCACCGACCTGAACAGGTATATCACACTCAACAAGTGTAACGCCGGCAAACTCTATCTTGGGATGTTGTCGCCCGACATCAATGAACTCACTCGCGTACCCCTCTTTGAGACAGTGTGGATCGCGCCTTGCCTCCTTGACTGCTTGTTTCGACCAAAAACCTCTAGTCACTTTTGCATGGCACTGAGGGCACAGCAACGCAATCTTGTCAGGGTCATGCTCTTTTGCTTCTGCGAATGGAGGATCGATATGCTCGTACTCAATAATGCTTGTCCCACAGATAACGCATCCAAAACCACAGGCCCTGCGTACTTCTCGCTTTACTTGAGCTGGTATCGTGCGAGATAGTCCATGTTTGTTCATTACATCAGCACAGATCTGGCGCTATAATATATCTTATATGGATCCATTCCGCCATATCACATTATGCCGATCGGCATAATACGGGTCTCGAATTGTGACAAATAATTGCCTCCCTGTAGGTTATAAAATCAACAGAAGCATTATGCCGAACCGATCCACATAACAACGTTATGCCGATCCTCCTGCGTCGAGACACCTTACGGATTTTCGTCGTACGGATCAAGCCAAACGGTACGGAGGGCGCCCTGCGGACCGCCTCAGTCCGCCAGCCGAATTAGCGTCTTCAGGATGTCGAGTGTGGTCTGGTCGGGGGCGCCCTCGGTCCCGACACGGACGTGACGCGGGTCTTCCAGGGCGGTGGGCGCCTCGTAGCGGTCCGTGAGCATCTCGAAGTCGGTGGCCCGGGCGTCAGAGGCCGTGGCGTCCTTGGCGGAGCGCTCGCGCAGGCGCTTCTTGAGGGTCCCGTCCCCGGCGATCACCTCCACGAACACGTACGGCACGTCCGCGGCGCGGAGGGCGGTCCGGAGGCTGTCGCGCTGCGCGGGGCGACTGAAGGTGGCGTCGAGCACCGTGCTTTGGTGGCGGCGGGCCCGCTGCAGGGCACGGGTGCGGAGCGTGGCGTAGGTGGCCTCCGTCGCGGCGTCGGTGTAGAGGCGCTCGCGGGTGGCGGCGTCGGGCCGGCCGTGCTGGGGGACGCCGGCGTGGGCCTTGCGGATGCGGTCGGAGGCGAGGTGGGGCCAGCCCAGGGCGCGGGCCACCGCCTCGGCCTGGGTGCTCTTGCCGGTGCCGGGGCGGCCCATGACCACCACCACGAGCGGCTCGGGGCCCGCCACGGCGTAGTGGAGGGCCAGCTGGTAGTAGTGCCGGGCCTGGGCGCGGCTGCGGTCCCGCTCGGCCGGGGGGATCTCCGCTTCGTTGGCCCGTAGCCCGTGCACCTTCCCCCGCACCTGGACCCGCTGGCTCTTGTAGAAGGGGATTACCGTGGGCAGCCCCGGATCGTCCAATCCCTCCGCCATCCGGTTCACGAAACGCCGGGCGAGGTCCGGGTGCCCCTTGCGGTCGAGGTCCATGGCCAGGAACGCCACGTCGTTGGCCACGTCGAGGTGCCGAAATTCGTCGTTGAACTCCACGCAGTCGAAGATGGCGACGCGGTCGTCGGTGAGGTGGACGTGCTCCAGCCGCAGGTCGCCGTGGCCCTCCACGATGCATCCCCCAGCCCGGCGTCGGTGGAGGCGGGCGGCGTGCTGATCGTAGAAGCGGTCGGCATAGAAGCGGAGCGCCTCGTGGGCCGGGCGCGAGAGCAGGTGGCCAACGTGCCCCTCCGCCTCCGCGAAATTCCCCTCCGTCACCGATCGCAGCCGGTCGATGCGGCCCGCCTCCGCCACCTCGGGCGTCGAGGAGCGCGACTCGTAAAACGTGCAGAGGGTACGCACGACCCGGTCGATGTCGGCGGCCGACGCGGCCCCGCGGGCCAGCCGGGCGTCGAGAAACTGATCCGGGTCTAGGTAGCGCATCGCCACGGCCACCTCCACGACGGGCCCTGCGTCTGGGTCGCCGTCTACCCGGAGGCCTGCGTCGGTGTCCACGATGGGCACCACCCCCTCGTACGTGTCGGGGGCGAGGCGACGGTTAAGGCGGACCTCCTGCTCGCAGAAGTGCCGCCGCCGCTCCAGGGTCGAGAAGTCGAGGTACTTGAGCGAGACCGGCTTCTTGATCTTGTACACCTGGGGCGGGGCGAGGGCGACCAGGGAGATGTGGGTCTGCTCGAACTGGATCCGGTCCGGGTCGTGCGGGTAGGCAGCGGGGGCGGAGAGGGCGTCCTTGAGGTCGGAGATGGAAGGCGCCATGCGACTATGTGTGAAAGGTCGTGTCCTGATCGGCGTGGGTCTGGAGGCGGTCGGCGGGGGCAAAGCGAGGGCCGTGGCGGTCGGCCAGACGCTGAAGGGTGTTTACGACCGAGGCCGCCCCCGTACGGTCGACGTGGCGGAAGGGACCCCCGAGAAATGGCGGAAAGCCAAGCCCGAACACAGCCCCGAGGTCGCCGTCGATGGGGGCGCGGAGCACCTCGTCTTCGAGGCACCGCACGGCCTCGTTGACCATCATGAGGAGGAGCCGATCCTGAACCGCGTCGGCCGGCGGCGTCGAGCGGGTGGAGGCGTCGCTATGATGGTACACCGCGTCGTTGACGCCCTGCGGGTCTTTGTCGTCGGCGTCGTCGTCCGCGTCGTACTCGTAGAACCCGCGGTTGGTCTTCTGGCCCAGCAGGTCGGCCTCCGCGAGCCGGCCCGCACGGTCGCTGATGTCGACGCGCTCGGACGAGAGGGCCTCGCCCATGACGTCGGTAATCTTGGCCGCCACGTCCAGGCCCACGAGGTCGAACAACTCAAACGGGCCCATCGGGAACCCGGCGTCCTTCATCGCCTCGTCGACCGCCTCAATCTCGGCCCCGGCCTCGAAGAGCAGCAGGGCCTCGTTCATATAGAGGGCGAGGATGCGGGTGGTGTAGAAGCCCGGGCCGTCGTTCACCACGATGACGGTCTTGTCCTGCGCGAGGCCCGCGGCGTACGCGGTGGCCAGCGCCTCGTCGGAGGTCTCCTCGGTGACGACGATCTCCAGCAGCGGAATGTCGGGGACGGGGGAGAAGTAGTGCATGCCGAGCACCCGGGATGGGTCGTCCACGCCCTCGGCGACCTTCGCAATCGGCAGGGCGGAGGTGTTGGAGGCCAGCACCGTGTCCGCGTCGACGACCGCCTCCACCTCCGACAGCACCGCGTGCTTGATCGACAGGTCCTCCGGCACGGCCTCGATCACGACATCGGCCGTCCGGAGGGGCGCGTAGTCGGCGGTGGGGGCGACCCGCTCCACGATCTGGTCCCGCGTGAACGTGTTGATGATGCCCTTCTCTTTCTGCGCGGTCACCGCGGCCCAGATGGCCTTCTTCCCCTCGGCCGCGAGCGCCAGGGACTGGTCCTTGAGCACGACGTCGAGCCCGTTCTGGGCCGATACCTGGGCGATGCCACTGCCCATGAGGCCCGCCCCGAGCACGCCCAGGGTGTCGACCGGGCGTGCCTGTTCGGACTGCGGGTGCGTCTCCGCGTCCCGCTTGGCAAAGAAGATCGACACGAGGGCCTGCGACTCGGGCGTGAACACGAGCTCGCCAAAGTGCTGCCGCTCCGTGTCGAGTCCGGTCGTCAGGCCCTCCTCTATCCCCGTGCGCACGGCGTCGATGATGCGGGGCGGTGCGGGGTAGTTGCCCCGGGTGCGGCTCTCGGTCCGTGTGCGGGCCTGCCGGTAGATGACGCGCCGGCTGACGGGATTGCCCTCCAGCAGGCGGTCCCCGAGCGACTGAGCATCGCGCTCAACGGTGCGGGTGCCCGCCGCCAACTCACGGGCCGCCTGCCGGGCCGCCTCGCGGAGGCCGGGCGGGTGGATGAGGCCGTCGACCAGGCCGATGCGCCGCGCCTTTTTCGGATACGTATTCTTGCCGGTCAGCATGAGCCCGAGAGCCCGCTGCACGCCCACGAGGCGCGGCAGCAGCTGGGTGCCGCCCCCGCCGGGCAGGAGGCCGAGTTGCACCTCCGGCAGGGCCATCTTGGTCGCGTCGGCGGTGGAGGCGACGCGGCAGTCGCAGTTGAGCGCCAGCTCCAGGCCGCCCCCCATCACCGGGCCGTGAAGCGCGGCCACGGTCGGCACCGGGAGGCTTCGGACCCGCTCCCCAAGGGCGTGGGCCTCGCGGCTCAGGCGCCGCGCCTCCGCCGGAATCTCGAACGTCTGCAGCATCGACAGGTCGGCCCCAACGATGAACGAGTCCGGCTTGCCGCTGGCGATGACCAGCCCGGACAGGTCTGCGTGGGTTTCAATTACGTCCAGGGCGTCGGAAAACGCGTTCAGCGTGGCCCAGGAGATCTTGTTGACTGACGCATCGGGGGCGTCGAGCTCGAGCGTGGCCACCCCGGTCTCGTCCACCGTCAGGGTCAGGAGGTCCGTGGGCACAGAGAGGGCGTTCGGCATGGGGGTAGGGCGTTGGAGACAGAAGGAGGGGAGCGCTGAGAGCGGGCTAGGAAGGCCTCCGTTCGACGAGGAGGGCGTGCCCCAGTCCGCCGGCGGCGCAGGCGGCGACGAGGGCCCAGCGGCCGTCCTCGTCGTGGAGCCGGTTCACCGCGCTCATCACGAGGCGGGCCCCGGTTGCCCCAAACGGGTGCCCCAGCGACAGGGAGCCGCCCCGGGTGTTGAGGCGATCCATGTCGACCGCGCCGACCGCCTCGGTCCGGTTTAGGTGCTCCGCAGCAAACGTATCGGAGCGGAGCGCTTCGAGGACCGCCAGCACCTGGCCGGCAAAGGCTTCATGGAGCTCGATCACGTCGATGTCGTCGAGCGCGAGGCCGGCCTCGTCGAGCACCTCGGGGATGGCGTACGCCGGGCCCAGGAGCAATTCCGTCTCGGGGTCCTGCGCGACGTAGGTGTAGGTGCGGAGGGCGGCGCGCGGCGCAAGGCCCTGGGCCTCGGCCACTTCCTCCGCCATCAGCAGCGTCGCGGAGGCGCCGTCGGTGAGGGCCGACGAGCTGCCGGCGGTGATGGTCCCGAAGGGCTCGACGAACGCGGGCGGCAGGTTGTGGAGCTGCTCCATCGAGGTGTCATCCCGAATCACGTTGTCGGTCGTGATCGGGTCGAACGCCGGCGGGACGGTTGCGGGGGCGAGCTCCTCGTCGAGGCGCCCGTCGTCCCGGGCCGCGGCGGCCCGCTCGTGCGAGCGGAGGGCGTATCGGTCCTGGTCCTCGCGCGAGATGCCGAACATCGCGGCGAGCCGGTCGGCGCTCTCGCCCATCACCTCGCCGGTTGAGAACTCGGCGATGGCCGGCGTTTCGGGCAGCAGGTCGCCGGGGCTGAGGCCGTCGAGCAGGTCCAGGTAGTCGCCCGTGCTCTTGGCCTTGCGGGCCTGAAACAGCCGCTTCCGGACGGGCCGCTTCAGCCGGACGGGCGGGTCGCTGAGGGTCTCGGTGCCGCCCGCGATCATGACGTCTGCCTGTCCGGTGCGCAGGAGGTCCATGCCACTGGTGACGGCCTGGTTGCTGGAGATGCAGGCCATCGTCACCGTGAAGGCGGGCACGTGGTTCGGAATGCCGGCGGCGAGGGCCGACTCCCGCGCCACGTTGCTCGTGTTGACGTCCTGCACGACCGTGCCCATCACGACGCGCTCGACGTGGTCGGGGGGCAGGCCGGTCCGGGTGAGCAGGTGCCGCAGGACCATGCGGCCCATGTCGTAGGCCATGAGGTCGGCGTACCCGGTGCCGGCCCGCTGGAAGGGAAGCCGGCAGCCGTCGACGAAGACCGCGGTGCGGCCGGGGGAGGGGACAGGCATTGAATTGGGCTGTTGGGAAAGAAGAGGGTATCCATACGTGCGGCTGGGGGCCCCGTTCGGCACGACGCGAAAACACCCCGAAAAGCGTAGGGGGGCCCGAACCACGGCCTTCGCCCGCTGTTGCCTGATTCAGACGGCTGCCCAGCGGGGCATCTCGTCGCCCCATCTGTATCCGTACACCAGTCGTTCCCGAACCAAATATGAGCACATCCGACACCTCTACCCTCATCGGACGCGGTCCTGTCTTGGAGGCCCTGAAGCGCGATGACCTGGGCATCGAAAAGGTCATGCTGAAGCAGGACGTAAACGGCGCCCAGATTGGGGCCATTCGGTCGATCGCCGACGATCGCGGAACGCCGGTGCAGTACGTCCCCGAGGCCCGGCTGCGGCACGAGTCCGACGGGGCTACCCATCAAGGGGTGGTTGCCATTACGGCCCCGATCCGGTACCAGGAGGTGGACGACATGCTCTCCGACATTGCGCCCACCTGGGATGCGGTGCAGACCGCCCAGCCGATGCTCCTCGTCGTCGACCGGGTGACGGACCCTCGCAACTTTGGGGCGATGCTGCGGAGCGCGGTGGCGGCCGGCACCGACGGCGTCATTGTGCCGACCCGCGAGATGGCCCCCCTGAACGCCGCCGCGATCAAGGCGAGCGCCGGAACGGCGCCCCGGATTCCGATTGCACGGACCGACGACCTGCCGCGCGTGCTGACCCAGCTCAAAGAGCGGGGCTACTTCGTCTACGGCGCGGAGGGGACCGCCGAGGCACCGCTCTGGGACGCCGACTGGGACCGACCCGTGGCGGTGGTGCTGGGAAGTGAGGGGGCGGGCCTGGCGCCCAGGGTGGCCGAGGCGTGCGACGAACTCATCTCCATTCCGATGCGCGGGCCGGCCGAGTCGCTCAATGTCTCTGTGGCGGCGGGCCTCCTTGTTTACGAGGCCGCCCGGTCGCGGACGTAGCGGACGGGGCAGGGCCCCAACCAGGGCGTGTCGCCCCCCGTCCACGCCCTGCATCCATGCGACGCGACGTTCTTCCAACGCCCGTTCCATTTCCGGGACGGGCGTTTCTGTGTCGGGGAGCCCGGGAAGAGGGTCAGACTGGACCGGAGACGCGGAGAACGAAACGTCGGCACGCCGCTCCGGGTGCGGAGGCTGTCCGCAGGAGAGACGGCCGCCACCCGTGCCAGGCCTGGCCTGTATGCGTGACCAAAATTGAAATTCTCGTCACGCGCACATTGCCGGCAACAAGTCAAGGGTGAGCCGCCGATAACGTCTAATGAACTCATACAGAAAATTTTACTTCGCGCATCATCCTGTACAAAAATGACGCTCGTTGGATCGTCCCACTAGGCCTTTTGGGGCCGTAGGAGGTCAATGGGTGGTTTTCGACGAGGGTACTTTCCTATCATGCATACCCAAACAGCAACTAAGGAGACGGGGACGGGCCCGACGATCGATGATCATGATCTGCAAGAACGAACGCTGCAGTACCTCCGGGCTGGATGGAAGGCGACCAGCCGAAAGTTTGCCGCACTTCTGGTGATCCAGTGGGTCCTGTCAATCGTTCTGGCCAGTGTGGCGTCGGCGGAGGCATGGGCCGGAGCCGAGAGTGCCGTTGGCGGCTACGTGCTCACCGCCGTTCTGCTCGGGGGACTGATTTCCCTTCCCCCGGCCATTGCCGGGTGGGTTCGGCCTTCCTCCGAGGTGACCCGTAACCTCATAGGCGCCGCCCAGCTTCTGATGTCGGGCCTTTTGATTTATCTCGTGGCCGGGCGCATCGCAATGCACTTTCACATCTTCGTCTCCCTTGCTTTCCTGGGGCTCTACTACGACTGGAAGGTGCTCGTGACCGCTGCACTTGTGACGGCCGTCGACCACTTTGTTCGTGGCATCGTCGCGCCGATGTCGATGTTTGGAGTAACCCATTCGGCGCCCTGGATGGCGGCGGAGCACAGCGCCTGGGTCGTCTTTGAGGTCGGATTCTTGACGCTCGGATGCCTGCAGGCCCTCCGGGCGCAGCGAAACCGGGCCCAGACGGAACTGGAGAACGAAGCTCAGAACGAAGAGCTTGAGACGATTCTCGCCGACCTTGAGGAAGCGCAGGAGGAGGCCCAAGAGAAGAAGGAAGAAGCGACCCGCCTGGCAGACTCCGCCAAGGAGGTAAGCAGCTTCCTGCGTTTGGAGATCGAGGACCTGGACGGTCGCCTTGAGCGCCTCGAGAACGGAGACCTCACCGTTTCCTTTGTGGGGGAGGCGCCAACGACCCCGACCGAGAACACGGAGGAGGCGGCCGAAATGACCGGGCGGCTCCGGGCAAAGCTTGGGGGCGCGGTCGGGGCGATCCGCTCAACGTTGCAGGATGTGATGAGTGCAACGACCAAGGCCAAGGGGGCCGCCGAAGAGATTAGCACGTCGTCCGATCAAATGGCTGCGTCCGCCGAGGAGCAGTCCGCGCAATCCGAGGAGGTGGCCGCGGCGGTCGAGCAGCTGAACCAGACGATCAACGAAAATGCACGGAGCGTCCAGTCTGTTGCTCAGTCTGCCCAGGCCGGTGGGCGCGAGGCCCGAGAGGGGCAGGAGGTGGTCTCCGAGGCGACCGGCAAGATGAAGGACATTGCCCAAAAAGTGCAGGGCACCGCCGACACCATTGACCGCCTGCAAGCGTCCAGCGATGAAATCAGCCAGGTCGTCGAGACCATCGACGAGATTGCGAACCAGACGAATCTGCTGGCCCTAAACGCGGCGATTGAGGCGGCCCGGGCCGGCGGGGACGGTTCCGGGACCGAGACGGGGCAGGGGTTCGCCGTGGTGGCCGAGGAAGTGCGCGAACTCGCGGACGAGACCGACCAGGCCACCTCCGAGATCGCCGACATCATTGGCGAGGTCCAGTCGGAGATCGACCAGGCCGTAAAGGCGGCCCAGCAGAGCAGTCGTGACGCGGAGGAGGGCATCGAGTTGTCGGAGGAGGCGAGCGAGGCGCTCGGCCAGATCGTCGCCTCGATCGAAGAGGTGGAGGCAAAGGCCGAAGAGATTGCAGCGGCCTCCGAGGAGCAGTCCACCACCAGTAAGGAGATTGCCCGAAGCGTACAGTCGATCTCGACGGCGGCCCAGGAGTCGGCGGCGGGCGTCACGCAGGTATCCGACATTGCCACCAACCTGGATCGCCTGACCGAAGATCTGGAAGACCGGGTCCGGCAATTCGCTCTTGAGCAGCCCCGATCCGCGGCGGGCGAAAAGGTCCCGGCCTCCGTGGACGAAGCGCCCGATCAGGAACAACCAGAAGGCACCCAGCGCCCAGGTGGGCCCGGACGCTCTGAGGTGTCGGGAGATGGGGCCCTGCCAGAATAGCGCGGGGCTCAGAGCGTTCTAGAAGCCGCCTCGACGAACCATTTTGAAGACAGAAGGCAGGGTCTTTCACCTCGATCGACCCTGGACTTGCGCCTTTCGTGCGCAAGTACTTTTGGACATCAATGCGGCATCCCCAACGCTAATCCCTAACGCTAAAGTGCTCCGGCCCCGGCGACCCGACATCGTCGGGCCGGGGCTTCGGCACGGGAAGGGTTGCCAGCCCCCGTTCTCTGTTCAGTGCTTGATGCGGCTCACCTACGCGGGGATGGAGGGCATCAGGTACTGGCTGGCCACCTCGGTGAAGGCCTCCACCTGATCTTCGACCCAGGCGGAGGGAAGGTCCTGCTCTTCGGCCATCAGCTCTGCGACCTGCGGGGCCACGTCGATACTCGCCTGTGCATTGAGCAGGAGGCAGCGCGTCCGGCGGGCCAAAACGTCCTCCACCGTCCGTGCCATCTCGTGTCGGGCGGCCCACACCACCTGTCCGGCCCGAATGGGAAGCCGTTCGTCGAGGGGCTCCCGGAGGCGAGGGTGCTCCTCCATCAGGGCCTCCAGCTCCTCGGCGTCGGCGCCGTAAAGGGCCAGATCGCCAAACTGATCGGAGTCCTGATGCCAGCCGTGCAGGCGGAGATCATCCGTGTTGGACGGCCGGCGGGCAAGCTCCGCGTGGCGGGCCGCCTCGTCGATCGTGTCCTCCGCCATCTTGCGGTAGGTGGTCCACTTGCCCCCCGAAATGGTGACGAGTCCACTCTCGGAGACGTTGAGCTGGTGCTTGCGGGAAATGTCTGAGGTGTCCCCGTTGCTCCCCGGGGGGGCCACCAGCGGACGAATGCCGGCGTAGACGCTCAGCACGTCCTCCGGCCCCGGGTCCTTCTTGAGGTACCGCTGGGCGTGGGTCAGAAGGAAGTCCAACTCCTCGTGGCCGGGCGTGGGCTCCATGCTTACCTCGTCCACCTCGGCCTCGGTTGTACCGACGACGACTCGGTCGTGCCACGGGATCGCGAAGAGGACGCGCCCGTCGTCCGTCTTCGGGACCATGATTGCGCTGTCGCCCGGCAAGAACGACTTGTCCAGGACAATGTGGGTCCCGCGGCTGGGGCGGAGGGTGGTCTCGGCCGTCGGGTCGTCCATCTGCCGGATGGTGTCCGTAAAGATGCCGGTGGCGTTGATGACGGACCGCGCCTCGATGTCGAACGTGGCACCGGTCTCCTGGCACTCGGCGACCACCCCATCCACCTGCCCGTTCGTTTTCGTCAGGTCCGCCGCCTTCATGTAGTTGAGCAGCACGCCGCCGTGGTCCTCGGCCGTCTGGGCCATGTTGACGGCCAGCCGGGTGTCGTCGAACTGCCCGTCGAAGTACAGAATGCCGCCGCGCAGCCCATCGGTCTCCACGGTGGGGAGGCGATCGATCGTCTGGCTTCGGTTGAGGTACTGAGACCGCCCGAAGTTTTGGCTGCCCGCGAGCAGGTCGTATACCTTCATCCCAATCCCGTAGTAGGGGGCCTCCCACCACTTGTAGCTAGGCACCACGAAGGACAGGTTGCTCACGAGGTGCGGCGCATTGTCCTGAAGTCGCTCCCGCTCTTTGAGTGCCTCGAGGACGAGGGACACGTTCCCCTGCTCCAGGTACCGGACGCCGCCGTGCACGAGCTTCGTCGAGCGGCTGGAGGTCGCCTTCGCGAAGTCGTGCATCTCAAGTAGGAGCGTGTCGTAGCCCCGTGCCGCGGCGTCTACGGCACAGCCGAGCCCGGTGGCCCCCCCGCCGATGATGACGAAGTCCCAGGGCTTTTGGCGGGACTTCAGTGCCTCGATGCCTTGTGTGCGGTCCATGAGATTCATCGCAAAAAACAACAGAGTGAGCGAGTGGGCCTCGGAGAGCCCCCCCAGACAACGCTGCTGGAGGGAGACCCCTCGACCGGAGGGGGAGAACCCCCGCCGCGCGGGCCCCAATAGGGGAGTGAAAGCACTGAGGCCCCCACCGGCAGGTGGCGGCCCCAGGCCGACTGAGCGTCTACATCATACTCAGCACGTTCAGTAATGTACCGACTTTATGCTGTTAGAAACTGAAGGAGAGTTCCGTCAAGACGCCACCGAAGCTGTCGGCATCGGCCGGGCGAGTAACGCCGGTGTCTCCGTGCGTCTGGGTTACCCCCTCAACCTTCAGGAGAGCGCGGTCGAAGATCATCCACCCAAACCCACCTTGAAAGCGAGTCAGGTTGGCGTCCGCACCGTCCGGCGCTTCCTGATCGTTGACGATCGTAAAGCGACCGGCAAGGTAGAAATTCTCTGAGACATCCACCTTCGCGCCGACGCCGCCGAAGACAGCAGTGTCGTCCGGGTCGCTCTCATTCGCGAATCCGCCCCAGAGGTCGATGTCCAAAGGATCCGGGGTAATCTTGGCGTCGGCCTGTGCGATCACACCTCCGTTGGGAAGGGCAGCGTGCGTATTCCGCGCGGAAATGGCTGAACGCGTAGTTGTACCCTCAATGATGCCCGTTTCAGGGTTAACCGCTTGCTCCTCAACCGGCAGATTCAGGTAGTAGTTCTCGCCGTCTCCGTTAGCGAAGACAATACCCTGGGTCCCAGACTGGATCGCGGCTCCGGCACCGACCTGAAAGATCTCGTCTTCGGATCCGGTGTACCGGACCTTCCCGATGTAGTTGAGGCCGGTTCCGCCGCCTTCCGGATTGCTGACGGTTTCGCCAAAGCCTCGGTTCACGGTGAAGTCAAAGCCAAACTCGTCGAACGATCCGATCAGCTTCACACCTTCTCCCGCCGTAATGTTGTCGGCCGGGGAGTTGCCAATCAGCGGATTGCCCTGAACGTTCGGGCCGTCGGAGAAGCCACGGAAATTGAGCAGACCGGTCACCGGCGTTCCGGCCTGGACCGTCAGCCCCTCACTCACCTGCAGGTTCATAACCATAAAATCGACCTGCGGCTGGAATTGACTCGCCCCGGAGGCGCCGCCGAAGTCATTCGGCTCGGATTCTAGCATGAGAAGTCCGCTCACGTTCTCTGAGAACTGCACGTTTGCGTTGACCCCGGCGCGTGCGGCATGGAAACCGGACGCAGTGTTATCCAGGCCGTCTACCGAAAGAACCTGTGCCGACTGCATCAGGTTGACACTAAAATCAATCTCTGGTAGCTCGCCGTCTTCCATCTGCGCCTGGGCCGGCACGGCCGTCGCCACGAGCAGCAGAAGGGCGAAGGCACTAGCGGTCAGCCATTGAAAAAGAGTGTTTGTGGTTCGTGAAATTGTAAACTGAGTCATGGGAGATGTTGTGGATTGGTGATTGGTTTTGAAAGCAGGCACGGTTTGGGTCCCCGCAGTGAAATGGGGGTGTGCCTGGCAATACACTCAGCCTCTCCGGGAGGAACCGAGGTGTGCGTCCGGAGAGACGGGTCGAAGTGTTGTCGTTCATGATGCCGGAAGGCACCGGCCGCAGCTCGAGCCAGCGGCTCGTGGTTGGCACTGCGGCCGGGGCGTGCTCCGGCTAGGGGAGAGTTTACTCACTTTCCCACTCTTGAATGAGCTCGTCGTACGGTACCGTCACCGGCTCTTCCGGCGGGCGCTCAGCCTTCGGCGAACCGGGCTGATTGAGCCAGTACTCCCGGGTGCGCTCTTCGTTGAGCTCCGGGGAGTACTCTGACATCCGCAGGCGCTGCATCAGCGAGTTTTGAATGCTCGCAAGGTCGTTCATCGCCTGCTTGACGGTCTTCTCGCCACTCACGGCGCTGGATACCTGCTTCCACCACTGCTCCGCGAGCAGCGGGTAGTGCGGCACATTCTTTCCTGAGTCCGTCCACTGGTCCTCCACGGGGGAGGTGTAGAAGGAGATCAGGCCGCCGAGGTCGCCCTCGCGCTCCTGCCAGTACTCCGAGTTCACCGTGGAGCTCCGAACAGGCGTCGTGCCCACGTTGAACTTGTTGAGGGACACGGTCTTGGAGGAGGCAAACTGTGCCCACATCCAGGAGGCGTGTCGCTTGTCGCCGGTCGTCTGCTTCGGAATGGTCCAACTGCCGGCGTCCTGGTACCCGACCTTCATGCCTTCATCCCAGTAGCGGCCGTGCGGCGTGGGGGCCATGCGCCACTTCGGATTGCCCTCGTCGTCCGTCACTGCCGACTCCGGCGAGGTGAAGGGATCGGCCGAGAGGAAGGTAATGTACTGGAAGACGCGCTGCGCCACGCTGCCGCGAGAGGGCACCGGGCCCGCCTCCGACCAGCTCATGGACGAGGCGTAGGGCGGGGCGTAGTCGTCCAGCCAGTCTACGTACTTCTGGGTGGCGTAGTAGGCCGCGGGGCTGTTCGTGGCGCCGCCGCGATCTACCGAAGAGCCGACCGGGATGCGGTCCTCCACCCGGATGCCCCATTCGTCCACGGGACGACCGTTGGGAAGCCCCGTATCGCCAGCGCCCGCGATCGAGAGCCAGGCGTCCGTAAAGCGCCAGCCAAGGGACGGACCACGTCGTCCGTAGTCCATGTGGCCGTAGATGCCGTCCGTCTCCGCGCCTACGTCGGAAGGAGAGACGGAATCCGTGAAGAACTCGGCGATGTCCTCGTAGGCCGCCCAGTTGCGGGGGACCCCAAGCTCATAGCCGTACTCGTTCCGGAACTGCTCCTTGAGATCCGGGTCGGTGAACCAGTCGTACCGGAACCAATAGAGGTTCGCGAACTGCTGGTCGGGGAGCTGGATCTGGTCGCCCTCAAAGTTCTGTCCGAACTCCGGGTTCATCCAGTCGTCCAGGTCGAGGGTCGGGTTCGTAAACTCGCTGCCCGGCCCGTTCATGTAGTCGGTAAGGTTGACCGCGCTCTGCAGGCGTATGTGCGTCCCGATAAGATCAGCGTCGTTGACGTAGATGTCGTAGACGCTGCGGCCGGACGCGAGCTGCGTCTGCAGCTTCTCAACGAGGTCGCCCTCCCCGATGATGTTGTGCGTCACGTTGATGCCCGTGATCTCCGTGAAGGCCTGAGCGAGCGTTTCCGACTCCCAAGTGTGCGTCTTGATCGTCTCGGCAACCGACTCGACGTCGGTTCCGCGAAGCTCCTCGGCGTTCTCCGCGAACCACATCAGTTCGTCGATCTGCTCCCGAAGGGTGAGCACCGATGGCTGGAATTCGAACGCATACTTGACGGCGGCCCGCTTGCGTTCGTTCATGGGGCCGTATTCGCTCTGGGCATACTCCCGAGCTTCCTCCCGTGTGATGTCGGGATAGTTGGGTTCATCGGGGAAGTCCTGCGCCTGCGCGGACGCAAGGGGTTGGAGGAGGAGGGCCGCGACGCAGAGGGCCACTGGCATCAGCCAGGCCCGGCGCGGCTTGTGGGGTTGGTAGAAGGTGCTCATAGCAAAGCCACCGTTGATAATGAAAGAAGTCGTTGAGGACGGTCAAGCGTCGAAGAGCAGGCCCCTTGCGGATGCGATCCGGTCGAGGGCGGCGTAAGCGCTTCCGTAGCTAAGCAGGGACGGTCGCTGCTGCCTTCGTCAATCTAAAGTGAAGGATAGGAAGCGCTTTTCTTCATCGATAGTCTAATCTTCCTAGAAAATGATTCCATCTTCCCAAAGTGGCCTCCCCGGCGGGTCGCCCTAGAAAAAGCTAATGGTGCCGATGATGGAGAGGATGCCCAGAAGGAGCACCGCCCACACGGCCGTCGGCCCGACAAAATACAGCCACAGGCAGAAGATTCCCCCTGTCATCAGCAGGCCCATGAAGAAGCGGTCTCCCCGGGTGGTCGCAATGGGGAGGAGGCCCTGGCGCGCCCATCCAGGCTTCTTCATGTCCCAAATCGTCAGGGTGGTGAGCAGTAGAATGATGGACCCGAGGAAGAGGAGCGTCGGGGACGTCCAGTTCATCCAGTCGGGAGGAAGAGAGAGCATGGGGACCAGTGGGGTCGAATGAAGCAGAGGTCGGGGAGGCCGGCGATTCCGCTACACGCGGCCCATGGAGAAGCCCGTCGCCAAAAGGTCACGGACAAGGTACACGATGATGGCCCCGGGAATCATGGCGATGACGCCCGCCGCGGCCAGTACGCCCCAGTCCCAGCCACCAGCGCCGAGGCTCCGGGTCAGGGTGACCGTAATCGGCTGTGCGGCCTCGTTTGTGAGGGTGCGGGCGAGGAGCAGCTCGACCCAGGAGAACATGAACGTCAGAAACGCCGTCACGGCGATGCCGGGTTTGATCAACGGAAGGAAGATATTCCAGCAGAAGCTGGTGAAGCTGTGCCCATCGATGAAGGCCATCTCGTCGATCTCCTTCGGGATGCCGGACATGAACCCTTCCAGAATCCAGATGGCCAGCGGCAGGTTGAACAGGCAGTGTGCCAGCGCGACCGCCCAGTAGGTGTCGATCAGGTTCAGGTTCGAGTAGAGGATAAAGAACGGCACCATGAAGGCCGCCGGCGGGGCCATTCGGTTCGTCAAGAACCAGAAAAACAGGTGCTTGTCGCCCCGAAAGTCCCAGCGCGAAAAGGCGTAGGCGGCGGGAAGGGCCGTGATGGTCACGAACACCACGTTCATGGAGGCCATGACGATGGAGTTGATGTACCCAGCCCGCCAGAACTCCGAGGTGAGGATCTCCTCGTAGTTCGCAAGGGTGAATTCGTGGGGGTAAAGCGTCAGCCGACTCAGGATTTCGGAGTTTGGCTTAAACGACATGTTGACCATCCAGTAAATTGGTATCATGATGAATACCAAAAACAGGATGAGATAATACTTTTTATTCATTGGTCACCACCTGCACCTTGTCCGAGGTTAAGCATGACGATGTAAATCACGAAGGAGATAAGGATTACGATGAAGAAGTAGATCAGCGACGTTGCCGCGCCTCTTCCCATCTGAAATCCTCCGATGGCCATTCGTGACGTGTACGTGCTTAAGAACGTTGTAGAGCTTCCGGGCCCGCCGCCCGTAAGCACGAACGGTTCGGCGTAAATCTTGAACGAGTCCATCAGCCGCAGCAGCACAGCGATGATGAGGACCCCCCGTAGGTTTGGCAGCGTGACGTACCGAAACGTCTTCCAGGGGGACGCCCGGTCGATCTTGGCGGCCATGTAGTACTCTTCGGGGATGGCCTGAATGCCGGCGTAGCAGATGAGGACCACCAGGGGGGTCCAGTGCCAGATGTCCATGGCCAAGACGGTCCACCAGGCATCAAGCGTGGAGCTACTGAGGTTGTATGAGTACCCGAGCCCGTCGAAGGCGGCGGGGAGCACCCCGATGTCCGACCGGGTGAACACGCGCCAGATGATCCCGACGACGTTCCATGGAATCAGCAGCGGAATGCCTAGAAGCACGAGGCTGAGGCCGACCCCTGGGCCCTCCTTGGGCATGCAGAGGGCCAGCCCCAGACCAAGCGGAATCTCGGTGATGAGCACGAGGAAGCTGAAGATGATCTGGCGTCGCAGTGCGCCGCGAAACGCCTCGTCCTCCAGGACCGCAACGAAGTTCTCGAGACCCGCAAAGTAGGGCTCGGTGCCCGGAAGCAGGGTCAACTGGGAATAGTTGATGACTGTGATGAGCGGGATAAAGGCACTGATCGAAACCAGGAGCAGTGCCGGCAGCAGAAAGAGCCAGGGACGTTGTTTCATTGGAGTACAAAGGTCCTAACGGGAATCACGGAAGCGGTGCCTACTGGGCGTGCACGGCCTGTTTCTCGTGGAAAAACTGCACCGCGTCGGGGGGGAAACTGAGCCAGATCGAGGCGCCCTCTTCGATCATGAAGTCGTGGGCCACGCGGGCCTTCACCTCCACGTCGGTGTCGTCGAGGCGGGTCGTCAGAATCTGGTAGCCGCCGACCATTTCCACCTGATCGACCGTCGCGGGAATGTAGTGCGTGTCTTCTTTCGGGTCGGCCACCTGGACGGTCACGGAGCTGGGGCGGATTCCGATCTGGCAATCCTTCCAGCTCAGATCGATTTCGTCGTGGATGCCCTCGGAGACCGAAATTGTGTGGGGCCCGATTTGTGCGTGCGGCGCCGCGTCGGCTTCCGTTAGGCCGCACTCGAGCAGGTTCATGCCGGGACTCCCGATGAAGTGGCCGATGAAGGTGTTGACCGGGTTCTGGTAGAGGGCTTCGCCGCTGTCGTATTGCACGAGGCGCCCGTCCTGCATGATGGCCACCTGCTCAGCAAACGTAAGTGCTTCGTGCTGGTCGTGGGTCACGTAGAGCGCCGTGATTTCGAACTCCTGCTGGGCCTCCTTCACGCGCCGGCGGATGGTCAGCTTCCGGGCGGGCTCGACGTCCGTCATCGGCTCGTCGAAGAGAATGGCGGAGGTGTCCGCGCGGATGATGCCGCGGCCCAGGGCCACCAGCTGGTTCAGTTCGGGGCCGAGGTTCGAGGGGCTGCTGTGCAGAATGTCGTTGAGCTCCAGCAGGTCGGCGATCTTCTGGATGCGTTCCTCGATCTCGTTCTCCGGCGTGCCTCCGTTTCGGAGGGGAAACGCGAGGTTGCCGTAGACGTCCATCGAGTCGTAGATGACCGGAAACTGGAAGACCTGCGCGATGTCGCGCTCGGCCGGGGGCTTCTCGGTCACGTCCTCGCCGTCGATGAGCACCTGCCCTTCGGTGGGCTGGAGCAGCCCGGAGATGATCTGGAGGAGGGTGGTTTTTCCACACCCCGAGGGCCCCAGTAGCGCATTGGCGGTGCCGTCCTGCAGCGTCAGGTCTACGTGGTCGACGGCCACCGTCTCGTCCGCGGTGCCCGCATCGTAGACGTGTCGTATGTCACGAACTTCGATCTCAGCCATGTACCAGCGTCGACGTTATGAGAAGGAGGGAATTTTGTCGCCCGCGGCGATCAGGTCGCCCGCCTCGGGGTCGTAGACGTAGAATTTCTCGGGGTCGAGCGCAAACGGAATCGACGCCCCGGTCTCCAGGTGCAGCGGGTTGGGGTGCAGCGCGTAGATCTCCCGGCCCTGAAAGTCCATGTGCAGGGTGCTGGTGGACCCGACCGTCTCTACGAACGAGAGGGTCGGGGCGACGGACGCCTCGGCCCCGTTTTCCGTGAGGGTCATGTCCTGTGGGCGGAAGCCGAGGTGGTAGGTTTCGCCAGGGGAGAGGGAGTCGAAGCCTGTGGCGGGGATGCGCGTGTCGTCGTCCACCTCGAAGTAGCGGTCGGTGGAGGTCGGCTCCTGGACGAGCGTGACCGGCACGATGTTCATGGGGGGCTCGCCCAAGTACTCGGCCACCGGCAGGTAGCGCGGCCGGTAGTAGATCTCGTCGCGCAGCGCCTTCTGGATAATGGTGCCGTCGTGGAGAAAGCCGATGTGCGTCGACATCGCGAGCGCGTCCCCGGCCTGCGGGGTCGCGTAGATCACCGTCGTGTCCTGCTCGGAGAATAGGCGCTCGAAGTCACTGCGCAGCTGCTCGCGCAGTTTGTAGTCGAGGTTGGCCAGCGGCTCGTCCATGAAGAGGTAGTCGGGCTCCTTGATGAGGGCCCGGGAAATGGCCGTTCGCTGGGCCTCGCCGCCACTGACCTCTTCCGGCAGGTTGTTGAGAATGTGGTCGATCTTCAGCATCTCGGCGGTCTCCTGCACGCGCCGGTCGATCTCTTCCGCCGAGTAGTTCTCGTCGCTCACCTGGAGGGGGGACGCGAGGTTTTCGCGAACGGTGAGGGAGGGGTAGTTGATAAACTCCTGGTAGACCATCCCGACGCTTCGGTCCTGGACGGCCACGTCGGTCATCTCCTCGCCGTCGTAGTGGACCGTGCCCGCGTCGGCGGACTCGATCCCGGCCATGATGCGGAGCAGGGTGGTCTTGCCGGCGCCCGTTGGGGCCACCACACTGAAGAAACTCCGGTCGGGAATGTCCAGGGTGATCCCGTTCAGCACCTGCTCGGTCCCGAACGACTTGTGGAGGTTTTCGACACGAATGCCCATGGGGCGGATCAGTGGAATTCTGAGAGAGAGGGCCCGCGACGGCGAGGATCGGTGGAGGGGCTACGATGCAGCCGGGGTTTCCTCGGGTGCGGGGGCGTTCGAAGTATCGTTGGTCGAGACGTCGGGGGCGTGAGTGGGGGCTTCGCTCGAGTCGGGGGACTCCCAGGCCCGAGCACGGTCCAGGGCCTTCGACCAGCCGGTTCGCAGCGTTTCGACGCGATCCTGCGGCATCGAAGGGGTAAACATCTGATCCAGCTCCCACTGGTCCTGAATCTCGGATTGGCTGTCCCAGTAGCCGACGGCAAGGCCTGCGAGGTAGGCCGCCCCCAGGGCGGTGGTCTCCAGGATTTTGGGGCGCACCACGGGGATGTCGAGAATGTCGGACTGGAACTGCAGAAGGAGGTCGTTGGCCGCCGCCCCCCCGTCGGCCCCCAACTCCGTCGTCTCGATGCCGGAGTCGGCCTCCATCGCGTCGATCACGTCGGCCACCTGGTAGGCCATGCTCTCAACGGCGGCCCGGGCGAGGTGACCGCGGTTCGCCCCGCGGGTTAGCCCGCTGATTGTGCCGCGGGCATACTGGTCCCAGTAGGGGGCGCCGAGGCCCGTGAAGGCCGGCACAAAATAGACACCGCCGTTGTCGTCCACGGTGCGGGCGAGGCGCTCGACCTCCGCGGCCTCGCGGATGATCTTGAGCTCGTCGCGGAGCCACTGCACCACCGCCCCAGCGACAAAGATGGAGCCCTCCAGTGCGTAGTACGTCGTGCCGTCGATCTGGTAGGCGATCGTGGTGAGCAGGTTGTGCTCGGAGGTCACCGCCGTCTCGCCGGTGTTCTGGAGGAGGAAGGCCCCCGTGCCGTATGTGTTCTTACCGAGGCCCGGCGTGGTGCACATCTGGCCGAACAGTGCGGCCTGCTGGTCCCCCGCGATGCCCGCAATGGGCACCTCATCGTCGAACGGGCCGCTCCGGGTCGTGCCGTATACCTCGCTGCTGTCCCGCACCTCGGGAAGCATAGACCGGGGGATGTCGAGAATGTCGAGGAGCTCGGGGTCCCATTCCCCCTCGTGGATGTTGTAGAGAAGGGTTCGCGAAGCGTTGGTGGCGTCGGTGACGTGATGCTTGCCGTTCGTCATGCGCCAGACGAGCCAGCTATCGACCGTGCCGAACGCCAACTCGCTGTTTTCCGCGCGCTCACGGGCTCCATCCACATTGTCCAGCAGCCACTTGATCTTCGTCCCGGAAAAATATGCATCAATGATGAGGCCCGTCTTCTCCTGAATGAGATCCAGGTGCCCTCGATCTTTGAGCCGGTCGCAGAGCCCCGAGGTGCGCCGGTCCTGCCAGACGATGGCGTTGTGGATTGGGGCGCCGGTGGCCCGATCCCACACGATGGTTGTCTCGCGCTGGTTGGTGATTCCGATGGCCGCCAGGTCCTCGGCCTCAACGTTTGCCCGGGTCATGGCTTCTGAGGCGGTCCCCATCTGGGTGGACCAGATTTCATTCGCGTCGTGCTCCACCCATCCAGGCTTCGGGTAGTGCTGCTCAAACTCCTTCTGGGCAACGGTTTGTACCTGCCCCTGTGCGTCGAAAAGAATGGACCGCGAACTCGTCGTCCCCTGATCAAGCGCGAGTATGTACTGCATCGGTTGAGTGACGTCTTTGGAAGTCAGCCCGGTGCGGAAAAACCTGCACGCTGCGGTGCCTGCACCACGCGGTCAAACTCGGACCGAATGGTGGAAGGGCTTTTGCTGAAGAGGGGTCCCGAGCGGGGAAACTGTTACGATTCGGCACATGCTGGACTTCGTGCCCACCATTTCATCGCAAATGAAGTATAGGAAGCGCTTTTCCGAGTCGGTAGTGTGATCTTCCGAGAAAATGCTTCCATCTTCCCAAATCGGACGCCCCCCTGGCTTTTGTGCGGCGGGTCCGTATATCTTCTCGAATCCGCTTTGGGGACAGTTTGACGTTTCTATCGAACCGTTTGTCCGATGAATCGGAAAAGGCGCTGGCCACCGACTTGGGCTCCGCATCGAGAACTGGTGCTCACGACTGTATTCATGCACCTTCAGGAATATGTCCCGATCTTTTCGGCCAACTCCGTATGGGGAGGCGTCCGAATCCCTTGTCAACTATCGATTGGGCGTGGGCGGTGATGAGGCACGACTCTCCTTTTATGTCGTGGAGGAGCCGGCTCGCGACGTGTCCTTCCGAGCCCCACACCTTACATATTATGGACTGGTCAACGGGACGGCAAAGGTAGACGTGGAAGGGGAGGAGGAATTGGCCGTCCAGGCGGGCGAGTCGCTGGTCGTGCCTCCGCTTCAGACAATCACGGTCGACTTTCCTGCGGCCGACGAGGTTCCGACCCGGTACGTGGTGCTGCGGGTCGATCGGTCGCAGGTCCGCTCCATTCTCGATCGCGTCGCGAGTGATGTGCCGTCGGGTGCCACGGTTCAGGGAGGGTCTGGGGACGAGCGCGCCTATTTCCACGTGGAGGGAAACGAGGGAATTGCCCGTGTGCTTGAAATGGTCGCGTACTTATTCCGGGAAGACCCGCCCAACCGCGACCGCCTGATCGACCTGAACGCGATGGAGCTGCTCATTCAGATGCTCCAGACCCCTTCGCGTCCTCTTCTCGTCGGGGAGCTTCCCCGAAATACGTCTGCCGGCGGATTGGCCGCGGCCGTGCAGTACATTCAGGACAACCTCGACCGGCACATCTCGATTGATGAGCTGGTGGAGGAAGCCTGCATGAGCAAGTCCAGTTTCTACCGGCACTTCAGCGACGAATTCGACATGTCCCCGCTGGAGTACATCACGCGGGAGCGGGTCGTTCGGGCGCGAGAATTGCTGGCGGATTCGGACAACACCGTGACCAATGTGAGTCACGCCCTGGGCTTTAGTAGCACCAGCCACTTCATCGACATGTTTAAAGAGCATGAGGGCGTAACCCCCAAGCAGTATCAGATGGACCTCTTGGATTAACGTTTGCGTCCGATAGGAAGCGCTTCCGTCGTCTCTCGCGACTGAGGGACGTTCAGACCATATCACCCGTTCATTCCCGATCTATGTCCTCCATCACGCTGTTCGGTGCCGGGAGCTGGGGCACAGCCATGTCCGTACACTTGGCGTCGGCGGGACGTGACGTTGTCCTGTGGGCACGCCGTCCCGAGGTGGCCGAAGAAATTCGCCGCACCTCCCACAACCCGACGTACCTCCCCGAGTTGCTCATTCCGTCCTCCGTGTACATTACTACCGATCTGGAGACGGCCGCGGAGGCATCTGATCTGTGGGGCATGGCCATGCCGTCCCAGCAGCTCCGGGGGCGGGCCGAGCATCTCCGCCGGCACGTGCACCCGGACGTTCGGCTCGTGGCCCTGTCGAAGGGCATCGAGAACGAGACGCTGCTCACCATGTCCCAGGTCCTCGACGATGTCTTCGAGTCGGTGCCGTCGGATCAGATCGGGGCGCTGTACGGCCCCAGCCACGCCGAGGAGGTAGCCGAGGGGCGCCCCACGGCCGTCGTGGCGGCGGCCCCCGACGAGGCGGAGGCCCAGTACATCCAGAAAGTGTTCATGACTGAGCGCCTGCGCGTGTACATGAACACGGACGTGCTCGGGGTCGAAATTGGGGGCTCTGCCAAGAATGTCCTCGCCATCGCCGCGGGGATTGCCGACGGGGTGAGCTATGGGGACAACGCCAAAGCTGCACTGGTCACGCGCGGCCTGGCCGAGATTCGACGTCTGGGACAGGCCCTCGGGGCCGATCCGCAAACCTTCGCGGGCCTGGCGGGCATCGGCGATCTCGTCGTGACCTGCATGAGCCAGCACAGCCGCAACCGGTATCTGGGGGAGCAGATCAGTACGGGGAAGAGCCTCGACGAGGCCCTCAACGACATGGCGATGGTTGCGGAAGGGGTGCGGACGACGCGCTCCGTCTACAACCTGGCGAAGCACCACGGGGTGGAGATGCCCATCACAGAGGCCGTTCACGCCATTCTATTCGACGACAAGAGCCCCCGGAAGATGGTAAAACGCCTCATGACCCGTTCGGCCAAGCACGAAAACTGGCTTCCGACCACCCTGGAGCAGTAGGGCAGCGTGTCGCCGGTCGGCAAGCGGCAGCCCCCGAGTCCTCGTTCTTGTTGACACAGATTGCTCATTCCATGTCGTACGCCCCGTCGGACGGCCCAGCCCCGTCTGGTGCCCTGGAATCGGTCATGACGCTTGAGCAGTTCATTCTCGACCGTCGTGGGCGCTTCCCGCAATCGACCGGCGCGTTTTCACGGCTCCTGCGCGACGTCAGCGTGGCGGCGAAGATTATCAACCACAACATTCGGCGGGCGGGCATTCTCGACGTCATGGGGGAGAGTGGGACCGTGAACGTGCAGGACGAGAAGCAGAAGAAACTCGACGAGATTGCCGATCGGGAGCTCGAACGTGCCCTGCGGCGGGGCGGGGAGTGCTGTCTGATCGGCTCGGAGGAGCAGCCGGAAACGATCTCCCTCTCGCCGCGGGGCGACTTCCAAGAGCGCTTCGCGGTGTTTTTCGATCCGCTCGACGGGTCGAGCAACACGGACGTCAATGCATCGGTGGGGACGATCTTCAGCGTCTACACCCTCCCCGAAGACGTTGAGCAGAACGATGCCCTCGATGTGGCCCTTCGACCGGGCGCGGAGCAGGTGGCGGCGGGGTACGTGGCCTACGGCTCGTCGACCATGTTTGTCTTCACGACCGGCAACGGCGTCAACGGCTTTACCCTGGATCCGGGCATTGGGGAGTTTCTGCTGACGCATCCGAACCTCCAGATCCCGCAGGAGCGGGCGATGTATTCGATCAACGAGGCCGATATTGATGACTTCTCGGCGGAGCTTCGCTCGTTTCTGCGGTGGCTCAAGACTAAGGACCCGGACACGGGGCAGCGCGTCCGTGCTCGCTACATCGGCTCCTTCGTGTCCGACTTCCACCGGAATTTGTTGACGGGGGGGTTGTACATGTACCCGGCCACAGAGGATCATCCGAAGGGAAAGCTGCGCCTGATGTACGAGGCCAATCCCATGGCCTTCCTCGTGGAGCAGGCTGGGGGGCGGGCGTCCACGGGCCACCAGCGCATTCTCGACCTTCCCCCCGATGACCTCCACCAGCGCACTCCATTGTTTATTGGCAGCGCACCGCTGGTGAAAGCGGCGGAAGCGTACCTGCAGGGCCGCGAGGCGGAGGTCGCGAGCAGGGCCTGAACGTTGGCCGCAACGGGTCGTACGAGCGACGCGTTTGTCGTCCGATATCTCTCCCGTACCACATGTCCGACGAGCCGTCCACTGCGGCCATCAACCCGCCGCGAAAGTCCCTCGATGCCATGCGCCGCCCGGAATCCCTCGATCGGTCGTTCGAGGGGTGGTCCGAAAAGGTCTTCGCGATGCTGGATCGGCTCCGGGCCGAGCCCCACATCGACCAGTACAAAAAGGAGAAGCCGGGAGTCACGGACCACCTAAAAGATCCTTTCCGGCGCTACCGCGATGATCTGGTGGTGAACTGGGTGCTCCCGAACCGGCTCGGGTTCGAGACCGAGAAATACGTCTTCAGCCGCCTGCTCAAAAATGACTTTGGGGCCGGCGGCTGCAACGACAATTTGTGGATGTCTTTCTATCGGCCGGAGACGCGCCGCCTCGAAGACGTCCAGATCACCCACCGCGTCTCCCCGGATGGATTTGCGGTGGGCATCTACGTCGGATCCCACGCAACGGACCTGCTGGCCCAGGCAAAGTCGCGGATCCAGGGTGCCCCCAGCACCTACCTCGACCTTGTAAACCCGTTATTGCAAAGAAAAGACTGGCGGCTCCAGACGCACGGCAGGTCGGGCGGAAGCAAGACAAAAACTGACTTCGAGGCCCCCATAGACCACGTTCCGGACAGCGTGGACGGGGCGAACGGGATTCACGTGCGCCACTACATTGGTCGCGAAGAGACCCTCGACCTTGGGGCGGAGTTGGTCGACCGCGCGCTCGATCTCGTCCTCGACGTCTGGCCAATCTACCGGTTTTATCTGGCCGACGAATTCGCGTAGGATCCCCGTCTAGACAGGCGGAGGGAGGCACTTCCAGGCTCTACATTTCTCGACACCAGTCGATTTTCACGAATGCCCAATCTCATCCAGACGTCGACCGACGGCCTTGTTCGTACCCTTCGTCTCAATCGCCCCGACAAGCGCAACGCCCTAAACGCCGAACTGGTGACGGCGCTGAAGAACGACCTGGACGCTGCGGAGGAGGACGCGTCCCTCCGCGCCATCGTGCTGACCGGGGCCGGTTCGGCCTTTTCCGCCGGGGCGGATCTGTCCTCGCTTCGGGCCATGCGCGAAGCGGGGCCGACGGCGAACCAGAAAGACTCCCGCCACCTCGCGGAGCTCTTCCGCCGGATTTACCAGTCTTCGATACCCGTTATTGCAAAGGTCAACGGCCACGCCATCGGGGGCGGGTGTGGGCTCGCGTCCGTCTGCGACTTTGCATACGTGTCGGAGGGGGCGAGGCTCGGGTTCTCGGAGGTGCGCATCGGGTTTGTGCCGGCCATCGTGATGGTGTTTCTGCGGCGGAAACTGGGGGAGACGCAGACTCGAAACCTGCTACTCCGGGGGCGTCTGGTGGACGCGTCCCGGGCCGCGGAGATGGGACTGGTCACCCGCGTCGTTTCGGAAGACGAGCTCGACGAGGCGGTGGGCAATCTGGCCCACGAACTTGCGCGGGAAACGAGCGGCTCGGCGGTGGCGCTCACGAAGCAGATGCTTGCGCGGGTGCCCGGAATGGGGCTCGACGAGGCGCTCGACTACGCGGTACAGATGAATGCCTTTGCCCGTGGCACGGACGACTGTCAGGCGGGCATCGAAGCCTTCCTCAACGATGAAGACCCCCCCTGGAAACAGGAAGCCCAGGGGTGAGGAACGGGCGGTTCCTCAGCAGGTAAAGATATTCCACTCATGATGCACTCTGAGTTGGGCACACAAATTTTACGTGCTGGAGTGTAAACTCCGGAGTAAGGCTGTTATTCTAGTATAGCTGGAGGGTGGTATTTGCCGATCCGTGACTACTTTGCTTGACCATTACTTTTAGACCTATGGGTAAAAATGTTGCAGAGAAGCTAATCGACAGCCATCTCGCTGACGGAAGCTTCGAGGACGTGGAGGTGGGGAAGGAAATCGGTCTCGAAATGGACCAGACCCTCACTCAGGACGCCACCGGCACGATGGTGATGCTGGAGTTTGAGGCGATGGGCATTCCCCGCGTCCAGACCGAGCTTTCGGCGCAGTACGTCGATCACAATCTCATTCAGTCCGACTTTAAGAACCCGGACGACCACCTCTTCCTGCGCAGCGCCTGCAAGAAGTTTGGCGCGTGGTACAGCCGCCCGGGCAACGGCGTGAGCCACCCGGTGCACCAGGAGCGGTTTGGAGAGCCGGGCAAGACGCTGATTGGCTCCGACAGTCACTCGCCCGCCGCGGGCGCCATCGGCATGCTCGCCATCGGGGCCGGCGGTCTCGATGTCGCCATGGCAATGGCCGGCAAGCCGTACACGATCAACATGCCGGAGGTCTGGGGTGTGAAGCTCACCGGGGAACTGCCCGACTGGGTAAGCGCAAAGGATGTCATCCTCACCATGTTGGAGCGTCACGACGTGGATGGAGGCGTGGGGCAGGTCATTGAGTATTATGGCCCAGGCCTTGACAGCCTCAGCTGCATGGACCGGCACGTCATCGCCAACATGGGGACGGAGCTGGGTGCGACCAGCACGGTCTTCCCGTCCGACGACGAAGTGCGGGCGTTCCTCCGCCGCCAGGGCCGCGAAGAGGTCTTCCAGGAGATCCAGGCCGACGAGGACGCCGACTACGACGAGTACGAAGAGATCAACCTTTCGGAGCTGGAGCCGAAGATCGCGAAGCCCAGCAGCCCGGGCAACGTCGTGCCGGTGCGAGAGGTGGAGGGTCAGGAGATCTACCAAAGCTACGTGGGTTCTTCCGCCAACCCTGGCTTCCGTGACTTCGCCAGCGCCGCCGAGATTGTGGATGGCCACCAGGTGCACGACCGGGTGTCCTTCGACGTGAACCCGACCTCGCGGCAGATCTTGGAGAACCTGATGAACTCCGGGCACCTCCAGATGCTGACCCGCGCCGGCGCCCGCATCCACCAGGCCGGCTGCAACGGCTGCATTGGCATGGGCCAGGCGCCCGCCACCGGTCAGATCTCGGTGCGCACGGTGCCCCGCAACTTCCCAGGCCGCTCCGGCACGAAGGAAGACGCGGTATTCCTCGTGAGCCCGGAGACGGCCGCTGCCTCGGCGCTCACCGGCGAGATTACCGACCCGCGCGATCTGGCAGACCTTTACGACATGGAGTATCCGGACGCGGAGACGCCGGATCAGATCAGCGTCAACACCGATCAACTCGTGGAGCCGCTGAGCGAGGAGGAGGCGAAGAACGTCGACCTCGAGAAGGGCCCGAACGTCGTTTCGCTGCCCGAGTTTGAGCCGCTTCAGAACTCGTTTGACCTGCCGGTTCTCTTGAAGGTGGGCGACGACGTTTCTACCGACGAAATCATGCCGGCTGGCTCACGCATTCTGCCCTACCGCTCCAACATCCCGAAGATTTCGGAGTTCGTCTTCGAGCAGGTCGATGAGAGCTTCTTCGACCGTGCCATGGAGCACCAAGAGAATGGCTTTGCCGTCGTCGGCGGTACGAACTACGGGCAGGGGTCGAGCCGGGAGCACGCCGCCATCGCGCCGCGCTGGCTCGGCACCCGCGTCAAGATTGCCAAGAGCTACGCCCGAATCCACCGGCAGAACCTGGCCAACTTCGGAATCCTGCCGCTCTTGTTCAAGGACGACGAGTCCTACGACAGCATTGAGCAGGGCGATACCCTGCAGCTCCGCAACCTGCGCGATCAGGTGCAGTCCGGAACGGACGTGGAGGTCACGAACGCAGACAAGGATGAGACCTACGTCGTGGAGCACGACCTGTCCGACCGAGAGCTCGAAATGGTGCTCGAGGGGAGCCAGATTAGCGTGGTAAAGAAGGAGTTCGCCGGCGTGGAAGCGTAACGTCGCTCTGGCTTAGCAATGAGACGGACGGGGGAGCCCGCAGTGGCTTCCCCGTTCCGTATTTGGGGGTGCTCTGATCGTATACTTTGGTGCGACGGACTTTTCGGTTTCGGATGGGTGACGATCATACGACGGATTTGCCCCGCCCGTTCTACGACGGTTGGTCTGCGCGCCGCCGCCCCGCGGCGCGGGCGTTTTGGCACTGGCACTCGGCCCTTAAGAGCCCGACGGTGCCAGCGGGCCAAGACGTGGAGGCCTATTTTGACGAGGAGCGAGCACGGGCGGAGGCGGCCCAGCCGCTCCGGGGAATGCCTGAAGAGACCGCGTCCGCCGCCTACGAGGCGTGTGAGACCCATGACCTGACCCTGGACTGGCTTGGGGCGCAGGTTGAAGCCGCACGTCTGCTCGTGGGGAAGACCCGCTTCCAAAACTCCGATCAGCTGGAGACCTTCGTCCGGCTCTGGGCCGCGCCCCATGCCCGTCTTCTTGGGCACCTGGCGGGCCTGACCAATTCTGTGCAGACTGGGTGGGTCGACGAACTGGCCCGTGGGTTTTTTCACCTGACGCATCTCCTCCGGCTGCCCGCCGACCTAGCACAGGGACGTCTCTTCGTGCCACTTGAAGAGCTCCGTCAGTACGATGTCACGGTGGAGCAGCTCCGAACGGGGCCGGCTACGGAGGGAGCCCGTCGGCTGCTCTGGAAGCAGAGTGTCCGGGTGCGCGACGCCCTGCAGCGAGGCCGATCGTTGGCCGAAGACCTTGGGGTTCGGAAGCGCTACGCTCTGCTTCGGTACTGGCACGGTGCCCTCGCTCTGCTGGACGAATTGGATCGACGTGATTACGACCTCTGGTCGGCCCCCGTCGAGTTGTCGCGATTCCGTCGGCTGGAGGTGTATCTGCTCATGCTCTTCGGCCGCCGATAGCGCCCAACCAACCGCGGTACGTTACAAATCACAGTGTGTAAGACCATGACAACCTATAAAGAGGCTGGTGTTGACGTTGAAGCCGGCGAAGAAACGGTCGACCGCATTCGGTCGAGCGTGCAAGAAACCTTTACGCCCGGCGTACTGGCCGACATTGGGGCCTTCGGGTCATTCTTCGAGCCGGACCTGGAGGGCATGGACGAGCCAGTGCTCGTCTCGTCCATCGATGGGGTGGGCACCAAGTTGAAGGTGGCGTCCCGCGCCGAGCGCTACGATACGGTAGGGCAGGATTTGGTGAACCACTGCGTAAACGACGTGGCCGTGTGTGGGGCCCAGCCCTTGTACTTTCTCGACTATTACGGGGTAGGCGCCCTTGAGCCCGACACGGCGGAGGCGGTCGTGGGGGGGTTCGCGACGGCCTGTGACGAGAATGGATGCGCGTTGGTGGGCGGAGAGATTGCGGAAATGCCGGATGTGTACGGCGAGGGCGACTTCGATCTGGTGGGGACGGTCGTCGGGCTCGTGGACAAGGGCGAGATCGTGACGGGGGACGAGGTAGCCCCCGGGGACGTGCTCCTCGGGCTGCCCTCGACCGGCGTCCACACCAACGGCTACACCCTCGCCCGGAGCGTTCTCTTCGACGCGTTCACCGTAGACGATTGCCCCTCCGAACTGGGAGGGATGTCGGTGGGAGAGGCGCTGCTTCGCGTTCACCGGTCGTACCTGCGCCCGATCCGAGCGCTCGCGGAGGCCGGTCTTGCCCGTGGACTCGCGCACATCACCGGTGGGGGGCTTCCGAACAATCTTCGCCGGGTGGTGCCGGACGCGTGTGCAGCGGTAGTCGATTACGACGCCTGGGATCGCCCGTCCATCTTCTCGTTGATTCAAGAGCTCGGGGATGTGCCGGAAGACGACATGCGGCAAACCTTTAACCTCGGGATCGGTCTGGTGGCTGTGGTGCGGGCGGAGGATGTATCTCGGGCCGTTGATAAACTGGAGGCGGTCGGCGAATCGCCGATCCGAATGGGCCGGATTGATGACGCAGAGGCCTCCTCCTAGCTGTTTCGAGGTGAAGTACCGGGATGGATCGACCGGTTCCCCCGGAACATTTGGCGTCAAATAAGAGATACGATAGGCACTAAATTCCCGAGGCGCGTCGACGCACCTCGGTCCTGCCTTCGCGCCGCACTCTCAATCCGCTCACCGCTGCTGGGGTGTCGACATGTGGTCGCTGACCGTCATACTGCTCATCAGTTATTTCCTGGGGTCCGTTCCCGGCGCGCTGTGGTCGAGCAAGGCCCTACACGGGGTGGACATCCGCAATCATGGAAGTCATAATTGCGGGGCCACCAATGCCTTCCGCGTCGTGGGGTGGCAGGCGGGCGCGCTGGCGACGGTCGTGGATTTTGGGAAGGGCTTCCTCGCGGCGGGCGTCGTGGCATCGGTGATCCGCATTGATCCCATCCCGCCCAGCCTGTCGCTGTTTGGGGGAGACCCGTTCGTGGTCTTGGGACTGCTCGCCGGACTTGGGGCGGTGATCGGTCACATGTATCCCATCTTTGCCCGGTTCGAGGGCGGGAAGGGCGTAAACACGGCCGCCGGGATGCTTTTTGCGCTCACGCCCCTCACCATGGCGATTACGCTTGCGGTCTTCGTGACGGTGTTGCTGTCCTCTCGCTACGTGTCGCTGTCCTCAATCACCGCCGCCGTGGCGTTTCCGACCCTTGTGGCCTTTCGCCGCTTCGGGTTTGGGGCCGACCTCGACCCGAGCCTGCTCGTCTTTGGGGGGCTCCTCGCGCTGTCCATTGTGGTGGCGCACCGGTCCAACATTCAGCGCCTCCTGAACGGCACCGAAAGCCAGATTAGCTCCTTCGAGCCGGCCCAGGGCATGCGGGGGCGTGGAGAACTTTGACGAAGGTCCCGGCGCCCCTTTCAGTACATCTGCCGCAGGGGGCGTCCCTGCCTAGGGCCCATTTTGGACTGAAAGCCGTCGGCCCCGCGCCCGATTCTTTGCATTCAGACGACTTCTCATGTCGACGTCGATTACGCTCTTCGGAGCCGGAAGCTGGGGAACGGCCCTCGCTGTTCACCTCGCCGCTGCGGGGCGCAACGTGACCCTCTGGGCCCGCCGCGACGAAGCGGTCGAGCGGATGCGGGCAACGCACCACAACCCGACGTACCTCTCTGATATTGAGATCCCATCGTCCGTGCACGTGACGTCGGACCTTGAGGCCGCCGCGGGGGCCTCGTCCCTGTGGGCCGTGGCGGTGCCCTCGCAGAACCTGCGCAGCGTGGCGGCCCGCATCGCGCCGCTCACTCGCCCGGGGACGACCGTGGTGTCGTTGGCGAAAGGAATCGAAAACGACACCCTGCAGACGATGTCGCAGGTTCTGGCCGATGAACTGACGGGGATGGAGGCCCAACAGATTGGGGTGCTCTACGGGCCCAGTCACGCGGAGGAGGTGGCCGAAAACCAACCGACCACATTGGTTGCGGCCGCCCCCACCGAACCGCGGGCCGAGTGGGTCCAGAACGCCTTTATGACCGACCGTCTTCGGGTATACGTGAACACCGACGTGGTGGGCGTAGAGATTGGGGGCTCTGCGAAGAATGTCCTCGCGATTGCGGCGGGGATGGGGGATGGGGTCGGATACGGGGACAACGCCAAGGCGGCCCTCGTCACTCGTGGCCTCGCCGAGATGCGGCGCCTCGGGATTGCGATGGGGGCCAAGCCCCAAACGTTCGCTGGGTTGGCGGGCATCGGGGATCTGCTCGTGACCTGCATGAGCCAGCACAGCCGCAATCGCCACCTCGGCGAGCAAATTGGAAGAGGAAAGACGCTTGAAGAGATCGAGTCGGGAATGGACATGGTGGCGGAGGGCGTCCGGACGACCCAGTCGATTCAAGATCTCGCGCGCCATTACGACATCGAGATGCCCATCACCGAGGCGGTCCACCGTGTTCTGTTCGAGGATCAGCGGCCCGAAGACATGGTGGACGAGCTCATGACGCGATCGGCCAAGCGAGAGCATTGGCTGCCACAGAGCCTTCAGAACGTCTCTTGACCTTAGTGTTCTTCGTTGCTCCCCCCTGAGGGCTGTTGTCTCGCCTCTTCGGCCCGGCTGCACCTACTCATCGTTCGCCTGCACGACTGGTATGACGCGTCGAGAACTGGAACAGCTCGTCGACTTGGGGGAGGGAATCAGCGTGGAGTTTAAGCGCCGGGCCCCCCGGCCCGAGCGCATCGCGAAGGAAGTGGTGGCGCTGGCAAACACCAACGGTGGACGCATTGTGCTCGGCGTCAACGACGACGGAACCATCATGGGGCTGGAGCACACGTCCGAACAGGAGTTTCTCCTCCGTCAGGCCGTGAACGCCCACTCCCGACCCGTTGTGGAGTACGAGACGGAGCGGATTGTGGTGGAGCCCCGGTGCGACGTGCTCGTCGTGACGATCCCCGAAAGCAGCACCAAGCCCCACGTCGTGGTGCCCGACGAGGAGGCCCCTGAGGAGAACGGACGAACGTATGTGCGGGTCGATGCCAGCAGCATTGAGGCAAGCCCCGAGACCATTCAGGAGCTCCGTGAGCAGGAAGACCAGGTGGGGGTGACGTTCGAGTTTGGGGAGACGGAGTCCCTGCTCATGCGTTACCTGGATGACTACGGCCGCATCTCTGTGTCGCAGTTGGCTCAGCTAGCCGACATTTCACCGGAGCGAGCGTCCCAGACGCTGCTCCGTCTCACGGAGGCCGATCTTCTGCATCTCCATCCCGACCAGGACGGCGATTACTTTACGCTGAACTACTGATCGGGCGGCAACCGACGGTGGGCGACTCCAGATAAGGATCCGCTGAGCCCCACCTATTTGTTTCCGTTATTGAAAGAAAAAATGTCACTTTCGTCTACAATCAGGGAGGTCTTTCCGGTGCGTGTCGGTACACGTCTTTCGGAACGGCGGTTGGCGGATGAACGTCCCTCTGTGTCAGGATTGTTTACGCGGTGAGGCGCGCAACCAGCAGTGGCCCGATGGAAAACGGTCAAATCTCCCGAAACGCCTGTCAGTGGCAGTTGTATCTCCGAAAACGTGTGGGTAAACTATGTGTGCGCTGCTCACATCCGTTATTGAACGCCGCTGATGCCTGTTACTGAGACGATTCCGCTTCACGAGACCGCCCGCGAGCGGTACCTCAATTACGCCCTGTCCGTCATCACCAGCCGGGCCCTGCCGGACATCCGTGACGGCCTGAAGCCGGTGCAGCGTCGCATCCTCTTTGCGATGTTCGATAGCCTGAACCTGTACCCGTCCAAGCGGCACCGCAAAAGCGCGACGGTCGTGGGGGAGACAATGGGAAAGTACCACCCCCACGGCGACAAGGCCATCTACGACGCCATGGTGCGCATGGCCCAGTCGTTCTCGTTGCGGGCGCCCCTCGTCGACGGACACGGCAACTTCGGGTCGCTTGACGGCGACAGTGCGGCGGCGATGCGGTACACGGAGGCCAAGCTCCAACCCTTGGCCATGGAGATGCTGGAGGGCCTCCGCGACGAGACGGTCGACTACCGCGACAACTTTGACGGCTCGCTGGAGGAGCCGGTCGTGCTTCCCGCCCGCGTCCCCAATCTCCTGGTGAACGGGGCAAGTGGCATCGCGGTCGGAATGGCGACGAACATCCCACCGCACAATCTCGGAGAGGTGGTCGACGCGGCCCTCCACATGATCGAGGAGCCCGAGGTGGAGACCTCGACCCTCGTCCGCGATCACATTCAGGGCCCGGATTTTCCGACGGGGGGGCGCCTTCTGAATACACAAGACGAACTTACGGAGATCTACGAGACGGGCTCCGGGACGATCGAGATGCGTGGGGCCTACCGGACGAAGGGAAAGACCCGCGCCATCCTCGAGTCGGTGCCCTACGGCGTGGACAAGAGCAAGATCGTCGAAGAGATTGCCGACCACATCGCCGAGGAGAACGTCCCGCAGCTGTCGAACGTGCGCGACGAGTCGACCGACGACGTGCGCATCGTCCTAGAGCTGAAGCGGGGCTCCGATACGGAGGCGGCGATGGCCTACCTCTTCAAGCACACGAAGCTCCAGAAGCGATTCCACGTCAACCTCACCTGCCTCGTGCCGACTGAGAGCACGGACGTCAAGGCCCCGAAGCAGGTGGATCTCCGTGCCATCCTGCGGTACTTTCTCGACTTCCGACTGGACGTCGTGACCCGGCGTCTGCAGAACGAGCTGGAGGAACTGGAGGCTCGGATCCACATCCTGGAGGGCTTCGAGACGATCTTTGACGCCCTCGACGAGGCCATCGAGATGATTCGGGCCTCAAAGAACAAGGCCGACGCCGCCCAGCGGCTCATGCACCGGTTTCAGCTCGGCGAGGAGCAGACCGATGCGATTCTGGAGACGCAGCTCTATAAGCTCTCACAGATGGAGATGGAGGCGATCCGGGACGAACTGGGGGAGAAGCGAGCCCGGGCGGAGGAAATCCGTCGCCTGCTCGACGACGAGGACGCGCGCTGGGACATGGTCAGAGAGGAGCTTCAGGACATCCGCGACCAGTATACGGACGAGCGCCGCAGTACCCTCGTCGGGCCGAAGGCGGACATGGAGTACACCGAGGAGGATTACATCGTCGACGAGGATGTCCACGTCATTGTCACGCGGGACGGCTGGGTGAAACGGCAGGGGACCTACTCGGACCTCGACGCCATCCGGACCCGGGACGGGGACGAGGTGGGATGGGCCCTGGCGGGGTCGACCCGCGCCACTGTCGGCTTCTTTACGAACTACGGCACGTGCTACACCACCCGCATCACGGAAACTCCCAGCACGACCGGGTACGGCGATCCGGTACAGAAGCTGTTCTCGTTCGACGATGGGGAGCACGTGGTGGGCGTGGTCAGCTTCGACGAGCGGGCGCTGCCGGATCCGGTTCCGTCCGAGCCGAGCGAGCAAGGGGAGCTCTTCGACCCGGACGATCCCGACGCGCCGGACCAGCCCTACGTCGTGGCCCTCAGCAAGAGCGGGCAGGCGACCCGCTTTACGCTGGACGGCTACCTCGAGCCCTCGATCAGCACGGGCCGCAAGTACATGCGATTGGAGGACGAAGACGAGGTGGCGCGCGTTCACCTCGCCCGGGGCGACGAAAACATCTGCCTCGCCTCTCATGATGGGCGCGCGCTGGTCTTTCCCGTCCATCAGGTATCGGTGTACAAGGGACCTGCTAAAGGCGTGCGCGCCATCCGGCTTGAGGACAACGATCGCGTGCTTGACTTCACCCTTAGTCGGCGCGCCCGACAGGGCCTTGCCGTGGAGACGAACAACGGGCGGGAAGAGATCGTGCGCACGACGAAGTTCGACGCTACGAATCGGGGCGCGAAGGGCACGCTCGTGATCAAGCGAGGCTACTTCGCAGAGGTCTTCCCGGAGCCCGTCGAAGTGTCCCTGAACGAGACCACGTAGCCGTCGGAACCGCGATCGCGAGACATCCGCTTCCTCAGAACGACGAATTTCAGCATATGCCCAAGACGTACACCGGCGAAGACATTGATGTCCTCGAAGGCCTCGAACCGGTCCGCAAGCGGCCGGGCATGTACATCGGGGGGACGGGGCGGCCCGGCCTGCACCACATCCTCTGGGAGGTAGTGGACAACGCCGTCGACGAAGCCACGAACGGCTACGCCTCCCGGATCGAAGTCGTCCTGCACGAGGACGGGGAGAGCATCTCCGTGTCCGACAACGGACGTGGGATTCCGGTGGACGATCATCCCGAGAAGGGCGTGCCCACCGTCCAGTTGATTCTCACGACGCTCCACTCCGGCGGCAAGTTTGACGCGAGCAATTACATCACGTCCGGCGGCCTCCACGGGGTGGGCGTGTCGGTCGTGAACGCCCTCTCGGAAGAGCTCGTGGCGACCGTCAAGCGCGATGGGAAAGAGTACAAGCAGCGCTTCCGGCAGGGCACGCCGGTGACGGGCCTGGACCTCTCGAAGGACAGTGCGCGCGGGACCGGGACGGACATCTACTTCCGGCCCGACCCGGATATCTTCGAGTCCGTCGAGTTTGACCCCTCCTGGATCCGGGAGCACCTGGAGGTAAAGACGTACCTAAACCGGGACCTAAAAATTATCTTCCGGGACGAGACGAGCGGCGAGCGGCACGAGCTGCACCACGAGGGGGGTATCCAGGAATACCTGGACTACCTGGTTGAAGACCTCCAGGTGAGCCCGATCCACGACGACGTCTTCATGATGGAGGCCGAGGACCTGGACGAGGACGGACGCCTGGAAATCGCGCTCCAGTGGACCGACGCGCCGAAGGAGCAGCTCCACACGTTCGTCAACGGCATTCCGACGGAGGACGGCGGGACCCACGAGCAGGGGCTCAAGAGCGGCATCCGGTCCGTGATCCGGTCGTTCATGGACACGCACGACCTCGTGCCGCACCGACTGGAGATTAAGGGCGACGACACCCGCGAGGGGCTCGTGGCAATCGTAAATCTGTTCCACGTGGACCCGCAGTTTCAGGGACAGACGAAGGACAAGCTCAACAACCCGTCGGTTCGGTCGCAGGTCTCGGGGGCACTTCGCACCGAGCTGGAGCAGTACCTGAACGACCACTCGTCGACGGGGGAGGCCATTGCGTCCCGGGTTGTGCAGGCGGCGAAGGCCCGCCGGGCCCGTCGCTCCGCATCCGGGGGCGGCAGTGGGCGTTCGAGCTCGAAGTCGCGCCTACAGCTGCCCGGCAAGCTGGCCGACTGTTCGTCGAGCACCCCGAGCGAGTGCGAGCTCTTCATTGTGGAGGGCGACTCGGCCGGGGGGTCGGCCAAGCAGGCCCGCGACCGAGAGACGCAGGCGGTTCTGCCCCTTCGTGGAAAGGTGCTGAATGCCGAGCAGGCCACCCTCGATCGGGTGCAGAACAACAAGGAATTGTCCAACATCGTGCAGGCGCTGGGCTGCGGCATCGGCGACGCGCTGGACCTCTCCGACCTCCGCTACCGAAAGGTTATTCTCCTGATGGACGCGGACTCGGACGGCCACCACATCGCGACCCTCCTGCTCACGTTCTTCTACCGGTACATGCGGCCCCTCATCGAAGGCGGATTCGTGCACATCGCCCAGCCGCCGCTCTACCGCATCGAGGCGGGCAAGGAAACCCACTGGGCGCTCGACGATCCCGATAAGGAGCAGATTCTGGACGAGATCCGGAGCGACGGGCGCAACCCCAACGTTGATATTCAGCGCTTCAAGGGACTGGGGGAGATGATGCCCGACACGCTGAACGAAACGACCCTCTCGCCCGAGGGGCGCCGCCTGCTCGAGGTAAGCATTCCCGATACCGAACGCATGGTGACGGAGCAGACGATCACTGAACTGATGGGGCGCGACAGTTCGGCCCGCTTCAAGTTCATCATGCAGCACGCCGCCGAGGCGGACGAGTTGGACGTGTAACGGTCCTTCCAGACGTACAGTTGGTACCCCGGACTTGTCACCGATACCTGCTACGAAGCCCAACGGAGCCGTTCAGCTGCCCCTCCTGCGTGCTGCTTCCTCTCGGGTAGACCCCGCGAAGCTGTGAAACGCAGTGGAAAGCCACATGTGGCGCACCAGCGCGCAGCTGCACGCCGAACTTTCCGGGCGGCCCGGGGTACCTACGTGATAGAAAATTCTAGATAGGCTCGTAGCTCAACCTGGTAGAGCAACGGACTCTTAATCCGTGAGCTGGGGGTTCGAATCCCCCCGGGCCTACTGCCCAAGTGAAGACTGAATCGGTCCCCTCCATGGAGCCGCTACCGTCTCGGAATGTACCGGGACGGTTTTCGTGTTGGCCACCGATGTGAAAAGGTTCCCCACGGCGTTCGTCTTCGGCCCATCAGCAGGGGTTCAAGTGTCAAGTAGAAGCTGGAAGCTTCCGTGGCCCGAGATGGGGGACCCCCATCGGCGCCCTTGGGACTTGACTCTGTCCATCAATGTTACGGCTCAGCGAGACCAAAGTCGCCCTCGAGCCCGTGAGTTAGATACAACGTCTCTATAACCAACCCAAAGCCACATGCGAAACAGGTCCGCGCGAGCTCACACCGACGAAAAGTTCAGTAGCAGCAAGGACAAGTCCCTGCGAGAATATGGAGGGTTTTACACCGGAATGGCCACCACCTTTGCCGGGGCACTCGAGACCTCCCGCGAGGCCATCGTCGAAGCTGTGGACGGCTCCGACCCTGTCGAGACGTTCATTTCGGTCAACGGAAACAGAGGAACCGATGCACCCGGGGGCAGCACGAATCGAATCAAGTCCGACGAGCACGACTTGACGGGTGTAGATCGGGTGTTCATCGCCGTGACGAGGGAACAGTTTGAGGCACTTGCAGACCGGGTCGGGGCCGACGTGAACATCGAGTAGACGAGTGTCTCCGAGAACCGCGGAGCATCGCGGCCATGAACGGAGCCTTTTCGCCCCGTCGGGCGACATCGAGAGGGCGATCACTTCGCTCCTTCTCGCGATAAGGACTCCTAAACCCTCACTGCGTCTTTGCGCAGTGTGCATCCGACGACCCGAAGCGCACTGCAAAGACGTAGTGAGGGTCTTTGCCCCTTCTTGCTACCCAAAAGAGAAAGACTCATCGGCTAGGTGCCAGTCCGCCCTGTAGACGCTGGGCGCGTCTCTCGTTGGGTGTACGATAGGTCTCCATCCCCCTGAGCAATCAGCGACCGGAACCTCTGTCATGGAGGTGTGCACCGTCGCCAGACGGCGAGGTGCCAACGCGTCCTGGCGATGCCGTTCGCTGGAGACTCTTTTCGCCGAGCCAACACGTTCTGCTCCGCCCGCGGCCAAGGGTTAGCCGTGAGCAGGGGTGTAGGGAAATGCCACCATCCGGTGAACCTCCTTAACCCCGCTGCTGCTGTTCCGATAGGGGAGGATCACCGAAAAGTGTACCCGGAGTGCTTTGATCTGACCTGCGTTGGCATGGGGGGCAGAAATGGCCTTGGCCGTCTGATCCAGAAACTGAATGTCAATGTAGCCGAGCATTCCTGGGGTCCGGCCCGCACTCGTCCCCCCTTTGGTGCGCGATAGTTGATACAGGGTGCGCTCCTTGCCTTCAACCGTGTCGGTTTCCACCACCGATACGTCGTACTGAACGGTCTGGATGGCTCCTCCGGTGCTGCTTTTGTACCGGAACGATAGATTCGTCAAGACCGAGTCCGTCGGGGATGCATTGTCGTCTGTCCGTGATACCCCCCCGAACACGGTGTCGGCCGTCGTGATGTGACGTCCCATGCTCTCCAAGTCCTCCTCCATCCAGGTTGCAATCTCCTCCGATTGGGTGAGGGCTGCCTCCTGACCAGAGGCCGCTGTGCTAAGCTCCATGGCCCGCAGCTGCAGGCTTGCCAGGATGAGTAGCACCGTCGTCCCGACCACGACTGCCGTCAGGTTGTCGTAGAGAAACGCCATGACGAATCGCTATTTCAGCGGATGCAGTGAACGGAAGGCCCCCATTCGGCCCTACGGGTAGGCAAAGACCTCTGAGTACCGGATGGGCTCAGCAAGAGCTGCGGATTGGCCGTCTGGAGCCACGTCCTGCACGAACACGTTGACTTTTTTTCGACCGGTCGGTCCGCTGCACGGTTGGAGATCTGCGCACACGTATTGCACCTCCACCTCCACCGAAAACTTCAGCGAATCGTCCGCCAAGGGAAACGGCACCGTCCCGGTCGTCTCGTTAAACTCTTCGATCGCCTGGCAGTGCTGGACGCTCCCACCGTCCTGGCTTGGGTGGAGCCGGCAGTCCTTGCTCAGGCCAGCAGGGATGTCCGAGAAAGATGAGGGGTTGAGAACGACGTCCTCACCGGTTCCCAAGACTGCACCGTCGAACGCTCGGGCCCGCACCACCTCAATGGTCTGCATTCCAACGCCCAGGGCCATCTGCTCGATTTCTCCCCGGACGGACTGGTCCTGAAATCGGAGGCTCGACTGCATCTGCCCGAAGGACAGGAACATCGACACCAAAAGCGCCAGAAGGGCAAGGAGCGTCTGCTGCATAGAGGCCCGGCAACGTTATATTCAAAAGGAAGGGAGGGATGATGCTCGCATGGTTTACTCTCCTGCCCGAAGCAATCGACTGTTCCGGTCGGTGACCACGGTCGTCGTTGACTCTATTGAAGGGAGGGTACCGATGTACTTCAGCAGCTGGTCGGAGTTAAATTTGACGGCGTTTCCACCATTCATGCTGAACTCGTCTTTGCTATCCTGCTCGTACGTGGCCCAGTCTTGCAGCACCAGCCCTCCATTGATGTTGCGCGAGTCTCCGCCCCCGTTGAACCGGATTGTCCCCCCGTTGGCCACAAACACAAGTCCGTTCCACTGCCGGTCTCCACTGACCGTGAACTCCCCGTTGGTGACATAGAGGATGCCGTCGTTTTGCGAATCACTGAAGTTCTTCAGGTCACAGCCGGTGCACTCAGTCACGTCGGAGTCCCCGGCCGCAATCGCGTCCTGGATCGTCTGCCCCATCTGATCCATCTGGTCCTCGACCCAGTCGTCGTGGGCCGACGTTCGGACCTGAACGTCGCACCCCCCACCGGTGCCCTCGACATTGGTCTCTGTGTTGCTGTCGTAGCTTCCCCCGTGGAACTCGTCACAGACTGCCCCGGCATCCTCCCCGTGCGGTAGCGTAATGCCATGCCGATCTGTCCGCCCTCCCGCGTCGAGTCCGGAGACGCACGGCCCTCCGCTGCAGCCTCCCCCTTGTACCGAGAAGTTCACGGGGGTGCTCGCAGTAATGGCATTGAACACTGAGCTGACGGTTGTGTCCTTGCGCACCGACGCCTGAATCTGGTAGGTGTGCTCCCCATAGGTGCCTTCGGCGGTGAGGTCCACGGTCTTCCCGCCTCCAGTGGAGGCGGCGTCGAACTGAAGCCGGTAGGTTCCTTGCTCGTGCGTGCCCTCCTTCACCGTGTCCCCGATCGTGTCGAACGTACGCTCCACCTCACTGACGCCGTCGTTAAACACCGAGCGAGCAATTTGACGGGCAATGACGACGCCCTGCCGTTCGCTCCGCTCTGCGCTGGAATCCTGGGCGGTGCTGTTCGATTGGGCGCCCAATGCTGCTAGGCCTGCCGCCGCGGCAAATACGACTAGGAGTATGTACTTTCCCATGGGACTAGATTTTTGGGCAAGAGAAATATACGTCGAAAAGCGGGGGACTTAACCCGAGTTCGTATTTGGGAAGACCAATACAGAAAAAAGAAAAACCAGATACCTGAGAGAGCAGAGTAGTTGAAGATGACACAAAAAGAATGCCGACCAAAATATACCTCTTTGACTGGGTGTACGAGAGGAGTCCGGATAATTTTTACCGGACATGTTCACTTTGGCCGAGAGCGTGGGTCAGCCACGAGAATCTCCGACAGCCCCTATCGGCCCGCCTGGCTCCCGGAGTTCTTTTCATCAGAGAGACTGTGATCCGCACCCTTCACTTCTGCACAGGCCTTCCCCGAGGCGTCACCAGGTCTCAAGATTTCGGCGTGACAGTGCACCAAAAGAAGCAGTCGAAAACGGGAGGAGCAGTGAAACCTCACCGTCTATGCGCTCCGTGCCGCCGTTGAATACAATGAACACGCAGCGGGTTTGCGGAGATGAGCCCCGTCGCGTCTTGCCGACGGATCTGCATACACGTGTCCCGACGCCGAGGTCGCATTTCCGTGAGGCCCCTCAAGACTGGCTTGGATAGACTTGGGCACTACGCAAAATAGCCCCTGTGGACCACCCTCCTCATATGAATGATTCTGCACGGTTGGCATGCAATTTGCAAAATATGCTCCATGCTTCGTTGCCTGCTAGGTCTCCCGAAAGATTATGGGAAAGTATGTTCTTCTGATCACGATCGGCGCCTCAGCAGCACTGAGCATGTACGCCGGACAATTTCAGAGTGCTCAGGTGGACGCGAGAAACGAACTGGCGGACCGGCAGAAACTCATCGTCGCCCGCCAGATGGCCCGGTCGGCGTATGCATCGGGGGTGAGCGAGGTAAAACGACAGCTCAACGTCGGGCTGAATCAGTGCGAGCAGCTTGAGGGCGGAACCTTTGAACTCACCACGAGCCCGCTGTCGGGAGACACCGTGCAGGTCCGTGCGGTCGGCCAATACGGGGCAGACGGATGCAGCTGCACGGAGTGCCCGCAGTATGCCATCAGTGGAGAGGCGGCGCTGGAGCCAAATGGATCGTTCAGTGCCCTCACGTTCGATGGGTCTCTCGGGTCGGCCAGCCTTTCAGGTGGGGGAAAGGGGCCGGTTATCTCTGGCAACGACGCGGCCGGAAAGCAGGACCGGAATGGAGTAAGCCTTTCTGAGTCTGGAGACGAGGCGACGATGAGGGAGGAGTTTTGCGGACGTCAAGGATCAGACGTTCAGGGCATCGGGGGAGACTGTGACGTGGTCCATGATCCAGACATCGACCTCGAGCCGCTCGACGCGGAGCTCTCAGACCTTGTCCAAAACCAGGCGACCCACGAAGAGAGTGAGCTTTGTACGGGCAAAAGCTCTGTGGGAAGCCCTAAAGATCCTGCGGTCGTGAAAGTGGAGAACGGCTGCAAACTGTCCGGGAAATCGGGAGGGACGGGAATCCTCTATGTAGACGGGGGCTCCCTTACCATGACGGGGAATTCAGAATGGAAGGGGATGGTCTTTGTCACCGGAAAGGGGGACTTTGAGGCCAGTAAGGGAACGCCCGACATCAATGGGAGCGTGGTCTTTCATGACGGAGGCTCCCTCGACATGAGAGGAACCGCCAGTGTCCAGTACAACTCGGATCGTGTGCGTCAGTTACGAGAAGAGTTTGGAATCGATGCGTTGAAGGAACTCATTGATTCTCCCGCCGGAGACGAGGTGCGCATGGTCAGTCGAAGTCAGGGGGCTGTGGGGCCCGAAGAGGCGCCTGCAGGCCGGGGGAGAGGTGGATCCAGAAATTGAGTTATCAACCGAACTTCGCCGTTCGAAGAAACAGAAGAGAGGCGACACAAGAGACGACCTGTTGGAGCGACTCGGTCGGGATTTGCCCAGTAATCCCCGGGTGCCTGTGCTTCACGCCCCATGCGTGGCCTCGCATTGGGCCTCAGGTGTCCCGATCTTCTTCGTGGTAAAGCTCGTTCAGCATGGTGGCCCACTGGTGAAGCCGGTGAATCTGCTCCTGCTCTACGCCCTGGTCGAGCGCGCGCTGGATGCTCTCTTGGGCAGCCGATTTGGGAGATCTGGTTGACTCCATGGCCGAGTTCGTCTCAGTTGCTTCCATGTCGATCGCTTTGTTTTCGTGGCGAAAAGACGGTTGTGCGTCGTAAAAGGTGTCCCCTGTGTGTTGCAATCAATCCCTACCTCCTAAGACGAGTTGTGACCCCGGTGTGACGTAAACGCTTCCTGCGACGAGACTTCATGTGAGCCCTCGTCTTCTACTCCCTCCGTTCAATACGTGTGAACGTACCCGGTCGCACTGGTCTAACTCCGTGAGGCGGGTCCTAGATATCTGTGCCCCTGAGCCGACCCACAGCAACTGTCCGTTGAGCCCACTTGCTTGGCTGGGTCAGTCCCCGTTCTGAGGATGCCCTGCTCTGGTCAAAGAAACACCCATGAGGTTCCGCGTAATGCGGTGTCACAGGTTCGATTGCGTCGTTTTGGCTTACCAGTTTTCATATGGCGTGCGTGTGAGGGTAATAGGCCTCGCATAGTTCTTGCGGATTAGTTCGTGTGTTATATCTAACACCTGCCGGATAAACAGCCTAGAGCGCGCTGAGCCTGGTCGATCCGGGAACGCCTTCTAGGTCATCGCCAAAGATGACCTCCACTGAATGGCCCCCACCGGACACGTTGCAGTATGACGCGTGCATCCTGGTCATACCAGTCATTTCTCTGGCCTGACGACGCGGAGTTCCCCGTCGAAAAACGGTCGGCCGTTCTGCTTCACCGCCTCCTGTCGCTGATTGGGGCCGTTCTCATGGGCCTCGCGGGTTGTCTCCTCGCTGCTGTTGACCCGTCGGCGGTCGACCTCCTGTCGTTTTTCGGGGGGGGAGGGGGAGTCTTTCTTGGCCTTCTGGGAGCCTCCTACGTGTCAGGTGTAGTGCGGTATTGGCATCCCGAGTGGATGCGAGGAGTGGCCTACGTCCTGATGGTGGGACTGGGGACGATCGCCGCCCTCAATGGCTTTTCCGCGGACTACGACGTGGGGCTATTGCTCCTGTACGGAACGCTTCCGTGTGTTGTCGCGCTCGGGGCCGAGTCGAACCGGCCCGTGTGGCGGTTTTTAGGGATTGGCATTCTGGCTAGCGTTTCGGGAACCATTTTCGGTTTGATCCCGCCCCCTGAGGCACTGGTCCTGACTGGGGGAATGGCGGCGGTGGCCTCCGTCGAAGGCATCGCTCTGAGCGGGCAATTCTTTGTCCGCGGACGACTGGAGCGCCAGAACGATTTGTTCGCCCGTGCTCAGAGGTTGGCGGACATTGGCGCCTGGGAGTATGGGGTGTTCTCGGAGGAGTTGTTCTGGACCCAGCAGGTGCGAAAGATCCATGGCCTTCCGCCCGACTACGAGCCAACCGTCGACGAGGCGGTGTCGTTCTACCATCCCGATGATCAATCCCTGATCGAAGAGATACTCGACCGTGCCGTTGAAAAGGGCATCCCCTTCGACGAAGAATTGCGCCTCAAACATGAGCACACGGGGGACCGATGGGTCCGTGCCCGGGGCACGCCCCAAATGGAAGACGGCGAAGTTGCCAGGATCCGGGGCACATTTCAGGATATTACCGAGCGGAAGACGCAGCAGCAGCGGCTACAGTCCCTCCGTGAACGTCTCGAACTGGCCATCGGCGGGGCGGGGCTCGGTACCTGGGACTGGGACATTGAGACCGATGAGGTCATATTCAATCAACAGTGGGCCGAAATGCTCGGCTACTCGCTGGAGGAACTGGACTTTCGCTTTGAGATCTGGGAAGAACTGGTCCATCCCGATGACCTATCCGCAGCCGCAGAGGCTCTGGACGCGCACCTCGCGGGCACGACCGATTTCTACCAGCAAGAGCTTCGGATGCGGACCAAGGGCGGAGATTGGAAATGGATTCGAGCGGTCGGTCGGGCCGTTGAGCGCGACGCGCAGGGCACACCGACGCGAGCCGCCGGAATTCACCTGGACATTGACGAGCGGAAGCGAGACAAGCAGAAACTGCGGGCACGAAGCGCCGCGATGGAGACATCGATTGACGGCATGGCAATCCTGGGCCCGGACGAGACGTACCGGTTTGTCAACCAGGCCCACGCCGACATCTATGGCTACGAGTCTCCAGATGCGTTCCTGGAGAATACGTGGCGGATGTGCTACGAAGAGAGTGAGCAGACTCGGCTGGAAGAGCGTGCGTTTCCAGTTCTTCGCGCCGAGGGATCGTGGCGCGGGGAGGCCCTGGGACAGCGTCGGGACGGCACGACCTTTCCGCAAGAAGTTTCACTGACCCTGGCCCAAGAGGGGCATATCGTGGGGATCGTCCGCGATATCACTGGGCGCAAGGCTCAGGAGCGCGAGCTCCGCGAGATTGCCGGCGAGTACGAAACGACGCTCGACAACGTCACGGACGCCATTTTCCTCGCGGACGTGGTGGGGACCGGGCCGAAGGCCGAGTTTCGGTTCGAGCGGCTTAGTTCCTCGTACGAAGCCATGACCGGTCTCACGACCGAAGAGGTTCGGGGCAAGACGCCGAGTGAGGTCCTCGGGGCCGGTCCAGGGGGCGAACTCACGGCCAACTTTCACCGCTGTGTGGAGACGAAGACACCCGTCACCTACGAAGAGGAGATCGCCATGGGCCGAGAGGTTCGAATGTGGCAAACGAGCCTCGCGCCGGTTCTCGTCGGCGGAAAGGTTGAGCGGATCGTAGGGGTGGGCCGAGACATCACCAAACGTGTGGAGCGAGAACAAGAGCTCGAACGGAAGAATGCCCGTCTCGATAGCTTTGCGGGCCTGGTGTCGCACGATCTCCGAAATCCACTGAACGTGGCGACGGGGCGTCTTCAACTGGCACAGGAAGAAGAGGCCCCCGACCCCGACCACTTGGTGGCCGTCGAGCGCGCCCTCGAGCGCATGGACGCTATTATTGAAGATGTTCTTGCCCTTACCTGGGGCGGGCGGGACATCCGGGCCGAAGAATTGTCGACCTTCAGCCTCGCGTCCCTGGCCGAGACGAGTTGGGACCACGTTGATACCAGCAAGGCCACCCTCCACTTCGATGATCCCCCTCGTGTTCGGTGCGACGAAGACCGGCTCCGGCGACTTTTGGAAAACCTATTCCGGAATGCCGTGGAGCATGGTGGGGAAACGGTGTCGGTTGAGGTGGGCCGATGCCCGGGCGGGTTTTACGTAGAAGATGACGGCACGGGCTTTCCCGAGGGCAAGAACGAAGCGGTCTTTGAGGCGGGCTATTCTTCGGGGGACGAGGGGACGGGGCTGGGGCTCTCAATCGTAGAGTCCATAGCGGAGGCTCATGGGGGAACCCTCTCGGCGACCAATGGCAGGGCAGGTGGAGCTCGGTTCGAGGTGACGGGAATCGACGTGGAAGCGCCAGGCGAAGAGAACACGTAAATGGTTTCGGCCGGGCGCCCATGGCGATTATTTTTCCGGACACCGGGCTACATGAACCGCAGCCCATTTATGTTTTATATTCCGTTATTGCAATTCGATACTTTTAAATACGCTTACCGAGTGCAGAGGGGTCCAGACGGTCTAAATCAAGAGGGGAAAAGGATTCACGTCTTTGCAATTCGACTCCACATTCTGTCACCTCTTGGGCGTACGACCTACAAACTTCAGAAGTCACGCTATCTCTGAGCCGTCATGTCGTTGGGTGTCATGTCGTTGGGTTGTGGAGGCAACGTGGGTTCTGAGCGGTCCGATACGGATTACGGATTCGCGTCTCTTTGCTCACGCATTGAGCGCGCGATGAGTCTTTTAGCGTACGAGAGAATCCAATCTCGTAGGTCCGGTCGGTCAAATTCGTTCGATCAACTCTGATATCGACTCGGCCACGTTGCTCGGCCGGTAGGCGAATTCCGAAATCTCTTCGCGTCGCGTTGATCCGGACAGCACCAGGTGTGTAGTCAACCCGGCCTCCATGCCGGCCATGACATCAGTGTCCATGCGGTCCCCCGCCATCGCCGTGGTGGCCGAGTGCGCATCGATCTGATTCAATGCGCTTCGGATCATGATCGGATTGGGTTTGCCAACGAAATAGGGCTTCTGCCCAGTGGCTTCCCTGATGAGGGCGGCGACAGAGCCAGTGGCCGGGAGCGGCCCCTCTGGCGACGGGCCCGTGACGTCCGGGTTGGTGGCTATAAAGCGCGCTCCTTGTTCGATGAGTCGGACGGCCGCCGTGATGTGCTGAAACGAATACGTGCGGGTCTCGCCCAGCACCACGAAATCGGGGTCGGCATCCGTGAGCGTGTAGCCTACCTCGTGGAGCGCCGTCGTCAACCCGGCCTCCCCAACGGCGTACGCCGACGCCTCGGGCGCCTGGTCGGAGAGAAACTGTGCGGTGGCGACGGCCGAGGTCCAAATCTGCGCCTCCGGCACGTCCAGCCCGGCGCGGGCGAGGCGGGCCGATAAGTCGCGCCGGGTGTAGATGGAATTGTTGGTGAGCACGAGAAAAGGCAACTCCTTCTCCCGAAGCCGCTCAATGAACTGCTGCGCACCAGGAAGGACAACTTCCTCATGCACCAGTACGCCGTCCATATCGAGAAGCCATGCATTCGCCGCTTCCTGCTCGTCTGCCATCGTCTGAAAAGGTGTAAGTCACTGTGTCGTGCGGATACATCCAGTCAGCTGTTATCAGTCAGTTGTTATGAAAGATGGTGATACCCTTGAACCGCGACGACCGACCGAAAGTCGACCGTAAGAACTCCCTTTTGTTGGGAGGCTATGTCGTCTGCTGCGGCCCGTGCTTTCTCGGTTCGTGCGCTGCCGTCCGCCTGGTCGTTGTCCTCAGACTGGGGAGCCTCGAGGTCGTATTCGTAGGTTGTGCAGGGCGAAATCTCCCCGTGGGTTTCCGAACGAGGAGATGCATTCGAAAATGACTCAAAGTCGCTTGCAATCTGTCGGACGGTCTCTTCGGGGACGTGATACAACTTCTGTTTGTGGAACTCGGAGCCGGTTTCTGAGAGGGCGTGCGTAATAATTAGCTTCATAGGGAGGTGAGGGTGCCTAGTACGTCCAGTGAGGATGCAGCGATAGTGGGGCGTGGATTCTTTACGAGCCCCCCGTGGAAGATATCCGTAGCGGTGCGGATCGGCGAATCGATGCACAGGATGAGGCGAGAAGGCCCGGGTGTAGGTAGATCAGAAGAGAGAGGCTTGGAGGGGAATTTGCTCGCCATTCGCGGGCCTGCCAAGTCAGGATCAAGCCTGCTCGTTCGGGGCCCTGGAGGGATCACCCGGCTGGATTCATCGTAGCAGGCCATCACCATATCCTCCAGGTCACCGCTGGGGGACTTCGTGTCTCTACCTCAAGGAATGAGTCCTCCCCCTTATGCCGTACCCCAAGCAGATGGTTGAGCCAATGCGCAAGGAATTGACCCAGCTCGGTGTCGAGGAATTGCGCACGCCCGACGAGGTCGATGCCGCCTTCGATCAGGCGGAGGACGGGACAATGCTGCTCGTGATTAACTCGGTTTGTGGCTGCGCCGCGGGCAACGCCCGACCGGCCGTCGCCAAGGCGAAAGATGCGACCGATCAACATCCAGACCACTATGCCACGGTGTTCGCCGGGCAGGATCTCGAGGCCACGGAGCGGGCCCGAGAGCACCTCGTGGGCATCCCGCCATCGTCGCCGTTCTTTGCTCTTCTTCGGGACGGCCAGCCCGTGTACGTGGTGGAGCGGAAGCACATTGAGGGTCGCAATGCCGATGTCATTGCCCGAGATCTAGTGGAAGCATTCGAGGCGTACTGTGGAGAGGAAGAGCCTCCCGCCGACGCCCCATCGCGTCCTGATTCCTCAAGCTCCGGTGACGGGCTCCCGTCTACTTTTCAGTCTATCACGTAGGAAATAGCACAGTAAGGTAGGGTGTGCGAGAACGTGCTCTGTCTGGTCGACTTGCCGTAGCTTATGCCTGACGATGCGTCTCCAGGGTCCCCGGACGCCCCGGCGCCTTCCCCCGACCGTGATGACCATCCGGCGGCGGCAGACGACCACACGCTCGTAGAGGCCGCGGAGGCGATTTTGTTTGCCGCCGATGAGCCTGTGTCGGCGGCCCGCATCGCGACGATCGTGGCCGACGTGACGGGCCGCTCAGCGCCGTCCGAGGACGACATCGCCTCGGCCCTCGATCGGCTTAACGCAGCGTACGAGGAGCACGGTCGGGCCTTCACGGTGAAGTCCTGGGCGGGCGGGTACCGGATGGTGACCCGGGCCTCCCTTTCGCCCTACGCAAAAACCTTTTACGTGGAGGAGCAGGAAACCAGCCTCTCGCGCTCTCTGATGGAAGCCTTGGCGGTGATCGCCTACCGCCAGCCGGTCACTCGGCCGGAGGTCGACTTTGTGCGCGGCGTCAATTCGGACTACGCGATCCGGAAACTGCTGGAGATGGATTTGGCGAGTGTGGAAGGGCGGGCGGATTCCGTAGGGCGCCCTCTGCTTTATGGCACCACCGACCGCTTTCTCGAGCAGTTCGGCCTCGACGCCCTCGACGACCTCCCGTCCCTTCGAGAGGTGGAAGACCTACTTGATGACCCGGCCTTCGACGACGAGCGAGCCAAGCTCCTGCAACTTGACCGGGAGGAGGGAATCTCGGTCGATATGCTGGACGCCGACAATGCCGATTTCTCCGATGACCGTCCTTCCGAGTAGAAGGCGACCTCCCGCCCGTTACCTAATATGAACGAGTCCCTACGTTATGGCCACGGATTCCTCCGACCGAGAAGGCATGCGGATCAACAAATACATTGCGCATGCAGGTGTATGTTCGCGTCGGGACGCAGACGATCTGGTCGAACAGGGTCGGGTCCAAATTGACGGAGAACGGGTGGACCAGCACGGCACCCGGGTGCAGGAGGGGCAGACCGTGATGGTAGATGGGGAGGAGGTCTACCCTCTCGAGTTTGAGTACCTCCTCGTGAACAAGCCGAAGGACACAATAAGCACCACCGACGACCCGAAAAATCGACAGACGGTTCTCGATGTAATCGGCGTTCCGGACGACAATCCATCTGGCCTGTTTCCCGTGGGGCGGCTGGACCGCAACACCACTGGGGTGCTTCTGGTGAGCAACGATGGGGACCTTGCCCATCGCCTCATGCATCCTCGGTACGAGATTCCCAAGATCTACTATGTGCGGCTGCAGGATCAGGTAAAGCCCCATCAGCTCGATCAGTTGAAGCGAGGCGTGGAGCTTTCCGACGGGGACGCGGCGGCCGATCAAGTCGCATACCTCGATCCGCAGCGCAAAACCGACATTGCCCTCGAACTGCACGAAGGCCGCAACCGCCAAATCCGTCGTATGATGGAGGCGCTCGGGCACGACATCGTGCAGCTGGAGCGGGCAAAGTACGCCACGCTCACCACCGGTCCTCTTCAACGTGGCGAGTGGCGCCGGCTAGAGCCGGAGGAAGTCCGCGAGCTCTACCAACGTGTTGATCTTCAATAATCTTCTTTCCCGATGTCCCAACCGGTAACGAACGGCACCCCCGACACCGCAACCAGCGACAAAATAAAGACGGAAGGTCTGACCTACGACGATGTTCTGCTCGTGCCGGGCCATTCCGAGGTCATGCCACGCGAGACAGATACCTCCGCCTGGCTGACCCAAAACATTAAGCTCAACGTTCCGGTCCTGTCCGCGGCCATGGATACGGTCACGGAGGCGGACATGGCCATTGCGCTGGCCCGCCAGGGGGGCGCCGGGGTGCTTCACAAAAGCATGTCCATTGAGGACCAGGCCGCCGAGGTGCGGCGCGTGAAGCGGTCGGAGAATGGGATGATCCTCGACCCGATCACGATTTCGCCCCACGACACGGTGGCCGATGCCCGCAGCATGATGGCGCACTACTCCATCGGGGGCATCCCGGTCGTGGACGAGTCGGACAAACTCGTGGGCATCGTGACGAACCGGGACGTCCGGTTCGAGCTCGACGGCGACACGCCCATTCGGGAAATGATGACCGTTGACGATCTGGTGACGGTGCCCGTGGGAACGACCCTGGATGAGGCGATCGAGATCCTACAGGCGCACAAAGTTGAAAAGCTCCCGGTCGTGGATGATGAGGGCTACCTGAAGGGCCTCATCACCTTCAAAGACATTCGCAAGCGCCGCAAGCATCCGAATGCCTGCAAGGACGAGCACGGCCGGTTGCGGGTTGGGGCGGCCGTAGGGGTGACGTCCGACGTCATGGACCGGGTGGCAGCCCTCGTAGAGGTCGGGGTCGACTTCGTGGTCGTCGACACCGCGCACGGCCACGCCGAGGGCGTCTTGGAAACGGTCCGGCAGGTGTCTGCACGGTTTGGGAGCGAGGTCGAAATTGTGGCCGGCAATGTGGGCACGGCCGACGGGGCCCGCGCGCTCATCGATGCCGGGGTGGATTGTGTGAAGGTTGGCATCGGCCCCGGGTCAATCTGCACGACCCGCGTGGTGGCTGGGGTTGGGGTGCCGCAGCTCACCGCCATCATGGAGTGTGCCGAGGAGGCACGTCCCGATGGCGTTCCCGTCATCGCCGACGGTGGCATCAAGCAAACCGGGGACATCCCCAAGGCGCTGGCGGCCGGCGCCAGTGCGGTCATGATCGGAAGCCTCTTTGCGAGTGTTGAAGAGAGTCCCGGTGAGACGATTATTTACGAGGGGCGAAAGTACAAAAGCTACCGCGGCATGGGCTCGGTGGAGGCCATGCAGGACGGAAGCAAAGACCGATACTTCCAGGACGCCGAGGACGAGCTCCGTAAACTGGTGCCGGAGGGCATAGAAGGACGCGTGCCGTACAGTGGAACCTTGAGTGAGGTGATCCACCAGATGAAGGGCGGGCTTCAGGCCGCGATGGGATACTGTGGCTGCGACGAGGTCCAGGAGCTCTACGAGTCGGCCCAGTTCGTCCGTACCACCGCCGCGGGGCTGCGAGAAAGCCATCCGCACGACGTGGAGATCACGAAGGAATCTCCCAACTACTACTCCGGATCCTCCAAGGAGTAGGGCATTGGTCCTCCGCGTCTCCCGGTTGCTTGTACCGCTACCTTCTGTATGTCCGATCGTATTTCTCGTGTTCGAGGTCGCCTCGACGACCTTCAGGCCGACGCCGTCTTTCTCACCGCAATGCCAAACATCCGATGGGCCTGTGGCTTCACGGGATCCAGTGGCCTGTTGATTGTCGGTCCCGAATCGGCCTCCTTCATAACGGATGGGCGCTACACAGACCAGGCCCGGTCGGAGGTGGAAGGGGCCGATGTCCACGTGGCCCAGAACGGGCTCTCGGAGCGCGTGAAGGAAGAGGGCCTTCTGAAGCCGTTTTCGCGCGTGGCCTTTCAGGCCGATCACGTCAGCGTCGCTCGTCGCGATGCCCTCGCGGAAGAGCATGAGGATGTAGAGTGGCTTCCGAAGACAAACCTACTAAACCGGCTCATTGGGCCCAAAACTGAAGACGAGGTCTCCCAAATATCCGCGGCGCAATCGATTACCGAAACCGTATTCCGAGAGATTATAGACCTCGTCGAACCGGGGATGACGGAACGGGAGATTGGGGCGGAAATTGTGTATCGCCATCTGAAGAAGGGGGCGGAATCAATGGCATTTGACCCCATCGTTGCCTCGGGTCCCAATGGCGCACGCCCCCATGCCCGTCCCACAAGCCGCCCTGTACAGAAGGGCGACATGGTCGTCATCGACATGGGATGTTTCCGAGACGGGTATGCGTCCGACATGACGAGAACGGTCGCTTTGGGCGAACCGGATGATGCGGCCCGGCGAGGCTATGACGCGGTGTTGGACGCTCAGCACGCGGCGCTCGATGCCGCGCGAGCCGGCATGACCGGCAAGGAGCTGGATGCTGTGGCCCGAGAGTCTCTTGAGGCGGTCGGACTGGCGAAGCACTTCACTCATGGGCTGGGTCATGGTCTCGGGCTTGAGGTACACGAGTGGCCCCGTGTCTCGCACACGGCAGATGAGGTGTTGCCGGCAGGTGCTTGTGTAACGATCGAGCCCGGAGTATACCTTCCGGAAGAGCAATACGGCGTGCGAATTGAGGACATCGTTGTCCTTCGAGAAGAAGGGTGCGAGAACCTGACGCATAGCCCGAAAGAGCTATTTACCTTGTGAAGGGCTGCATTTTGACACTGTTATTGCAGTGTGCAAATAAGTTAATGGGTACAAAGAGGCCAAATCTGCGCAGTGTACCCCACGTAACAGCCAGCGGTAAGAGGCTCACTAATTAAACGTGCGGGGGCTTCTCTCCGGTTTGTGATTTCCCTCAACCCCTATGCCGGGTAGTCGTCAGTTCCGTTTTTCTACCCAGGCGCTCTTGCTGTGCACCGGAGTCGTGCTGTTGTCAGGGCCGCTTTGGGCCTCATTTCGTCCCACGTGGCCCGTGTTGGTCGGGGCATCGTTCTTGGGAAGCACGGGGCTGTTGCTCCTTTGGCGTCGTGATACCCTATCGGTGCGGGCCGTGTTATGGGGAGCACTGCTCCTCCGAATCGCTTATTTGCCGGTCGGGCCAGGGTTGACCGATGACCTCTTCCGCTACGTCTGGGATGGATGGCTTCAGTGGGAGGGAATCAATCCGTACCGGTTTGTCCCGTCAGATCCGGCCCTTGCTCCTTTCCAGGACACGACGCTCTATGAGAACCTCAACTCCCAGGAGTACTACAGCGTCTATCCTCCGCTTTCGCAGCTTCTCTTTGCCCTCGGGGGACTGTTCTACGACGGGAACTGGACGACATCGTACTATGTGCTGAAGGCCCTATTCGCTGGGGTTGAGTTTGGGGGGGTCCTTGTCCTCGCCCGCTTGACGACCGCTCGAAATGTTCTGCTCTACGCGTGGAACCCCCTGGTACTTATCGAGACGGCCGGCCAGGGCCACACCGAAGCCCTCGTGGTGCTCCTGCTCTTGACGGCAGTATGGGCGGTTCGCCGCCAGTGTGGGGTGTGTGCGTCATTGGCCATTGCAGGGGCGGGGCTCGTTAAGATCTATCCGTTCGCGCTGGGCCCGTTCTTGCTTCGCCGATTTGGATGGCGGGCCGTCTGGCCAGGAGCACTGCTCGTGGTGGGCGTCAGCCTTCCGTACGCGGCCCCGTATGCTCTGCCCCACATCAAAGCGTCGGTCGACTTGTTTGCAGAGCTATTTGAGTTTAATGCGGGGCCGTATTATGCGATCAAGCATGCCCTTTGGGCCTGGACCGGGGCGGACTGGAGTAAGACGATTGGTCCAGTCTTCCGAGGCTTTTTCCTCGCATCGCTTCCTGTCCTGTACGGGCTGGATGCGTGGCATAAGTGGTCTTTTCGGCGCGCGTGCCTTGTACTCATCGGCACACTGTTTGTCTTCAGCACGACCGTTCATCCGTGGTACCTATTGCCCGTCATCGCGCTCGGGGTGGTGGGACCACGGCCAACGTGGCACTGGCTGTGGCTGGGCGTCTGCTCGATCGGGACATACCTCTTCTACGTGGACGGACCGTACTGGGTCTGGATCTGGATGGGGTGGGGCGGCGCTGCACTGGTATTCCTCGTCCGGGTCTGCACTCCGGATATTCGGCAGGACATGTCGGAGAGCTACCGCATGAAGTCCTCCGCTGCGGAGTGACTATCTCCTAATGCGTCTTCCAGTGCTGCGATTAGGTCCTCTGCACTGGTTTCGGGCGCGGCTCGCCAGTGGTACTCATCGTACCGCCGAAACCACGTGAGCTGCCGTTTGGCGTACCGCCGCGTGTTGCGTTTGACGAGACGCACCATCTCGTCGTAGTCGATGTCGCCTTTGAGGTGTTGGATGGGCTCCCGGTAGCCAATCGTGCTCAGCGGTGGTTCGTCCAGCTGTACGCCGTCAATGTCCATAACGTCACGAACCTCTTCCAGAAGACCCGCGTCGAGCATCTGATCGACGCGCCGGTTGATGCGATCGTAGAGTTTTTCCCGGTCTCGATTGAGGACGACGGTGACGTAGCCAAACGGCGGTTCCGGTTGGTTTTCATAGTAGTAGGAGAGTGTCTTTCCGGTGCCGTGGTACACCTCAAGGGCTCGAATGACCTTCTGAGTCTTCGTCGGGTCGGTCTCGGCGGCCTGCTTGGGGTCTACCTGTTCAAGCTCCTCATAGAGGGCGTCCTGGCCCTCAGTCTCCAGCCGTTGCTTCAGCTGCTCACGGACCTCATCGTCTACGTCCGGTATGTCTGCCAGCCCGTACTGGAGGGCATGCAGATACAGCGTCGCTCCCCCCACGACGAGTGGGCGGCGGCCCCGCGCAAGAATCTCCTGAATGCGGTCGTTGGCCGCTTCCGCGTACGCCCCGGCCGAAAAGGGCTCGTGAAGAGATCGCTCCCCAATGAAGTGGTGCGGCACGCGGCGGCGCGCATCCGAAGACGGCTTTGCGGTGCCGACTGTCAACTCCTCGTACACCTGTCGGCTGTCAACAGAGATAATCTCGGCGTCGAGCCGATCGGCGACGTCGAGACTCAGCTCCGTCTTGCCGACGGCCGTGGGGCCCGTAATGGCGAGAATAGGGTCGGATGCATCGGGCTCGGGCAGTGTCTCCATTTCGTTGTTAGTTGAGTCTACAAGCAACGGAAGGACTCCCCCAATTACTGATCCTCGGAGATGTTTTCGGAGCTGGCGCAGGGCATCCACATAAAAAACCCGCCGTCGGAGTTTTCCGACGGCGGGCGAGTATTCCGGTCCCTTCAACAGAAGGGGAGGACTAGTGCGTTACGCACTGGCCGTGGCCGGCTCCACCATTTCGTTCACGTTGAAGCCTTCCTCCTCGGACTTGGCCTTGGCGATGTTGTAGATAATCACACCGTATCCGGCCTTCGCAAGGACATCTGCGATTGTGTATCCGACCTGAAGGGCCACGATGGTTCCCGGCGTGTTGCTCGGGAACGCCTCAGGAAATGCCATCGGAATCATGTACGCAATTGGGTAGAAGCCCCAAGTAGCCAGAAGCAGAAGCCGGGCGTTGCCGAGAAGTGTCGACACGCGGCTGCTCTGTCGCTGGATTGTGTCTCCCAACTGAGTGAACAGTACGTACAGGATGTAAACGAAGGGAAGGGTGCTGAGGAAGCCCCAGAGACCACGGGTACCGAAGAGAGCCGCATTCTCGCTTACCTCTCCGGGGTAGCCCAGCGCGATCATCAGCGCCGCGGCAAAGCCAAGCTTCGCAGCCAGCGGGCCACGCTCGTTCTTGGGCAGGCCCATGACGAGCACCAGCTCAACGACCAGCAGCGGCACCGTGAGGAGCCAGTCTACGTAACGGTAGGCGTCATTGAAGAGCTCACCGGTGGGTTCGTACATGCCAGCCGCGGCGTTTAGGGTGTAGGCGGCCTCCCAGCTACTTGTGATTCGGAAGTAGTGGTACCCGGCAATGAACACCACTAGGGCCGAAACCATCATCGAGATCCGATACTTCGGCGCCAGGTTCTTGCGAGCCAGGACGAAGAACACGAAGGACGCCGTCATGGTCGCAACGGTGAAAGAGAACATGTTGAACACCAGGCTATACTGGCCCGGCGTCAGTGCAGGAAGTTCTTGTAGCATAAGGTATGTCTCGGTTGATTGGGTGATAGTGTGAGTGAGCCCGAACGCCTTGCAGAGGCGCCCGGAGTCATCCCAGCTATTTTGCTGACGGAAGCGGTACCGCGAATGCTCCTGTTAGCGAGTGAAAAACTGGGAACCACTAGTCAAACGATAAGCGTCATCCTCCGCGACTTCCAATGAAATCACAGATAGCCGGCCCGCAAATTGTGAGGGAGAAGTTACGTGTCAGGATGAAGAAATGCGTGGTTCTTGTTGGGGGGTGACCGCCCTGTGCGACCCATACAAAAGTAGGAGGATTCCCTGCACGACTAGGAGGTTCGTGAACAGGAAAAACAATGCTTCCTCCAGGGGCAATCCGAGTACCGAAGCGCCAATCGTGAACTCCGGCGAGATCGTCCAAATCTTAGAGTGGATCGCCACCGCATCCGCCACCCAAAGGTAGGCCGTCGGAAGAGCCGTCGTGGTAAATACACTGCCGCGGAAGGCCCAAAGCGTTTCTCCATCGTAGAGCCACATGCCCGCCAGGATGGGTGGAGCCCACACCAGGATGAGGGCGAGATAGAGCGTTGACGGGCGGCCGTCCATGAGTAAGAACGCCCCGAGCCCGGTAATTCCGCCGAAAATTGCTGCTCCGCCCCAAGATGCCGTCGAGGAGTACGTGCTCGTCGTCGGCGAGACCCGGTACAGGTACTGGTAGAGAAAAAGCCCAGTTAGGATCGGTTGTAGCACGAAGAACATGTATTCCTCAATGGGCACATACCCGATGGTCCCTACCACCCGGTTGGCGCCATACCACCACACCTCCTGGGCAACGAGGTAGTTGTCCCAGGGGGTCGTGTAGGTGAACGCGATCAGGCAGACAATTGGAATCGCTAAGTCGACTCGCAGGTCGTTCTCCATCTGTCTCGGACGCCGGTGGAACGCCACCATTAGGAGGATCGGAGGCACCAGGAAGACCAGATGGAACGAAAGGTAGCTCATTCAGCGGTATTGATATCTGATCTGGAGCGGATGATCACTCACGCTACGTTCTTCAGCACGACACGCGCGGCATTGCGCCCGGACGCTCCCATGATTCCCCCACCCGGATGTGTACTCGCACCCGTCAGGAAAAGATCGTCTACAGGCCCCTGATAGTTCGAAGACCCGAATAGAGGGCGCGCCGAAAACATTTGGTCAATGCTCATCTCAAGGTGCATCACGTTTCCCCGGTACAGCCCCAGATGCTTCTCTAGCCACTCTGGATGCTGAAACAACTGACCGACAATCGACTCTCGCGTCCCGGGTGCGTACTGCTCGAATTGCGTGAGCAATGTGTCCGCGACCCCTTCAGCAATGTCCGGCCATTCGTGCCCGTTGGCCAACTCATAGGGAAAGTACTGCCCCCAGAGCCAAAGCACCTCTCCCCCTGGAGGAGCAAGTGTATCATCTGCCGCGGAGAATGTCATCGCGATCAGAGGAGGGTCCTGCGCCGGCCGGCCGGCCAGATGATCCCCGTAGGCGCCTCGAAGCTGCGTCATGTCACGACAGAGCAGCTGTAGCCCCGTTCGCGCCTTCTGGTCGTCTGAGGTTGCCTCGTAGGACACGGGCTCGTCGAGCGCCAGACGCATCATCGCCCCGAATCCATTTCCAATTCGAAGCCCATCGGCTTCGTCCGGGCGATGCCGGGCAGGGAGGAGGTGATCGAACGTTTCTTTTGCGTGAGTGGCCGAGCACACGGCCCGGCTGGTGTAGGAGGTCCCGTTGACCCGAATGCCCTCTGCGTTCTCGTGGTTGACCAGGATTTTTTCGACGGGCGCATCGGTGTAAATGTCGCCCCCGTGGGCCTCGATGTGACGCTTGAGTGCCTGGGTGAGCTCGCCAGACCCCCCTTCAGGGCGTGCCACACCTCCTTCGTGGTACAGCGGGTGCCACAGCGCAAAGGGCCCGGTTAGGGGATCGGTTGGAGGGGGGCCCGATTGGGCCGCCATCCAGGCGATCGCCGTTTGCAGCTTCTCTTCCTCAAAGTAGGAGCCAAGAACCTCCTGATACGGGCGCAGGATGTGACGCAACTCCTCCTGCCAGGACAGGGGAGAGCTTGCCCCACTGATGAATTTCTTCCCGAGCTGTAAGGGACTGGGGGAGGTAAGAAAGATGTCCCGCATGGTGCGGGCAAACCCGATCCAATCCGTCACGAATTTGCGGTACGCTTTGCCCTCACCGGGAAAGAGTCGTTCAAGGTGATCGACGGTGCGATCCAGATCTCGATAGAAATAGATCACGTCGCCGTCGGGAAACGGCGCAACAAACATTGGGTCGAGCTCGATGTACGTGAGGCCGTACTGCTCGAGTTCGAGCTCCTCAACGATGGGGGTTTGCCGGATGAGGATATGGGCACTCCCTCCGAGGTCAATCTGGTACCCTGGAAAAAGCTCCTTGGTGGACACCGCCCCTCCTACCATCTCTCGTTCTTCGAACACCGCGACGCGGTAGCCAGCCTGCGCTACGTAGGCGCTCGTGATCAGTCCATTGTGTCCTGCCCCAATGGTGATTAGGTCGTAGTCGGTGGGCATAAAAGTAGATGTACTACGGGGAATGAAACAGTACTATAAGAAAACGCCCAGGCACGTCATTTTCACGGTGCGGGCGGATAGTTTCCGAAACCGTTGTGTCGTTTGTGCGTGACCATTAAGGCGTAGTGAAGTTTCTGTACCACGTGACGATTGGCGTTCGCTCACGGCCCCAGTCCATATACCTCTGCTCGCCGGCCATGAACTGGATCTACCAGGTTCTTAGTTTCTTCGTTGCCTTCGGCCCGATCATCCTCGGGACGCTCCTGTGGCACTTCATTTGGAGCGATGATTCGGGCTCGTCGGGAGGGCCTCCGGGTGGGCCGCGATGGCACCCAGCGCCGCCGCCGCCCTCATTCTCGGGGGACCGCCGCCCACAGCACGATGGGCCAGTTCGGACCCCTGACCTCCCCGAACGAGAATCTGCGTAAGTCCTCTCCGCCGAATGGCCCCCATCGACATTTCCCAACGCATCTCTCCGGCAACGGCCGTGTGGCCTGGTGATCAGGCGGTCGAGTGGGACTGGACCGTTCGTCTCGATCAAGACGGGGCATCCGTTAATCTGGGCTCCATCCATCTGAGCACACACACGGGGACTCACGTCGACGCCCCTCTTCACGTCGATAATCACGGCGACACGACCGATGACCTGCCGCTAAACGCTTTTATCGGGCCGGCACAGGTCGTTGAGGTGGAAGAGGACGCCTCGTCGATACGTCCAGAGCATGTCAGGCAGTTTGACGAGACGGGAGTGGAGCGGGTTCTGTTCAAAACCTCCGACAGTGTCTCTGCGGCCGACGAGTGGCCCGACGCCGTGGTTCCAATTCATCCGGACACGATTCATGCTCTCTCAGACGTCGGTACCGTGCTGGTGGGGACGGACGCACCGTCTGTTGATCCGCTCGACAGCACAGACCTTTCTGCTCACCGTGCGTTGCTGGACACTGGCATCGTAAATCTCGAAGGGCTCGTCCTAGCAGACGTGCCGCCAGGACGCTACGAGTTGATTGCACTGCCGCTCAAAATTATGGAGGGCGATGCGGCCCCCGTCCGTGCTGTGCTGCGGGAAGAACCTGCCCGGTAGCCCAGGGCGCGTCCCTGCACCGTCCCAACTCCCTCGTCTACTCCTCATCATTCCTGTTTGCGCTCATGGACCTTTTTAACCGCGATGAGCTGAAACGCCTTGCCCAGTTGGACGATGATCTTTGCATTTCGATCTACATGCCAACGCATCGGTTTCGGTCCGACTGGTCCCAAAACACAACCCGGTTTAAAAACCTCCTCCGGGACGTCCGGGATCAGCTCCGTGAGCAGGAATACCGAGAATCCGATATTGACGATATTCTGGGAGAGGCTCGCCAACTGCTCGACCGGCCTGGGTTTTGGCGCGAGCTGAGCGAGGGGCTCGCGGTGTTCTTGACCACCGATACGTCCGAGTTCTACCGCCTTCCGCTCCCGTTCGAGGAGGTGGCCATCGTTGAGGATCGCTTTCACTTAAAACCCCTTTTTCCCCTGATCGCGTCCAACAGCCGCTACTACCTGCTTGCGCTGAGCCAAAACGACGTCCGGCTCTATCAGGGGACGCATCAGGCCATCAGTGAGGTGGAGGCCGCCGAGATTCCCTCCGACATCGTAACGGCCGTCCAGCAGTACGAGGAGCCCCCCGAGCAAGGACTTCAATCGCACACACAAGCAGCACCGTCTTCGCCGGATGGGGGGGAGGCCAGCCAGATGCAACACGGGCACGGATCCTCCGAAGACCAGAGCCGTGAGCCTAAGGACCAGCTCAAGCGATTCTTCCGACGCATCGACGAGAGCGTGACGGACTTTATTGGAGGCGAGGAGGCCCCGCTGGTCCTGGCTGGGGTGTCCGAGTACCTCCCGCTCTACAAGAGCGTGAACAACTTTCCGCACCTCGTGGACGACAATATCATCGCGGGAAACCCAGAGCAGCTGGAGCTGAAAGAGCTACACCGTGAAGCGTGGTCGGTGGTCGAGTCGGTCCTACAGACCGTACAGAAACAGAAGCTCGACCGCTTTGAGGACCTGTACCACGAACACGCGGACCTTGCCTCCGACGACTTTCACGAAATTGTCCCTGCCTGCGCGTACGGCCGTGTGGACACGCTCTTCGTTCCGCAAGGTCAGTATCGATGGGGACGGTTTGATCCCGATAGCAACACGGTCAGGGTGCACGAATCGCAAGAGCCCGGGGACGGAGACCTTCTGAACTACGCTGCCCTCAAATCTTATTTGAGTGGGGCCTCGGTGCACGTTTTGTCTCCCGATGAAATGCCGGGCGGCCGTAGTGTCGCGGCCATCTTCCGATACGAGGCAGACGTCACGGCGACCGAGACCGGATAAAGTCCTGCGGACTAGATTCTCCAGTACGGCTCTTGCTTCATCAGGGCCGTGCTGGCGTTTGTACATGATAAATTTTGTTATCGTTGTCTGATGTGTGCGTTGTGAAATGTTTTATCGTAGGTACAGGTCGTTCACATGGATCTTCTCGACTCATTCTTAGACAGCCTCTCCTCATACCAAACCCGCCGAGCGTATCGGACGGACCTGCGTACGTTCTTTTCGGAGAAGCAAGACGTAGAGGCCGACCTCGTGCAGGCAGTCACGCACGAGGACATCCGCGCGCTCGTCCGAACAATGCGTGACCTCAACCTCGCAGCAGGCACTCAACGGCGGCGTCTCGCAGCACTCCGCTCGTTTTTCGATTGGGCGATGACGGAAAACGTCCACGACCGCAACCCCGCCCGTCATCCCGACGTAGAGCCGATGCCTCCAGAGAACGCGTCCTCATCCGAGCGTGTGCTGACAAAGCTGGAGGTGCGTGACGTACTGGAGGCGGCCGGCGCGTCCGAAGAGGCTGGACTTCGAGATCAGGCGATTATCCTCATAATCGTCCATTTGGCCCTGCGACGGAGCGAGGTCGCGGGAATTGAGGTCGAAGACATCCGGCCCCTGGGCCGACATTGGATTCTCGAGGTGGGCAACGCGGACGCGGGAGCCGAATACGTTCGCATTCCCGATCAGGTGGTCGATATAGTCGACAAGGTGAAAGCCCAGTTCGGGGTGACCGCAGGACCGCTGTGGCGGTCAGCAAGCAACCGAAACCACGGGGAGCCTCTATCGGCAGACGCGCTGTACACGATCGTCCGGCGAGCCGGAGAGTCCGCTGGGGCCGGCCCGCTCACGATCGACGCGTTGCGCCGCACCGGGCTACGTCTCGCGGCCGATGGCGGTGCGTCGCTCGCGCAGATTCAGGCTCACGGACGGTTCGGGAATTCGGCCGCGGCAGCTCAGGTTCACGACACGGACACCGCCGGGGGCACGCTCCAAGACAGCGCGGCGGCGTACATTGAGATGGACGTGTCGGGGGTGCTCAAAGACGGCTAGGGACCGCGTACAGGTCTCAAAGTGCTCCTCTGTAATAACGGTACATAATAAGCGTTATGTTGCGTTTTTGCGGCCATCGGTCTATGTTGCTGCTGTGCATTGCACGAGTTGCTGATGTGGTCAATGCAGATCACTGAACGGCCCATGTGCAAAAGCGACTGCGCCCTCCTACATTGTTCGGCGTAATGACCTCTCCGATGGCCTCAGACAGCCAAGTCGGCGGTGATGAATTCGTGGAGCATCCAGTTGTCTTCTTGTGTATGAACACCATCGGTGGAGTTTGGCTCTTCTTCGGAGTCGACCTATTGAGAAAGGGACTCACTGGAGACTCGAGGACCAGCGAAGACAGCGTTTTGATGACCCACGTGCCGGACCTGATCTCCGGTCTCATGTTGACCGTGCTCGGCGGATGCTTCTGCCTGGGGTCAATCATCTGGATCTAGACACGGGCCGGCGCCTCTCGGACGTGAGCGTCCGATCCTTCTTCCTGCCTCTATCCTCGTGAACCATCGCCTGCAACATGTCCGATTCGAGACAGAACTCAGACCCTCAACTCACGCAGGACACTGACGCGGAGGATTCGCTTCAAAATGTCTCTCAGCGAGGCAACGAGAATCGTCCGTACAATGCCCCGTCCGATGCCCAGTGCTCGATTGAGTCCGACGAGGTGCTCGTGCAGCGCTGGCTCGCCGAGAAAAGCGCCCGGACTCAGGAAGGATACGCCCGCGACCTCGAACAATTCGTCGAGTTTGTAGACCTTCCTCTCCGGTACGTGACGCTCGGCCACCTGCAGGAGTACCGTGAGCGCCTCAAAGAAGACGGATACGCCCGGTCCTCGCAGAAGCGAAAGTTGTCGGCCGTCAAGAGTCTCTTCACGTTTGGAACGAAGCTCCGGTACTTCGCCCACAACGTCGGGGCCGCCCTCTCCACGCCATCCGTCCGAAACGACCGCGCCGAGCGGATTTTGTCGGAGGCGGACCTGTGGGCCCTCCTGCGCGACGAGCGCGACCTGCGCAATCACGTGCTGCTCCGCCTGTTCTACGCCTCCGGCGGGCGCATCTCGGACGTCGAGGACCTACGCTGGCGCGACCTGAAGGACCGACCGGACCTGAACGGGCCGGACGCACGGCCGGGCGGACAGGTCACATTCTTCGGAAAGGGCGGTAAGACCCGCGCCGTCACCTTGTACAACAAGGTGTGGAGCCTAATCATTCGTCTGCGCGAAAACGAGAAATCTGAGGGCTACGGAGCCACGGACGATCCCGTCTTCCGATCACAGAAAGGCGGGTGCCTCTCGCGATCCCAAATCTGGCGAATCGTGAAGAAGGCAGCCGTGCGGGCCGGCGTCAAGCTCACCGAGAAGACGGGGCCGAGTGGCGCCGTGAAGCGCGACGAGGACGGAGAGGCAATCATGACCTCTGAGGTGTCCCCCCACTGGTTCCGACACGCCCACGCGTCTCACGCGCTGCAGAAGGGAGCCGATCTGGAGCTCGTCCGCGACACGCTGGGCCACGAGAGCATCGAGACGACGAAGACGTATCTCCACGCCCAGCCGGGCAAGTCCTCCTCCTACTACGTGGACGAAGCGCCGGACTTCAACGGGTAGCGATGTCTACCCTTTCCGGGCAAGCACATCCAGTTGGTGGGCGATATACGTCAGCTGTCCGTCTTCAACCTGCCGGCGGCGGTCTGACAGCCAGTTCGCAAACGCGTCATCGTCGAGTGCCGGGTGCCCGCGGAGCTCGTTCTCGATGAAATGCAGAATGTGGTGGAGGAAGTACGCCTCATCCGCCGGGTACTCCCCGTCTTGAGGCCAGATAATCCAGTCCGACCCTCCGACCTCCAAAAGGGATGCTCCTGCATCCTGGAGGTGCGTCAAGAGGCGACGCCCCGACTGGTCCCCCGCTCGGCCGTCGTCTTGATCGGTCGTCATGCTCTCGTGGTACAGGGTTTCAACGCGTCTGTCCAGGCCAGAGTCGTGCGGGGGCTCGAAGGCCGTCACGCCATCGAAATGGATTGGCAGATACCACAGGCCGCCCTCGTGGAGCAGCGGCCGCAGCGTCTGAATCGCGTCGGTGATTCTCAGCAGGTCGAACAGGGCCTGCCCGACAATTGCGTCGAACCGGTCTCCGTCGTGCGCCTCGGCGAAGTCAAATAGGTCCGCCGTCACCAGCTCGAGAACAACGGATTCGCCGTCCGCCGACCAGACCTGTGGAGAGCGGCCAGAAACCTCGAATCCGTGCTGCTCCGCCCACGTCCGCAGTTCAGACGACGCTGTCTCAAGCACCGCCGGATTCCGGTCTACGAGCGTATACCGCAGCGTCTGTTCGGTGTGCACGTCCAGGGCATTGACGATGCGCTCCACAGTGGCCCCGACGCCGGCCCCGACCTCCAAAATGTGAAGCGACGAGGCACCGTCAAGCTCCTCTATGAAACGGGACCATACTCGACGATTGAGGGCACGGCCGTCAATGGATTTCTTCGCCTTCAGATACCGGGACAGGCGGTACGCGTCCGGAGCAGTCACAGACAGAAGTGGTAGGTGGAAAAGGTTACGCCGTGTAAGAGGCCCACGCAGTATCGTCCTCCCAGATTTTCACGGTGACGGTCTCCAGTTGTGTCGTGTCCAGTTGCTCCGTCAGTGCCGTACAGAAAATGCGGGAAAAATGCTCGATGCTCGGGTTCAGTCCCTCGAACTCGGGCAGGTCGTTCAGGGTGGCGTCTTCATACCGGTCCACGAGAGACTCAAGGACCTCTTCCACCTCCACGATGTCGACAAGGTATCCGTGTTCGTTGAGGGTGCCTCCCTCCAGCGCGACCTCAACGTCAAAGTGGTGCGAATGCCACTCGTTTTCGGGGCCACAGTTGGGGACGGTGAGATAGTGCTGCGCCACGAAGTCGCGGCGAACCATCAGTTCGTACATGGCAATGCCGTAGGAGTGAGGAGAAAACGGTTTAGTCGTACTCGAATACGGGCTGGAGCATCGAGGGATCAGTCGAGAGCTGCTCGTATGCTGCAGGGGCCTCGTCGAGGGAAAACGCCTGTGAAATGAGGTCGCTCGGAGTAAGGGTGGGCAACAGGTCGAGCACCACGGACATGCGTCGGTCTTTTGTCCATCGGCCCCGGAGCGACGGAGCGATGGTGCTAACTTGACTGGAAATGATCTGTATCCGGGAACGGTGGAAGTGACGCCCGAGGTCAAGGGGGGCCGTTTTGGTGCCGTACCAGGACCCCACCACGATGCGCCCGCTAAATGCCGTACCCTGAACCGCATCGTTCAGCACGGATGGCTGCCCCGTCAGCTCAAACATCAGGTCGGCACGCGAGGCGTCCGAGCTGGGGGTGTCGGTCTGCGGATCCAGCTCCAGCTCCGACGAAGACGCCACGGCCGTCGCCCCCAACGATGCCGATAGGGCCCGTCGCGGAGCCGACGGCTCGACGGCCCAGAGTGCACCGAGCGGATGCCGAGACAATAGCTGGGTGGTGAGCAGTCCCACGACGCCCTGACCGAGCACGATAACCTGCTCCCCGACCATGGGCCGCCCATCCATGACTAAATTCACGGCCGTCTCCACGGACGGGATCAGTGCAGCGTCCGCGACGGACACAGAGTCAGGCACGCGGATGAGGGTGTCTGGGGACGTTACGAACCGCGACACGTGGGGCTGGAACGAAAAGACAGTACATCCCTCCCACTCGCTGTCGACATCGCTGCCTACAGTCTCGACCTTCCCGACGCAGGCATATCCGTAAGAAATCGGGTAGGAAAAATCGGCACCCTCGAACGCCTCAATCGTGGTATCGGCCGCGAGGTCTTCCGGAACGTGTCCCTCGTACACAAGCCGCTCGGTGCCGGGACTCACGGCCGAGCACTTCGTACGCACGACCACCTCGTCGGGCGCAGGATCCGGAACGGACTCAGTCACGACCTCAACCTCCCCCGGTGCTGTGAACTGAACCCGCTGGCGGGTCGCATCTGCCATGGACTGGATCTCTTCCTAACTGCGTTGGGAAAGCGTCGGGGAAGACCGTTCATTCAGATGCGACGGGCCACACAGGGTCGCCCTCCAAAACCAAATCCTCTCCATACCACCGCTGCTGGATGTTGTCCAGCCGGGGAAAGTCAGACCGAGCGTGTGTGTCCTGGTCTTCGGGGGAGAGAGACGAGAGGGCCGGCGTTCCGCCCACAAACATCGGGGCCATGGTCACAATCACGCGCTGAGCACACCGACGCCGCAGGAAAGAGGTGAGAATGCTCGTCCCCCCTTCCACCATCACACTGGAAAAGTCTCGGTCGCCAAGGGTGCGTAGAAGCGTTTTGACGCAGATCCCCCCCTCGGGTCCACAGGACAGTTCAATGACGGTGCCCCCGCGCGCCTCAAGTCGCTCTTTGCGGTCCGCGTCGGCCTCGGGACTCGTCACAATAAGCGGATCCGGGCCGTCACCCGTAAGAAGCTGCGCATCGAGCGGGAAGCGAAGCGACGAATCCAGCACGATCGGAACCGGATGTGTCCCGTCGTTCCGCCGAACAGTGAGGCGCGGGTCATCGGAGAGCACGGTTCCGATACCGACAAGAATGCCGTCGTGAAGCGCACGGAGCTGGTGTGTGAACTGAAGGGCCTGTTCACTGCTGATGGGAAGTGGTGTGCCCGACTCGGAAGCGATCGATCCGTCCAGGCTCTGCGCGTACGTCACCGTCACGAACGGCTGACCCTCCTCTGCGAAGTGCCGATCAATCCGTTGCTTCAAGTCACGAAGAGAAGTCCCGTGGGCGTTGCCTTGGGCGTGCCCGTTCGCGGGCCCCAGGTCCAAGATGTGACGCATCCGGTTCACCTTCGTCCGGAGATACTCCGCATTGTGCCGGTTCACATGGGGCTCAAGCGAAATCCGTTCTGTGATTTCAACCCCATGTTCCGCGAGGCTCTCGATCTTCTGCGGGTTGTTGGTCAAGATCTGAGTGGACGACACTCCCAGGTCATCAAGGATTCGCGCAGCGATGGCGTAGTCACGCTCATCGGCCCCGTGCCCAAGGATTCGGTTCGCCTCGACGGTGTCGTACCCATCGTCCTGGAGATTGTAGGCGCGAAGCTTGCTGAGGAGGCCAATTCCACGTCCCTCCTGGCGGAGGTAGATAAGGATCCCTTGGCCGTTCTTCGCAATCCGTCGCATCGATGCGTCAAGCTGCTCCCCACAGTCGCAGCGCAGGGACCCAAGAACGTCTCCGGTGAAGCATTCAGAGTGTACGCGCACTAGAACGTCCTCGCCATTCTCTACGTCCCCGCACGCGAGTGCCAAGTGATCTTTGTCGTCCTTACTGTTTTCGTATAGGGAGAGCGAAAACTCACCATCTACAGTGGGAATGCGGGCACTCGTCAACCGATCGACGGAAGGTATTTCCATATCGGGAGTGGGTGAACCGAGACAGGAGTGAGGGGAATTGCTTTCGGCTTGCGTGAACCAGCAAGCCTCTGTTCGGAAGGGTCATTGGAATTCGACTCTAGATCAACCGGTTCCGCGACGCACGGTTTTGGAGAGACTGTTACGGGGCAAGGTGGGCCCTGCTGCCGATTTCAAAATTTATCTCCAATTGCAATAACAAAACCTGACGAACAGCTCAAGGAGGGCGTGAATTATGATCGAAGGCATGGTTTTACTCGACGGCCTCGGGGGTTTCAGGGAGTGCATCCCAAACGTTCGGGGTTGCCGATGGTAGAGAAAAGCCCTTTTGAGTGTAGACGTGGTTTGTAATTGCGCCTTCAGACATACAGAACCGTCCATGCGCTTCCACCCAATTGTCGTTGGGGCTTCGTACCCCAGTATTACTCGTGGCCTGAGCGCCGATCTCCTTGCCGCGCAGGCACTTTCTGGTACCGCGTATCCGGTTTGCACCTCACATGTCGTCGCCGGGGACGGCGTAGTTACTGACGTGCTCGACGTCCCGACGGACACAGTGTCCGCACAGCTGGAGCACCTATTCGAAACCCGAAATCCGACCAGTGCCAAGGTAGGCATTATCGGCGCCACTCCAACAGTAGACCGGGTCTTCGACCATCTTCATTCTCTAGAGGGACCGGTCGTCTACGACCTCACGGTGAGCGGTCCCAGTGGCGAGGACGTCGTAGAACAGGAAGGACTAGAGGCGATCGTCGAACGCCTCAGTGAACCAGACTTGGTGACGATCCGGCGTACAGATGCCGCCCTGGTTGCCGGCATGGAAATTCCCAGTCTAGATGATGCTCAGGTAGCTGCCCAGCGAATCGCCCAGCAAGGAGCCGAACACGTTCTGATTCGTTGTGGAAAGCTTCCTACGCACTTCTACGAACAGGAAGGGTCTGCCCCAGACTACGCGCTAGACCTATTCTTCGACGGGGACGACTTTGCCCTCTTTGAGGCCCCATATCTTGACAACCTTGAGTCTCACCACGGAGCATCAAGCGGGCTTTTGCTACCGTTTCTCCACAACCTCCAGGCCGGCATGGAGTTAGAACCAGCGTTGCAGAAGGCCAAGGGCCGCGTCTCCGAAGCCCTCCGGGCTCGCCAGCAGGACGAAGGGGACAACCCAGACGCCACCTTTTTTAAGACCCTAGAAGAGGAACCAACGATGGCTGAGGTACAAGACTAACTCCCCTCGGCCCCTCCTCCCTTTCAAACACGGTACCACTCTCATGCCCAAGGACGCAAAGGACGATCCGAGTCAGTCGAAGGCCACAATCTACGATGTCGCCGATCATGCTGGCGTGGCCATCTCAACCGTCTCGCGAGTGCTAAACGATTCGGAGGATGTGGCCGAGCAGACCCGCGATAAGGTGATGCGGGCCATTCAGGAGCTTCAGTTCCGCCCAAACCGGACTGCGAAGTCTCTTGCCCAACGCTCCACGCGAACAATCGCCGTGGCGCTTCCCACCTTCACGACGCCCTTTCACAATGAGCTTCTGAAGGGGGTGCGTGATCGGCTCGACGAGGAGGACGTGGACCTGCTGCTCTGCGACCTGGAATGGGAAGCCCCCAAGCACTCCCTGCGGAGCTTCCTCGAGGGCGGGGCCATGGATGGGCTCTTGCTTGTGGGCGTCACGCCGGACGAGGAACTCGCCGACGAGTTGCGGATGCTCGGAGGCCCGGTGGTGCTCGTCGGGGCTGAATTGGACGGCTTTGATTCCTTCTACTGGGAGGAACAGCCCGGTGCCGAGCTTGCGGTCAACCACCTCATCGACCAGGAGTACACCCGGATCGGCGCCATCACGACCCCCCACGATACCTATGTCCGCAACGAACGGATCGCTGGGTACCGCCAGGCACTGGAAAACGCGGGGATCGAGTTCAATTCAGACCTTGTGGTGCACGGTCACACCAGCAAGCACGACGGGTTCAGCGAGGAATCCGGCTACGAGGCGATGCAGGATCTCCTGGCCCTCGACGAACCCGTCGAGGCCGCCTTTGCCAGCAGCGATGTCCAGGCAATCGGCGCATGGCAGGCACTCCGGGAAGAAGGGTTTGAAGTGCCCGACGACTTTGCCTTTGTCGGGTACGACGACATCAAGGTAAGCCGGTTCATCGGGCTGAGTAGCGTCGCCCAAAACATGCACAATGTCGGGAACGAGGGCACCGATCTTCTCCTGGACCGATTGGAAAAACGAGGTCCTGAGCAGTACACCTCCCGCTTGGTAGAGCCGGAACTCCACGTTCGGAAATCGAGCCAGCGTCCCAGCTAGCTTCCTCCTCTGAAAATATGTCTCGTCGACACACCGGCGCGAATCTCGCGGCGGGACACGAGCAGTCCTTCTCTCACCTACATCTCACTCTTTAACTGTGGCGGAGCACCCCATGGACGACCAACTCATCGAAGACCAGTTAGACCATACGATCGAACGGACCGATTTTGACGACCTCGGAGAGACCTACCACGGAAAGGTCCGCGACAACTACCAGCAGGGGGATCGGCGCATTCTGGTCACGACCGACCGGATCTCTGCCTTTGATCACATCCTCCCTCAGACCATTCCATTCAAGGGGCAAATCTTGAATCAGACGGCTGCCTACTTTTTCGAGGCCACGAAGGACCTTGTCCCCAACCACGTCCTCTCCGTTCCGGACCCCAACGTAACTGTCGCGAAAGAGTGCACTCCCATCCCCATCGAGTTTGTTGTTCGGGGGTACCTGGCCGGACACGCCTGGCGAGAATACGACCGGGGTACGCGGACCCTTTGCGGGCAGAGCTTGCCGGATGGACTGCGCGAGAGCGAGCGGCTGCCCGAACCAATCCTTACCCCCACTACCAAGGCCGAGGAGGGCCATGACCAGGACGTGACCCGAGAAGAGGCGCTCTCGGACACCGGCCTTGATCCGGCAACCTACGACCAGCTCGCAGAGTGGGCCCTTGCGTTGTACCGACGCGGACACGAGATGGCCACGGAGCAGGGCCTCCTTCTTGTCGACACGAAGTACGAGTTCGGACGCACGCCCGACGGAGATCTCGCGCTAATCGATGAAGTGCACACGCCCGACTCCTCCCGGTACTACTACGCAGATGGCTACGAGGACCGGCTCGCTGAAGGCCGTCCGCAGAGACAACTCTCAAAGGAATTCGTCCGGGAATGGCTCATGGATCATGAGTTCCAGGGCCGGGCCGACGACGAGATGCCCACCCTCCCGGATGCATTCCGGGCAAAGGTGACAAGGCGCTACGTGGAACTGTTTGAGAAGGTCACGGGCCAGACCTTCGAGCCAGACACCCATTCCGCCCCCAAAGACCGCATTCATTCGGCTCTTGGGGATTACGTCGTTCAAGGGTCACACTAACCGCTCGGCGTTACCGTCGCCCCCATCGGATCTGTGGCGTACGTATCGGGGCGACGGTCCCCAAGCACGTCGTTGTGGGCATTGATGCCACGGTCCCGGGCCTCGTGTGGATCAACCTCAACAATCCCCACCACGTTCGCCGACTCTTCGGCCCGCGTCAAAATGGTGCCCGAGGGGCCACACACTTCGCTCATCCCAATAAAGCGGAGGGACTCCCCCTCCTTTTCTTCTCGTCCGTGCCGGTTGGCCGTAATGGTGAACACGTGGTTCTCACGGGCCCGAACCGGCATGGAATCGGGACAGTGTGGAAGGACCAGGTTCGAGGGATGTGCAATCACGTCTGCCCCTCTGAGAGCAAGCGTGCGGGCTGCCTCGGGAAAATACCAGTCGAAGCAGACCATGACCCCGAGACGGTACGATGTCCCCGCTGAGGAGTCCACCTCAAAGACCCGAAAGCCCAGGTCCCCGGGCTCGAACAGGGTCGTCTCCTCGTAGAAGAGGTGAACCTTGCGGTACGTGTCTACCCGACCGTCGGGCCGAACAATCACCGCGCTGTTGTAAAAATTGTCTCCGTCCCGCTCCGCCAGCCCCGCCACGAGCGTTGCCCCGAGCGCGTCGGCCCAAGACCGCAGCGCAGCCACGGACTGCCCGTTCGGGATCGGCTCGGCAACCTTTTCCAAATCGTCTTTTGACTGAAAGAAGTACCCGGACGTAAACAACTCGGGCAGAACAATCAGATCTGCTTCCACGGAACGAAGTAGCGACTCGACCGCGGCAAGGTTCTGATCCACCTCAAGATACGCCGGGGCAAATTGGAGATAGGCAGCTCTCACGGGCACTAGACACTAGGACAGGGACATACGGACCGATGCCTCAACGGGCCTGCGCCCTGGACCCTCCAGCCCATTTCAACGGCGCAGGCCACAGAGGACACCGTCTCTCCAGTTCCCTCATGAGCAGTGAAGGAAGAGTGGATGTCTTTTAGTGTAGTGGTCCAACTGGGTGAGATCAAGGCCTGTTGGCACTGTTGTTCGCACATGGCGTCATGCAATAACAGACGTTAAGGTCTCCAGCCGGTGCCCTACTCATGTAATCGCTGAACGGTCTCCTTCAGGGCATCGAAGTCCGGGTGCTGACCCGCATCATCAAGGATTTCGGCGTACTGGATCGTGCCTGCCTCGTCAACAATAAAGGCCGACCGTTTGGCGACGCGGTCCAGTTCCATATCGGTGAAATTCTGATCGTACTTCGCCCCGTACTCTGCACAGACTTCCGCGTCGTGGTCGCTAAGGAGAGGAAAGTCAAACTGCTGCGTGGATCGGAACTCCGAAAGAACGGCCGGAGAGTCCGTCGAGATGCCAACGACGTGTGCCGGGTCGAATGAGCCGAGGTCATTGTTTACGGCATTCAACTCCGTCGTGCACACACTGGTGAACGCGCCGGGGAAGAACAGAAGGACGACGGGCTGATCGAGATGATCGGACAGTTCCCACGGCTGTGCCTCGTCCGTGTAGAGCGTAAAGTTCGGGGCGCGGTCTCCCTTGGAAAGCGGGTGAGTCGTGCTCATGTGGAGGATCGGATCGTTGAAGAAGAGTCGAGTAAAGCTGGGTGCGTCTGTTTATTCGAAGCGGATGGCCTTCACGGGTTCAACCCGTGCGGCCACTCGTGCAGGGATGTAGGCAGCCGCCCCGCATAGGAAGATGGTCACGACCGCCACCACCAGAAAGTCGAGTGGGTTCAGACCAATCGGCGCTGTAGTCATGTAGTATGCCTCGGCGGGGAGCGAGATCAATCCGAAGTGCTGTTGCAGAAGCGCGAAGGTGAGCGCCAGGACCGTTCCGAGACTCGTCCCGACGGTGCCAATTAAGAGGCCCAAAACAAGGAAGAGTCGCTTCAGCGTGCGGCCCGAGGTGCCTAGGCCTTTGAGAATGCCAATCTCACGGGTTTTTTCGAGGATCAGCATCAAGAGCGTCCCAACGATGTTGAAGGCGGCAACGATGACAATGACCCCAATCACAAGCGGGATGATGCTCTGTTGCAGGTCAACCCAGGCGAAGAGCCCTGCGTATTGCTGATAAATAGTGCGAGCGGACACCGGAAAGCCGAACCGGTTCTCAATCTGCGCCGCCAGCGAATCAATGCGGGATGGGTCGGTCACTGTAACGTTAAACCGGCTGACGGACGGAGCGGTCACGTTTCCCAGGCGCCGGGCGACAGAGGTATTGCTGAAGACATATACATCGTCGATGTCTTGCAGCGACGTGTCGTAAATGCCGCGGATCCGAAACTGCTTGACGCGGGGGCGCTGTTCCCTCATTGACATACCACTCTCCCCCTGCTGCAGGGAAAACGCGGTTACACGGTCCCCAACCGATAGGCCGAGTCGGGTGGCCATCTCCCGTCCCACGACGAGGCCTGGCTCGTCTCCCCCCTCGGCGTCAACGTCAAAATCCCCGACCTCAACCCGTCGCTCCAGGTACGAGGGAAGCCGGTCCATTCCCAGTAGCACCACCCCATCGATTGCATCCTCCGAGCGGCGGAGCAGCACCGGCTGTTCAACCACCGGAGAGACCGCAGAGATGCCCTTCATCTGACGAAGCTGGCTCCGAAGCGACTCACCTTGGTCCAGCGGCTCGTCCTGGACGTAGCTGGATACCTGAATGTGCGCTCCGAACCCCACGATTTTCTCTTCAATCTCTTCGCTGAACCCACGAACGATTGCGAGGGCAAGGAGGAGCGCGGCCACCCCCAGCGTGACCCCCCCGACAGCCACATAAATAATAAATCGCAGAAAGCTCCGCCCCTCTTCTCGTCCCTCAGCCCCCCAGAGGTACCGGAGGGACATAAAGCGCTCAAAGCGAACGGGCACGAACCAGAATGAACCGGTGTGGGGAGCAGACGCGAAGTAGCAGTTCAAATCCGTTTCCGCTACAGGATTGCCGGAAAGAAGATCCAGCCCCACCGGGGACGAACATGAACAGTCTCCCTCCCGTATTTCAGGCATAGATTACGTTTCTCGAACAGTCCATTGCTCTTACCCCTCTCCCATGAAGAACGCATATCCCGAAGCGCCCTCCCCAGAGAACGAACCGGTTCGCTCCTATGCACCCGGATCAGAAGACCGTCGGTCCGTTCAGGAGCGACTCAGGGAACTGAAAAACCAGACCATCGAAATCCCTGCCTTCATTGGGGGAACCCCTGTGTATCCGGGCTCGACCTCCGAGGTCGTTCCCCCTCATGATCACCAGCACGTGCTTGGGGAGGTGCACCAGTCTGGGGGCGACGCCGTCGACGACGCGATCAACGCGGCCATGGAGGCGAAGGCCGAATGGGCCGCGATGGACTTTTCGGATCGAGCTGCCATTTTCCTTCGCGCCGCCGACCTGATTGCCGGGCCCTACCGGGATACCCTCAACGCGGCGACGATGTTGGGACAGGGGAAAAGCATCCACCAGGCCGAGATCGACGCGGCCTGCGAGCTCATCGACTTCCTCCGGTTTAATGTCCACTACGCGGAACAGATTTACCGCGACCAGCCGAATGACTCGCAGGGCATCTGGAATCAGATGCAGTACCGGCCGCTCGAAGGCTTCGTGCTCGCCGTCACGCCCTTCAACTTCACTGCCATCCAGGGCAATCTTCCGACGGCCCCTGCCCTGATGGGCAACACGGTGCTGTGGAAGCCGGCCTCTCGATCCGTGTACTCGGCGTTTTTCTTCTACAAGATCCTAGAGGAGGCAGGCCTTCCCCCCGGCGTGATCAACATGCTGCCGGCCGACGACGGCGCGGCAGTGGGCACACCCGCACTGCAGTCTGAACATTTTGCGGGCCTCCACTTCACGGGATCGGTCGGGACGTTTGACCACCTCTGGTCCACGATTGGCGACAACCTGGACACGTACCGGACCTACCCGACCATTGTCGGGGAAACGGGGGGCAAAGACTTCATCGTCGGGCACCCTTCAGCCCACGTCGAGCAGCTGGCAACTGCTATTTTGCGCGGCTCATTCGAATATCAGGGGCAGAAGTGCTCCGCCGCCTCCCGGCTCTACATGCCCGAGTCGATCTGGCCGGATGTTCGGCACGAACTCACGACCCAGTTGGACGAAGTCAACGTCGGCCCGCCAGAAGACTTTACCAACTTCCTGAATGCGGTCATCGACCAGCGGGCGTTTGACAAGATTGTGGGCTACATCGAGCAGGCCCGTGAGTCCGACGACGCCGAGGTTATCTACGGGGGAGACTATGACGACTCAACCGGGTACTTCATCGAGCCGACGATCATCCGCGCTCACGCCCCGAAAGAAACGACCATGTGCGAGGAAATCTTCGGGCCCGTGACGACGGTCTACGTGTATCCGGACGAAGAATTTGCTTCTACCCTCACCCTGGTGGATGAGACCTCCCCGTACGGACTCACCGGCGCGATCTTCGCGCGCGATCGTGCGGCCATCAAGTTGGCGAGTGACGTTCTCGAACAGGCCGCCGGCAACTTTTACATCAACGACAAGCCGACCGGCGCGGTGGTCGGGGAGCAACCCTTCGGTGGAGCTCGACGGTCGGGAACCAACGACAAGGCCGGATCTGCCTCCAACCTCATGCGATGGGTCTCCCCTCGCGCCATCAAAGAGAACCTGAACCCGCCCACCCACTACGGATACGCCTGGAATCAACCCGACGCTGCGGAGACGACAGAAGCCCCTCGAGAAGCCGGGGACGGTGCGGTCGCGTAGGAACGGGAGGACCGGGTCGACGAGAAGACCAGGGACCGACATTCTATCCCTCATGGTACCGCCCCGATGGATGTGGCCACCGTTTTTGAGAGCACTCACCATCCCGGAGAAGACTCGTGGGGACTGGTCTATACACGGTTCTTGGGCCCTCCTCTCGGGGTGTGTACCGTCCCGCTGATGGTGGGCGCCACCACCTCGGCTCTCCTCGAACAGCCCATTTGGGCGTATCTCGTCTGGGGGCTCCCCGCTGCCATCGCCCTAGCGACGGTGTGGACGCACTTCTCCCTGAGCCGAACCCCTGCCGAGGTGAGCTTTCGCCCCGGCCAGGCGGCCATCCGGAGTGTCTACGACGTGCTGGTCGGTCGCCCCCGAGAGTGGAAGCCCGTCTTCAACGTGCGCACGACATCATTCGACGTCGAACTTGCGGTGGGACGCACGACATATCTACTCCAGCCAACTCAGTGGCCGGGGTTTGAGGCGCTCCGCGACGCTGCGCGCGAGTCGTTTCGGCCCCAGGAGGCGTCGTCGCACACGTAGGTGAACGATACACCTACGTCCAAGCGCCGTTGGGACAAGAGCAACCTATTTTACTTTGCAATAACGGAGTTAACGGACATGTCGACTTTAGACATTGACCCCGACGCGAACGTGTCGGTCCGAGAGCAGCTCGTCAATCAACTCCGATACCTCATCGCGTCCGGGCATTACAATGTTAACGACACGCTTCCCTCAACTCGTTCGTTGGGCGATCAACTCGACATCTCATTTCACACGGTTCGAAAGGCGTATCAGGAGCTCGAAGACGAGGGGCTTCTCAGTTCTCAGGTCGGAAGTGGGTACACCGTCAGAGAGCGGACGCCCCTGGCCAAGAGCGAACGGATGGAACGCGGGGCAAAAGTCGTCAACGACACACTACAGCAACTGGTCGGATTGGGGCTTAGTGACACAGAGATCGAGTCCCTCTTCCAAGAACAGGCCACACTGCTGGACCACGCGGGACTGGAGCGCAAGCTTATTGCCGTAGGCCCTCATGACGAGTTGAATCGGATGTGTGCAGACCAGCTGAGCACTGCTCTCCAAAAAACCGTTTTGCCGGTCTCACTCTCTCAAATTGAGCGCCACAAGGACGCGGACTTTGCCTTCTCACCGTACCCTTGCCTCGCGGAGATCTTGGAAACACTCTCAAGGACGGACACGATGGGGTTTTCGACTCACCTTCCTCCCCCCGTTCTTGAAACGGTGGCTCGACTTCGCGACCGGGAGACGCTCGGACTGGTGTCGCGCTACCAAGATACCATCCCCCCCTTGTCGGAAGAGCTCCGGTCCCACACAGCCTACGATGGGCAGGTCATTGCCGCGTCGATCGATCGCAAAGCGGACCACCTGCAGAGCTTTGTCCAAGAGACGGACCTGTTGCTCGCGACCCCGGCGAGTCAGCGCCGCCTTCGCCCTTACCTAGACGAGTCCCTCCACGATGTCGAAGAACTGAAGCTGCTGGTCAGCAAGGACTCGATTGAGGCCATTGCCGACGCCGTGCCGGCGTAACGGTCCACTATCCTTCCTGTGGGGGCGCCTCCTCGTCCCCAGATTCCGTCCCGGCCGTCTCCTCCGTCACTGGAGGCTCCTCCCTCCCGTTCTGATCTGCCGGCATCCCCTCCGCGTCCGGGTAGGCGGAGGAGTGAGGAGACGCGTCTGCGAGTTGAGGGCGCGGCTCTTTGCGCGAACGCTCCGGCGAGGACGGTTCGGGCTCGATCCAGTTTCCCCATGCGTCCTGACTGTAGGCCACGGAGACGTTGACATACGGCCGATCCGCCCGCAGGGACACCACCTCGAAGTCCGGCTCAGCGGATTCTTCTTCTTGGTTCGGGTACTTGACCCGCACGTGGTAGATGCCAAGCAGCATCTTCAGGAACGTGTCCTTAATCAACCGGAGATCACGGAACGTGAGGTCCGTGTTGTCGAGCTGCCCGTCATCAATCCGCTCACTGAAGAGAAGATCGATGAGGTTCTCGAGGCGACGGGGGGACGGATCATCAAGACTCCGACTCGCGGCCTCTACGGAATCGGCTAGCATCAGGATGCCGGTTTCCTTCGAGTCGGGCTTGGGCCCCGGATAGCGAAACTCTGATTCCGGAACGGATTGGTCCCCGTCCTCGGCTCGGCTGAGGGCCTTCTGGTAGAAATACTCGATTCGTGCCGTCCCGTGGTGCATGGGGATAAACTTGTGCACCTGCTCGGGCAGCCCGTCGTCCTGCCCCATTTCGACCCCCTCTTTCACGTGGCTTGCGATAATGAGGGCGCTCATCCGAGGCTTCAGCTCGTCGTGGGGGTTGGACATCGTGCGCTGGTTCTCCACGAAATACTCCGGCTTCTTCATTTTGCCGATGTCGTGGTAGAGCGCCCCCACCCGAGTCAGCAACGCGTGGGCCCCGATCCGGTCGGCGGCGGCTTCGGCCAGGTTGGCAACCTGAAGCGTATGATTGAACGATCCGGGCGCCCGCAGACTCAGCTCTTTAAGCAACGGACGGTTCGTGTCCGACAGCTCAAGCAGAGTCAGGTCCGTGGTGATGTCGAAGGTGCGCTCCAGGGCCCACAAAAACAGCGACGCCGTGATCGTAATGACGGAGGCGATCGCCGCGTAGGCCAGGTCGGGCGCCACACGTCCAAAGGGGAGGTCGAGGTACAGCCAGGTGGCAAAGAGCACGAGCGCATACCCGGCGAATGCCAGTCCGCCACTCACGAAAAACTGGCCTCGATTTTTTATGTCCCGGACGCTGAAGATCCCGAACGCGCCGGCAAAGAAGGTGGCGATTGTGTACTCGAGGTCGAGGCCCAACATCTGCCCCCCGGTCAGGGCCAGCACCAGGGTCCCAATGAGGGCGATGCGAGAATTAAAGACGATGGTGAGCAGCACCGACGCGAGCGGCACGGGCACCACGTACAGGGACCAAGGGGTCCGAATCGCGATCCCGTAGAGGGCAGTGATGAACGCAAGAACCACCGATATCAGAATTAGGTCCCGGTTTTTGGACCAAATCTCGGGCCGGAGGAGATACAGGTAAAAGAAGAAGAACCCAAAGCCAAGAAGGGTGAAGAGAACCTCCCCACTCAACTGTTTCACGACGATGTTGGACCCAAGCTGATCACTCTTCGCCCGTTCGAGGGAGGTGAGTTTGCGTTTGATTTCCTGGGTGACTCGCTGGCCCGTCCGTACGATTGGTTCCCCTTCCTCCACCCCTCCCTGGATAGCAGTTACTTTTTTGGCGCGCCGTTCGCGCTCCTCCATCGTATTTTCGCGGAGATACTGGAGCGACGGCACGAAGATCGCCCGGAAGAAGGAGGCTGCGACGCGGGAGTGCTCCCGGTTCGCAGAAAACCTCTCGCGGAGCTGGCGCTCGGCGTACTCGAACGCCTCGTTGAGACCATAAAGGTTGTCTTTTTGGACCCTGCGTTGTGTCTGGTCCTGTTGGTTCCGGACCAGAATCTCGTCGGTTAACACAGAATCGCGCGGCCGGTTCATAACCCCGAGACTCAAGAGCTGTCCGCCCACCTCGAACGCCGCGTCAAGCAGGCGTCCGTGCAGACGGGATGACGGCTGGTCGGCAGACTGGCGAGAGGGGGAGCGAAGGTTCTGCACGTCCTCCGCGTACTCGGCTGCTAGGTACTCCCACTGCGAAGCGCTAAGCGTGACCTGAGCATTCCGGCGACGCCGGACGTAGTCCAGGGAGTCTTGACGGGCGGCCTCCCGTTCTCCCTGTTGTTGATGGTAGCGGTAACTCGCGTAGGCCTCCAGAATACGATCCAATTGGCCACGCAGGGTGTCGCGGTTTTGCGTGAGTTTCTGTGACGCCCCCTGCACCTCGCGAAAATACGGAGGCGTATTCTCTCGAACGGTGTCACGCCGGGCCTCTACACGCTCTTGATCGAGGTACACGGGGAAGTTAAAGGGGGCGCTGAGTGTAGACTGTCGCCACGTGTCGCCCACCTCGACCGTATACTCGTAAAAATCGCCCCGTGGGAACGCCGCGACAGTGAGGGCCACAAGGCCCAAAAAGAGTCCTCCGCGCAGGGCCCACCGCTTCCAGGCCTCAGGGTCTTCGGACCCGTCCCCGGTTTCGAGGTCATGCCCCACGGGTTGAGGCGTCCGCCGGCTCCAACCGAGCAACTCGAGAAGTCCCATAGTGGACCGTGCAACCAATGACGAAGACCGTCGTCCCTCGACGTTCAGAGGGACGGGCCGTGACGTGATGCCAAGGACAATCCGAATGCGTACAGGGACAAAGAGGATCCTTTCGGGCATCCGCACGAGCACTCAGGACTCCGCGCCAGCCCTCCCCGAGGACGTAGTATCTGGATCTGGAAACGAGTCTTGGCCCCGGATCGTGTCGGGGGATTCCGGGATGGAGAGAGGGGGGCCACGGAGGGTATCTGCAAACTGCTCGGCCGTGTCCCGGCGAATGATGACCCGCCCTTGCTCGTCGGTCGAGGTGATGGGGTACCGGTACCCTTCGAGAAGAACCTCCAGGCTATCAAGCTGATTCTGGAGCGTCACCCGTTCGGCAAACGGAAAGACGCGGGCCTCGCCCGCCTCGATCCAGTACGGCCGCCGGAGGTTGTCATCTTGCTGAACCCGGAGTTCCCGAACGTCCGCGGTTGCACGAACCGTGACGTGAAGGGTGTCGCCAAGCGTGATGTCGGCCGGGGGCTGCCGAGGGGGTTGCGGCGGCGATGTACTCGTATCGCCAGCGGCTTCGGTCCCCGACGGGCCGGCCTCAGCAGCAGGAGAAGCCTCTAGGGTCTCGCCCTCCGATGATGCCTCAGAAGTCGCGTCCTCCCCCGTGAGGTAGATTCCCAGTCCCCCCACCAGTGCGAGCACGAGGGCAACCCCAACAGCCAAAAGAACTTTGCCGCGATGATCCGCGAAAAACTCCTGCACGTCCCCGGAAAATGAGTCTGTCCGGGAGGCGCGACGTGCCGGAGGGGGCTCGGACATTGAGGATTGATTACGTCTTGTCTTCGCCTCTTCCTCTTCAGTCAGGTCCGAAAAATGCTTCCCCTCCTGTGAGTCTCCGGACGAACGGTCGCTGTCCGTCGAGGAAGCAGACGCACCTGAGCTGTTTGGGGCCTGGGGGTGGGCTGCTGGAGACTCATCTTGAGGGGGCGCCTGGGTCGGCTCGGACGCCGCCCCCTGAGAGACGCCGCCTGCGGCCTCGGAAGCATCTTCAGGCTCATCGACCGGGCCCGGCGATGGGGCGGCCTCCTGTTCTTCCTCCGCCGAGGACTTGGGCGCGGAGGTCTCAGGATCATCCGGTTCGTCTTCCGCCGGTGGCACACTGACAAATGCGGCAGCAAGCTGATCGTCGTAGGTGCCGGAGAGCGCAGATTCCAGGTGATCCACGACTGTCTCCGTGGAAAGCCCAATCGCCTCGGCGTAGGCACGGACGAACGCTTTCAGGTAGACGCCATTCATTCTCTCCTCTTCGTGGAGAACGCCCTCCTCGAAGGACTTCAGGTGCGAGGCGTGTACCTGGGTTTCCTCCTGAATTGCTGCACGAGATACACCCCGGTCTTCACGGATCCGGCTCAGGTCGCGCGCGAACCGCCGCAGAGCGGGAGTGTCCAAATCATCGGGCATGGCGACGAGAAGAGTCGGTGGGAGGTCCCGAACCCGGCGTTACTCTCTGACTGAACGGGGGCTCACCGGCGGAGCCAGTCGGCAAACCCGCAAAAGAAAAGGCCGTTCCGCCGGCAAGATCCGGAGAAACGGCCTCAAGGCCCAAGAAGTCGGGACGGCCGGATTTGAACCGGCGACCTCATGTACCCCATACATGTGCGCTACCGAGCTGCGCCACGTCCCGTTTTTAATTGCAAGACCTAATATGATGCAGGCCACCGCGGGTTCGGACCATCGGGGTCAAATCGGGGCTCGATTCTTATGAGTTCTCGACGAAGGCGTGCTGATTGGCGGCCGCACCGAAACGGCTACTGCGTGTCGGATCGGGTTCGGAGTGAAGAAGAAACGTCGACTTCACTGAGGAGGGTGCGATGGACAGGACACTTGTTGGCGATTTCGAAAAGCCGCTCACGCTGGGCATCACTGAGGTCGCCCCGGACTTCAATTTCTCGCTCGATGCAGTCCACCTGTCCTTGATCCGTGTCGCACTTTTCGCAGTCCTCTGCGTGAACTTTTTCGTGGGATAGACGGACGACGATCTCGTCGAGGGGCCACTCTTTGCGATCGGCGTACATGCGAAGGGTCATCCCCGTACAACTGCCGAGTGCCGACAGCAGAAAGCCATATGGTGTGGGGCCCTCGTCGTCGCCCCCCACCCCTTCGGGCTCGTCTCCAACCAGAGAGTGCCGACCGGCCTGGATCTCGGTGCGGTAGGCCCCTTCGGTACGCGTCACCACGTCGCCGTCCGGTGTTTCGGGTTCGGAGGCGGACCGGTCGACGTACTTTTCAGCCCAGGCTCCCAGGACCACCCCCAGATATTCTGCGTCCGACCGATCCGTGAGGAGATGATCGGCATCGTCGAGTGAGACGAAGCTCTTCGGGTGCTTGGCGGCCTGAAAAATCTTGGCGGCGTTGTTCACCCCGACGGTCTGATCCACCGGCGAGTGAAAGATCAGGAGCGCCCGGTCGAGCGTTCGGATGGTGTCTTCCATCTTCGTCGCCGCCAGATCGTCGAGGAATTGCTTCCGGATAGTAAAGGTACGCCCGGCCAGGCGGACGCGGGCCTCCCCGTTTTCTTTGATGTCCGCTACCGCATCTTCGAGGTGCCGGGTGACGTGCTCGGGGTCGTACGGGGCTCCGATGGTTGACACCGCCTGCACGGAATCGAGCCGCTGAGCGGCCTGGAGCACCGCGGCGCCCCCCAACGAGTGGCCCACCAAAATGCGAGGCGCCTCGTGGTGCTCGGCGAGATGATCGGCCGCCGCGATCAGATCCTCGACGTTGGACGAGAAATTGGTGTCCGCGAACTCTCCCTCGCTTTCCCCGAGCCCGGTAAAGTCGAATCGAAGCACGGCGATGCCATGCCGGGTCAGCGCCCGACTGATGGCCCCGGCGGCCCGCAAATCCTTGGAGCAGGTGAAGCAGTGCGCAAAGAGCGCGAATGCGCAGGGCGACTCGCCATCGGGACGGTCGAGCCGTGCGGCCAGGGTATTCCCATTCGCGTTTTCAAATCGAAGTTTTTCGGACATAAACGAAAAAAGTCCTACTGCGAATGCACACTGGAGATGGAAACTAAGACGCCACGCGGGAGGTCACGTCGAATGTAAAGTCCCGGGTCTCCGTCGAGATTCCGCCGTCAAAACTCCGCTCGGCAAACGTCACGTGCCCGCTGCGGTGGACAAGAAAAACGGTGGAGGCGCGGGTCCCGTACGCCTCGTCACCATCGATGAACGGCGGCGAGAGCATCCGCTCGGTCTCACGCCCCACCCCGGTTTGGGGAAGGTTCTCGTCCGGGGCCGGTCGGCGATCGTCGAGGACATCGAAGAAAGCCTCCACAGAAGGCTCGTCTTCGTTACAGAGCGTGTCTAGACGGGAAGTGCCTCGCTCCACTTTGGGCCACGGATCGTCGAGCTGCGCATTGCTCATGCCGTGGATTCCGGACTGTACGGGCCGCGGGGTGCCGTCCCGATTGGAGTAGTAGAATGTGCTCTCGGCCGTCCCCACGAGCAGATTAAACCCGTTGTACTGATCCGCCTCCGCTTCAACGTCTTCGAGGTACGCATCCGGCGCGGGCTCGTCCCGCAAGTAGTCCGCCACGAGACGCCCTCGCGACGGCGCGTCCTCCCGATGGGGCCGCTCGTCCCGGACGTTGGTCACCGTCGCCCAGTGCCCCCGGCGCGTGATGCCGAGCCACGTCCCTCCCGCCTTCCGGTCTCGCCCGGCCAGCACGTGGGGCGCGTCGTCCCAGAACGCGGCGGGGGCCGTCGGCCGGTCGTAAAACTCATCCCGGTTCCCCGCGAAGATGAGAGGGTACTCCGGATGCACGTCGTTTGCGAAGAGAATCAGGCACATGGCGCGGCCGTCGTATGAGTAAGGGAAGAAGCAGGCGCCGGTGCAGCGAACCCGGCCAACGTCTACGCGTCACGTCGCTTCTCCACTGCAAACAGACGCGGCGGGTCGTTGCTCCAATTCGGAAATCGGTAGGACAGGGCCCGAAACTGCTCTTGTGGAAGCGCCGACACCCAGGTCTCGACCGCTTCGGCCTCTGCCTTCCCGCCCTCGTGCCCTGTGTAGGCCACCGTCGTGATGACACCGCCAGGCCGGAGCACCTCCGCACTGGCTTTCAGGGCCTGACGGGTCGTCTCGGGACGCGTCGTGATCGAGTGGTCCCCGCCGGGCAGATAGCCCAGGTTGAACATGATGGCGCCGACCCGGCCCTGCTTCGCCTCATCTAAGTGTCGGGCGAGGGTCTGATGCCCCGCGTGCACCAGCCGAACAGATGCGGCGGGGGCCTCCGCCTCCAAGCACTCTCGGGCTTCGGCGAGGGCCTTCTCCTGTACGTCGAATCCCACAACAGACCCGTCCGGGCCGACCGCCCGGGCCAGGAACGCCGTGTCGTGTCCGTTGCCAACCGTGGCGTCTACTGCAACCCCGCCTTCCTCCACTGCTCGCCCAGCGAGGGTGTGCGCGTGCTCCAAGATCGACGGGATCACCATACAGATGGAGGAGGAATTGTTGCGTGGCAGAATGCACGATCGACCCGGAACCGGAAACGCTCCGGAGACACACGACCAGACTCATCAAATTCCGGAGGGAGAAGGAATCTCACGCCCCGCCGGTCCGTGAAGAGAAGAGAGACCCACACCAACAACTCTCGCGTCCATGGCCGTTTTTGTTGACCTTGATGAGCGGAGCTACACCGTTCATTTCGACTCCCTTGCCACGGTCCCGTCACTGCTAGAGGACGCCGGGCTCGCGGCTGAGCAGTGTCTCCTCGTCACCGACGAGAACGTGGCCCACCACTACAAGACGCCCCTCATTGAGGGCCTTTCCAACGCAGGCTGGACGGTGCGTTCCATCGTCCTTCCCCCCGGCGAGCAGACCAAGTCGGCCTCGTGCCTTCACCGTGTCTACGACGACGCCCTCACCTGGGGCATCGATCGGCAGACCCCGGTGCTTGCCCTCGGGGGCGGCGTCGTCGGCGACCTTGCCGGGTTTGCCGCGGCGACCCTCCTGCGCGGTCTGCCCCTTGTGCAGCTGCCGACCTCCCTTCTCGCCCAGGTCGACGCGTCGGTGGGGGGCAAAACGGCCATCAACCACGACACCGGCAAGAACCTGATCGGCGCCTTCTATCAACCAGAACTCGTCTGCGCCGACCCTCAGACGCTTGACACCCTGCCGATGCGGGAGTACACAAGCGGGATGGCGGAGGTGATTAAACACGCCCTCATCCGTGACCCCGAGCTCTTCGAGGTCCTGGAGGATCACCTGGTTCCCGTCATGGCCCGCAAAGACCGAACGGTCATCTCGTCGGTAATTGAGGATGCCGTGGGCGTGAAGGCCGACGTCGTAAGTGCCGATGAACGAGAAGAGGGCCGGCGCGCCATTCTGAACTTCGGCCATACCTTTGCCCACGCCCTTGAGCGCGTGGCGGGGTACGGCGCGTTCACCCACGGCGAGGCCGTCGCGCTCGGAATGCGGGCCGGGCTCTATCTCTCCCATCAGCGCCATCCCGAGGCACTGCCCCGAGAGCGTCTCGATCACGTACTCCGTGCCGTGCCGATTGCGTCCGACCCCGCCGAGGTGTCGTTTCCCGACCTCTATGAGGCAATGGCGGCGGACAAGAAAAACAAAGGGGACACCATCCGCTTCGTGCTTCTAGAACAGTTGGGCGAGGCGTACGTGACTGGCGATGTGACGGAGGCCGACGCTCGTCATGCCTGGCAGTTTGCATGTTCAGACTGAAACGCCCAGCCCCCTCAGTCGTGTCAACACGCCGATAGCAGGCGGTTGCCTCGATGACGCCTTTCACCACCTCTCCGGCTTCGGCCCGTCTTCGTGCCCGATTCGTCCACCCGCCGTTCCTTCACCCAACCGCTGTGGCGAGCCTTCCGCGTGGCCTTCGCAGCGGTGATGGTTGGGGTCGTCTTCTTCGTCGGACTCACGCGGACGGAGGTGGGCCGTGATCAGATCCGACAACAAATTGAGGCGCAGTTCGACCAGCAATTCCTGGGAACCCTCTCAATCGATTCCCTGAGCGGCTCTCTTCTCACCAGCATTGAAGCAAGCGGGGTACAACTACGGGATTCTTCGGGCACGCTCGTCGGGACGGTCGAGGGGATCCAGGCCACGCCGCAGTGGGCCAACCTCTTGACCGCGGAGTTATCCGTCCAGTCCCTCACCCTAATTCGGCCTCACCTCGTACTGCACCGCGACTCTGCGGGGGCCTGGAACGCCGCGGATGCCTTTCGGCAGGTGTCGCCCTCCTCTTCGGGAAACGCCCTGGACTTAACGTTTGCGGATATTGAGGTGCAGAGGGGCCGCGTGACCACGACTCGCAGCGGTTCCGCCCCCGATCTCGTCCGACGGGGCTGGCTGTTCGACTACACGCAGACAACCGTCAAGGGGCTTTCGTTCAGCGCCGTCGCCCAACGGACGGGCACGAGGCGCTTCGTGGAGCTTAGCAACGGGTCGTTCTCCATGCCGGACGAGGACCTCCGGGTCTCGTTCGTCGAAGGGCAACTGCAGCGGACATCGAACAGTTGGTCGATAACGGGGCTGGATCTGTCCTTAGATACGACCCGCATTCGAGGACGGGCCTCTATCCAAACTAGCGCGCCGGACGGAGCTTCGCCCCAGGTCTCGGTACGCCTCGATCGGAGCCGGATCGACCAGGGCGAGATCCGACGCATTGTCCCCCGACTCCCGCTCGCGGACGTTGTGACACTCGAGGGCACGTTGGGGGGGACTGCACGTCGGCTCAGCGCGGACGACGTCACGATCACCCACAATGCGTCCACCGCCACCCTGAACGGGACCCTCCAAAGGGCCTCCGAGGGGCTCACGATGGATCTTCGTCTCACAGACAGTCGCCTTGCCCCAGAAGACCTCCGTGATGTGTGGCCGGCTGCTCCCCCGTTGCCCCCCACCGACAATGGACCATTCAACCTCACCGCGTCGCTGCAGGGCACGACCGCTAATGCGCAATCCGGTCCTCGCACGTTCGATCTTGCGACCCGCCTGGCTGTGGAGAGCCCGCACGGAGCAGTCCGGGGCTCGCTGGGCGTGGCCCGATCGGCGTCTTCCGGCCTCACCTACAACGGCACGCTCAAGGCAGACAGCCTCAACCTTGCGCCCCTGACCGGACGACCGGCCCTGGCGAGCCAACTGTCGGGCCAAGTTGAGGGCAGCGGGTCGGGCACCCAACTTGGCACGCTCCGGGGCTCGGTCGACGTGTCCCTCTCAGACTCTCGGATTGGCGGTCGCTCCTTCACCGCCGCCGACGGCATGCTTACAATCAACGGGGACAGCACAAACGGCACTCTCAACGTCCGGCAGGACAACGGAGGACGTCTGTATGTGAACGGGGCGGCTCAGGGCATCGATCGCCGACCGACCTATACGGCCACGGTGACCGGCTCCGATCTCGATTTGGGATCGATCGTGGGGCCGCCCGCCCCGTCCACCCAACTGAATGGACACATGACCGTTGGGGGGAGTGGGGCTCAGTGGCGCTCTCTTACCGGCACGGCCGTCCTCCAGGTAGACAGTTCTCGGGTGAATCATGGAGACAGCACAGTGATGCTGCCTCCACACTCCGTCGCCCTCCGCCTGGCCGACCAAACCGCCGACCGCCCACGTATCGAGCTGAGCGGCTCCGTGCTTCGTCTCACGGCCGACGGTACCTCTCTCGGCCCTCCCCTCTGGGCGGCGGCACGGACCTGGGGCGCAGAGCTTCAAGATGCAGTTCGTCGCGAGCGCAACAAGCCGTCCCCGTCTCGCCAACAGTCTTCCATCCAGCCGTCCCTCTACCTGCCGACCGAATCCTCATCGCGGGCATCCCTCCAGTCCCAGATTCCCCTTAAGGCAAAGGCCACGATGGAGGTCCTCCAGCCAAAGATCGTGCATGCCTGGTGGCCCGCTTTTCCGAAGAGAACCGAAAACCTCACCGCCGAAACTCGGCTCTCCGTCGGCCCCGACAGCTTTCACACCGCCGGGCGCGTCTCGGCCGATCTTATTCAGTCCGGGCCGAATGCCGCGACGGACCTGAGGGCTGAGTACGACGTCTCCAGCCGTATCAATGCCCCGCTCGCACAGTCAACATTGGCCACCGCCTCCGTCACTGCTGGGCGCGCAGCGCTGAGAGGGCCTGCCCTCAAGAACCCCACCGTGTCCCTCACTTACGGGGGCCGCACCGGACGGCTTCAGGCACAGGCAGACAGCCTCGGTATTGCTGACTCCGTATACCTGTCCGGGGGGCTTCGCGTGACCCCCCGAGCCAACGAACTGCGCCTCCAAGACGTCTCGGCGAATATCAACGGCAGCGAATGGACAAACGCCTCGCCTGCTTCGCTTCGGGCCTACTCGGACGCCCTTGTCGTCACCCCGTTCAGGATACAGCAGCCTCATCCCGACACCCCATCCCTGCAAAAAATCCGAATCGGCGGCACCGTCTCGGCGCGCTCCTCAGACACTCTGGCCGTGGAGGCCCAAAATGTTTACCTCCCGCCCCTCTCGCAGGCATTGGGACTGCCGCAGCTCATCGGCGGCAACCTGGACGGGGAGGTTCGTCTCCGGAGCGCGTTGGGACAACCGGAGTTGGTCAGTGACGTGGCGGTGCAGCGTCTCTCCTTCGACCGTCGCGTCCTGGGCTCAGCCCAGCTCCGTCTGGCCTACGCCCCCCAGTCCCCAGATCTCCGGGTGCGGGGGCGGCTCCGCTCAGAGGCCCAGGACATGGAGCAGCTGACGGGCCCGGAACTGGTTCCGTCGGGGGCGCGGACTGTGGAGCCCAACGACATTTCCGTGTCGGGCCGGGTGCGCCTCCCGGAGTGGGCGCGTGCGGCTTCCTCCAATCGGACGTCGGCCCTTCCTCCGGGAGAGACCCTAGACCTTTCGGTGGACGTCGATCGCGCGGATCTCTTTTTCTTCCGGTACATCTTTGAGGAGCGTGTCGCCGGGGTGCGCGGGTTCGTGACCGGCCCGCTTCACATCGGAGGTCGGGTGCTGGACCCTCGGTTTGAGGCGGACTTCGACATCGTAAATGGGGCCGTTCGGCTACCGGTCTTTGGCCTGGCCTACGAGGTGGAGGGCCCCGTAGAGGTGGACAAACGCGGCATCCACGCCCGCACGCTCCGGGTTCAGGACGAAGAGGGCACGGCCACCGTGGACGGGAGCATCCTGTTTAACGACTACCAGTACTTTTCTTTTGACCTGTCGGCCTCGCTGGATGGCATCACGGTAATCGACGTGTCGCAGGCCGAAGATCTCCCGTTTTATGGCCAGATCCGCGCCTCAGGCCCCCTGCGCCTCACCGGTCCTCTCCCCGACGCGACCCTCGAGTCAAACTCGGCCCGAACGACACCGGACAGCGAGCTCTACATCCCCGTCTCCGGACGGACGGTAGAAGAGGACGCGGGCTTCATCGTTTTTGCCGATTCCACGGGCCAGGCCCCGTCCGTGTCGCAACTGACGCGTCGGCCCAACATTCTGGCCGACCGCCCCGAGGGAGTGCCGTCCTTCGTCGAGGGCCTCAACCTGAACCTCAACGTAACCGCCCCGGACCAATCAACGGTTAACCTCGTCTTCGATCCGCTGGTGGGGGACGTGGTGACGGTGGTCGGGTCCGGTCGGGTCCAATTGCAGCGAGAAGAGGGCGATTTCTCGGTCTACGGGAGCTTCGATGCGACCAGCGGCACCTATTTGTTCACGGCCGGAGAGGTCTTCGTGCGCCGCTTTGCCATCAACCAGGGAACGATTACCTGGGACGGAAGCCCCACCAACGCACAACTGGATCTTGATGCCGAATACCGTACCCGTGCCTCTCCCTCCGGGCTGCCGGGCTTCGACGGCTACAGCGGGCGCATCCCCGTCACGGTTCAACTAGCCATCAGTGGGCGGGTGGCCTCGCCCCAGGTGGACCTTGGCCTATCCATAACGCGGAGTGAGGAGCGGAACCTGATCGGCTCCGAGACCCTGGACGCCGTTCTCAACCAGCCCGCCCGGACCACGGAGTACGCCACGAGCGTGTTGTTGACGAACACGTTTCTCCTCACTACCGAGTCGATCACCCAGACCGGTACGCCCGGGTCCGACGGCGAGAGCAATCAGTTGACGACGGCGGGCAACCAGCTGGCGTTCAACAGCGTGTCCCAGCTCGTGTCGAGCCAGCTCAACCGGTACCTCGGGGAGGCACTCCCGAACGTGGACCTCAACTTTGGCGTGCAGGGCGAGGACCCGAGCAACCTGGACCTGATCTACGGTGTGGCCCTGCGCCTGCTCAATGAGCGTCTCATCATTCGGGGCGAAGGGGTCTACACCAACGATGACCCGGCCGACCCGGAGGCCCAACGCGCCGAAGGCCCACAGGGGGAGTTCGTGGTGGAGGTGCGGCTCAGTCCCAGCGTGAGTGCGAAGGTCTTCTACCGGCGGACCGGGGACGAGCTGACCCCCAGCCGCGCCCTCACAAGTAGCCGTGGGGCCGGCGTCTCGTATCAGACTCAGTTCTCGACCTGGCGGACCCTCCTCCACAGCATCTTTGGCTGGATGTTGCCGACCGATTCTCCATCGGACGACGAGGAGCGTCCCACCCCTGATCCAGTCGCTGGGCCCCCCGTCCCTCCGCCCGATTCCACTGCCTCCACCAGGGCGCAGGGGCCGCCTGCCCAGAACGAGCCCGTATGACTTTTTCGTGCGGTTCGAACGTCGACGGGCAGACGGTCGTTGCGATATACAAGATTCATAATAACTCCTTTTTCAGCATAGCCCCCTCCTACCATTACGGAGACGCAAGTTGACAGCCTTCGACAAGACATCCTCGCTTTTCTACAGGAGCATCCCAACGATGCCCATCGCTCCCACGAGATCGCGAACGGGCTCGGCATTGAGGACAACGAGACCTACCTCCAATTCTGCGATGTGCTCGCAGAGATGACCGCCCAACAACTCGTGGAGCGCGACGGCCGGAAGTACAAGACCAAGGCCACCACGCGCCAGCACACTGGTGTTCTCCAGTGTCATGACAAGGGCTTTGGCTTCGTTCAGGCCACGGATCAGGACGAGGAATTCTTTATCCGGGAGGCGAACATGGGCGAGTCCCTCCACGGGGACCTTGTCCGCGTGGCCGTGGCCGCCCGCGCCCCGGAAGACAAGAAACGAGAATGTGAGGTCCTCGAAGTGGTGGAGCGGCGGTGCACCAAGGTGGTCGGCACCTTTCACCACCGCAGCGACTTCGCTTTCGTAGAGCCGGACGATCAGCGCATCCTACAGGACGTCTACGTCACCCCGGACGCGTTCAGTGGCGCGGAAGACGGCGAAAAGGTCATGGTGTCCATTGACCGCTTCGACGACCGGAAGGCCTCCCCCGAGGGACGCATCCTTCGGGTCATCGGCCCGTCGGACGACCCGAACGTACGGGTCCTGTCCCTCGCCATGAGCATGGACGTCAAGGCCGACTTCCCCGACGAGGTAGAAGCCGAGGCCGAGGGCATTCCCGTCGAGATTCCCAACGACGAGATTGAGCGGCGCCGCGATCTCCGCGACAAGCCGGTCTTTACGATTGATCCGGTCGACGCCAAGGACTTCGACGACGCCATCCACGTCGAGGAGCTCGGCAACGGCAACTACGAAGTGGGCGTCCACATCGCGGACGTGAGCCATTACGTCGAACCCGACACGGCCATTGACGCGGAGGCGCTGGAACGCGGCACGAGCGTGTATCTCGTGGACCGCACCATCCCCATGCTCCCCGAGAAGCTCTCGAACAAGGTCTGCTCCCTGCGGCCCCACGAGGACAAGCTCGCTTTTTCCATCCTCATGGAATTGACGACGGAGGGGAGCCTGGTGGACTATGAGATTTGCGAGACGGTCATCCACTCGAAGGAGCGCCTCACCTACGACCGTGCACAGGACTACATTGAGGGCGGCTACCCCAACGACAAGATGGCGGCGGACGTGGTGCAGGCCAACCGGCTTGCCAAGACCATTACCCGGCGCCGGATGCAGGAGGGAGCCATCGACTTCGGCTCCGACGAGGTGAATGTGATCCTGGACGACGACGGCACCCCCACGAATATTGTGCGGAAGGAACGCCTCCAGGCGAACCGCCTCATTGAAGAGTTCATGCTGCTCGCCAATCGGACCGTCGCGAAGCACATCGCCGCGCCGGAGCACGTGGACCGTCACCGCTCGAACGGCACCGATGAGCCGCTTCCGTTCGTCTACCGTGTGCACGACAGCCCGGACAGCGAAGAGATCCAGCAGCTCGCCGAATACGTTCGGGTCTTCGACCACGAACTGCCCCTCACCGACGGCAATGCACGCTCCTCGGACCTTGGCACCCTCATCGACGAGGTTCAGGGAGAGCCCGAGGAGCAGGTCATCGTGCGGGCGGCCCTCCGCGCCATGTCGAAGGCCGAGTACGCCGTCGGCAACATCGGCCACTACGGCCTTGGCTTCGACTACTACTCCCACTTCACCAGTCCCATCCGCCGGTATCCGGACCTGATGGTGCACCGCCTCCTAAAGCGGTACGCCAAGGGCGGCTCGCCCGCCGACGTTGAAGACCTCGCGGCTCGGTGCGAGCACTGCTCCGAGCAGGAGCGAAACGCCGAAGAGGCCGAGCGCGAGTCTGTGAAGCTCAAGCAGGTCGAGTACGTGAAGAACCATGTCGGCGAAGAGTTCGACGGGGTCGTTAGCGGCGTGACGAAGTTTGGGGTCTTCGTCGAGATCACCGACCTGCTCGTGGAAGGACTCGTTCACGTCCGCGAAATGGACGACTACTACGTGTACGACGAGTCGACATACACGCTTCGTGGCGAGAACAATGGCACCGCGTACCGGCCCGGCGATTCGGTGCGCGTGGAGGTGGCGAGCGCCAGCGTCGAGGACCGGGAGATCGACCTCCTGTTCGTGGAGTAGACCACGTCTTCCCTGTCCCCCGCGCTGTCAGAATCGCTTGGGGACCGACGATCATCGGTTCGGCACGAACCCGCACCTAGATTGCGGGTGTCACCGACGCATCGCCGGGCACGTCTCCGGCGAAGTCGTGCACCAGCAGCCCACTCCGAAGCTTGGGCTCGAACCAGGTGGACTTCGGGGGCATCAGGCTCCCCTCGTCCGACACCGCCACCAGCTCCTCAATGCGGGTCGGGTACATGCTGATGGCCAGCTGGGCCGCTCCATTCTCCACCCGGGCCTCCAACGCATCCGTTCCCCGGATGCCCCCGACGAAGTCAATGTTGGGATCCCGCCGCTGATCGCTGATGTCGAGCCGGGGCTCCAGCAGGTGCTCGCTCAGGCGCGATACGTCCAGCCGATCGACCACACGGTCGCCGCTCGTTTCCGGAAGGGCCAATCGGTGCCACCCCCCGTCCAGATACAGGCACACGGTCCCCTTCTGGGACGGAACCGGGTCGTCGACGTCGCGGACCACATCGAAGTCGCGGGCCAGTTGCTCCAAAAAGTCGCCGGGAGAAGCGGGCAACTCGTAAACGACCCGGTTATACGCCATGATGTGCATGTGACTCATGGGAAAGAGGACCGCGGTAAACATCTCGTATCCGGGGATGTCCGCCTTGCTCCCCGCTGTTTCCGATTGTCGCAGCGTCGCCGCGGCCCGGCTGGCTGCCTTGCACCGATGGTGTCCGTCCGCGATGTAGAGGTGATCGACGTTCTGAAACGCCTCGACGAGCGGGCTCGGCGCCGAGGCCTTCCATACCGTGTGCCGTACGCCGTCCTCCGCCTCGAAGTCGTATAGCGGTTCGTGCTCTTGGGTATCCGACACGAGCGCGTGAATCGTCTCGTTGTCACGGTACGTCAGCATCACGGGCTCGGCGTGGGCCTGTTGCGCGAGGATGTGCCGGGTGCGATCGTCCTCTTTGGCGGGGCGCGTCTCTTCATGCTTCACAATGGTGCCCTCGTCGTATTCGGCAACCGACACGCCCCCGAACACTCCGGTCTGCTCTCGGCCGTCCATCACGAGACGGTATACGTAGACGGTGGGCGCCTCGTCCCGCAACGTGTAGTCCGCCTCCACGAACTGGCGCAGGTTGACGGCCCCCTGTTCGTACACGGCGTCCTCGTAGGTGTCCCGTTCCGGGGCCAGGTCAATCTCGGGCCGGGCTACGTGCAGGAAACTTCGCGGCCGTCCTTCGGCCCGGTCGCGCGCCTCAGTCGTATCAACCACGTCGTACGGCACCGACGCAATTTCTTCAAAGTGCTGAGGAAGGGGGCGTACGGCCCGAAATGGATGCACGGTGGCCATAGACATCTGAGCTTGGGTGAGGGGACACACGAACTACTCAAGTATATTGGCCAGCGGATGAAGACACATACTCAGCCTTTGTTTTTTAGAAAGGGTTTTCCGTTCCAAAATCCACGGCCTCTCGCTTCCGGTCTGGAAGCAGCATGCTGTGCTTCGCATGGGGCTCTAGCATGCGTACCGGACGGCTTTGCAACCGGCGTGCCACCAGCACGCGACCACGGATCCCCTCCGGTCCGGGGATCCACGCACGGGCCGCCGGGGTAGGCACCGCTCTGAGTTGGGCAGCGCGGGCATCCTGCCCCTCCAGCCGGGACATCCCCTCCCCCCCACTCAAAAGGTGACCCGCAGGACGAGAGGTGGGCTGAAAGACGCGCCTGAGGAGGCCCGCAGTGGAGCCGGCGTCACCGCGTGGCGAAGTTGATGGACGAGCAAGGCGATCCCTGTGCCCAAAACGGTCCCGACCAGCACATCGCTGGGATAGTGCACCCCGAGATGCACGCGACTCAGCGCCACACCCACGGCCCAGAGCGCACCGGGGCCCACGACGTACCACCGGGGGTAGGACAGCCCCCAGGACGTGACGAGGGCCGCCGAGAGGGACGCATGACCGGACGGAAACGACAGGCGGGCATCTCCAGGGGCCGGCGGCCTGTGACGATCGGCGCGTGCCTCCAACGGCCGATGGACGTACGGACGGGGACGCCCCACCACGTGCTTCGCTCCAACCACGAGCCCATACGTGAGCCCTTGGGTGAGGGTCAAACGGTAGGCGGCGGCCCGTGCGGCCGGGGCTCCAGTGAGTGCTGCGCCCCCCCAGGCAAGCGGGACGGCCCCGTAGAATACTGGGCGGGCCGATCGGTGCGCTCCCCACAGCCCACCAACGAGCGCCGACTGCGTTGTGCAGTAGAAAAGCGCGAGGCCCCGAACGTCAGGCGAGCGGTCGGGCGCCTCCTCGCAGAAGCGTGACTCAGCGAGATCCGGCGACGAGTGTGAGGGCTGCGCCTGGGCCGCCTCCTGCCCCCCCACATGCACGAAGATAACAAGCAGCCAGATCGATCCGTGCAGGCATCGTCGGACGGCCATGGGTTTATGCTTCTTCGGCGGCAGCTTCGGACTCCTCCTCGTTCTCGGCCTCCGATTCCTCGTCGACCGTCGAGAGCCCAATCTCCTTACGAAGCGCCGACTTGATCTCGTCGCGCTGCTCGTCGTTTTCTTCGAGCCACTCTTTCGTGTTTTCACGTCCCTGGGCGACGGTTTCGTCCTGATACGAGAACCAGGACCCACGCTTCTGAAGAATATCGTACTCCGTTCCCAGATCAATAATCTCTCCAAGCGACGAGATGCCCTCCCCGTAGATGAGGTCAAACTCCGCCTCCTTGAACGGAGGGGCTACCTTGTTCTTCTTGACCTTCACGCGCGTCCGGTTGCCCACGACATCCTGCCCGTCCTTGACGGCCCCAATCCGGCGAATATCCATGCGGACCGACGAGTAAAATTTCAGCGCGCGGCCGCCGGAGGTCGTCTCTGGGTTTCCGAACATCACCCCGATCTTCATGCGGATCTGGTTGATGAACATCAGGGCCGTCTTGGTGCGGTTGATGTTACCCGCCAGCTTGCGGAGGGCTTGGCTCATGAGACGGGCCTGAAGGCCTACGTGGGTGTCACCCATGTCTCCCTCCAGCTCGGCCTGCGGCACGAGCGCCGATACGGAGTCGATGACAATCACATCGAGCGCCCCGCTGCGCACCAGCGTATCCGTGATGTTGAGGGCCTGCTCCCCAGTGTCCGGCTGCGAAATCAAGAGCTCGTCCGTGTCCACCCCAAGCTGTTCGGCATAGTTGGGGTCGAACGCGTGTTCGGCGTCCACAAACGCACACGTTCCGCCAAGCTTCTGGGCCTCCGCAACAACGTGGGCTGCGAGGGTCGTCTTGCCTGAGGACTCGGGACCGAAGATTTCGATGATGCGTCCACGGGGTACGCCCCCAATCCCCAGCGCATCATCGAGCGCGAGGGACCCCGTCGGGATCGCCTCAACCTCCTGGTTGGGGTCATCGCTAAGGCGCATGATTGACCCTTCGCCGTGATCCCGCTGGATTTGTTCAACGGCGAGGTCGAGGGCTTTTTCCTGTGCTTCTCCGTCCTTGTTTGACATATCGTACCTCGCGCGACTCGATCAAAAGAGCAGGTGTCGGTGCAAAGCGCCCCCGGCCGATTCGTGGCTTCGTAGACACGAGAACGGCACAGATCTAACGTGCCTAAGGGGACTTAAACTTCAAAAAAGCGAACGAAGTAGCCTCCTGGATGGTCCCGAGTCCAGAAATTTAGGCACATGGTTCGAACATATACCGCGGCGTCTGGACGGGACGGGGCTCCTCACTCCGTGAGACGGTTGTACTGCGAGGAGTGAGAGGGGTCCATCTGAACGAGGAGACGCTGCGCCTGACTCTCAACATCGCTTTCCTCGAAGATCGCGGTCAGCTCCTGGTTTTTCGTCGCGAAAAAGAGATTCAGGGCATAGGACTGAGACAGACGATCGCTGGCCGTTCGGAGCGTCCGGAGCACCTCCATCAGGGTCTCCCGGGCCGCCTCGGTGTCCTGCACAAACCGATCAAGGCCTTTTCGATGATACTCGTAGTACACTCGGCGCAGGGGCTCATGGCGTTGGGCACGCAGGTTGGAGAGAAGCTGCACGCGGGTCTGCTGGGTGCCCACGGAGGACCACCCGGGATCTCCACTCCCCTCCGCCTGATCGGCCACGGTCTGCGCTCGGTCGAAGAAGGGCGCTCCGCCGAGCGGACTGAACGTGTCGTAGTCGTAGCCGAGGATCAGATAGGCGTAGAAGTCCAGCACCGACGTCAGTGGGTCGTACCGGTCGAGGTCATGGTTGAGGGACGAGCCTCGGCTGTACTCGAAGCGCCATTCTGGGTCGTTTACGCGGGCGACGACCGAAGACTGCGACGTTCCGTAAATGGGCCGCCGGGTCGTCACGATGAGCCGGGCCCGAAACTCGGACAGACTAACCGACTCTTGAAGGATAATCTGCATCGAGCAGGAAATGCGCTCGCGGGGCAGAAACTCGTCGTCGGTCCAGGAGCGCTCGTTCATGTACTCTCGGACCTGACGTTCGAGATCGTCGAGAAACTCGAACTCCGATTCGGCGCCGCTGATTTGCGAGTCGTCAATCTGGACGCGGCAGCGCAACTCTTGTCCATCGGCCGGGGGCGCGAACGAGAGCGTCCCTAATAAGACAGCAAGCCCCCACACGGCCGTCGGCATTCTAAACACAGTTGCGGAGGGGACGGATGGTAAACGCGTGAAGGGACAATGCTACCTCTCTCTTCGCCGTGAGGTTTCTAACTCAGGCCCCGTCTTGCAGCCGTCTCGGCAGACCAAAATCCCTGTCTCGTGTCCCTCGGCTGCACGGTCCATTTTTTATATTTGATTTTTTTATAACGAAAGAGTACAATGGATACCATCGCGTCATGGCATCGGTCGCCCTTCTGCCATGCGTCATCTCTTGGGGCTTTTCATTGTTGGGTGCCTCGTGGTCGGACCGGCCCCGGCGCACGGGCAATCCACGTACGACTTGTTCGGCGGTGCTCGATCGTCCGCCCTCGGCTACGCCGCGACCGCACTCACAACGACGTCTGGCGTGCACGCCAATCCGGCCGCGGCGGCCCGACGCACCCACCGAGTGGTCTCGTTCTTCGCCCGGGAGGCGTTCGGACTATCGGCCCTCCGGTACGGATCGGTGTCGGGCACCTGGCCTGCTGCGTGGGGGAGCGTCTCGGCCGGCGCCAGCACCTTCGGGGGCGACGGGTATCGAGAGATTCACTACAGTCTGGGGTATGCGCGCGGGCTCTCCTTTGGTACCAGCCGTCGGATGCAACTCGGCGTGACGGGACGGTACTACCATACACGCATTGAGGGGTACGGGGGCACCGCCACGGTCGGACTGCACCTCGGCCTTCTCCTCCCGCTCTTGTCGTCTCTGGACCTGGGGGCCCACGCCACGAACGTCAATGGCCCTTCGCTGGTCGAGGGAGAGCCGTTGCCCCAAACCCTATCGGTAGGCCTCCAGTACCGCGCGGGCGATCATCTTCGGGTCCTCGTGGACGTGTTCAAGGATCGCGCCTTTCCCGCCGCGGTGCGGGGCGGACTCGAAGTCCGCCCTCTGTCTTTGATCGCACTTCGCGCTGGTGTCACGACCGTTCCCACCCGGTTCACCGGGGGCGTTGGCCTTCACCTCGACTGGCTGCAGGCACACGTTGCCGCCGAACAACACGCCGAACTCGGCTGGACGCCCTCCGCGTCGCTGGACGTTCATTGGTAGCCGTGTTTCCATGTCTTCCATAGGGCCCATCTCTCGACTTGTCCTGCCAGCCCAGATCGGCCTGCTCGTTCTTTTCGCTGGACCAATCTGCACCACTGCTCAGCCTCACACGGATACGCTGAAGGCGGATACCATGGATCTCGGTCCGCGTCTCGAACCCATTTTGGATGCGCTCGGGACTACGGACCGTACGGCCACGCTGGCAGCCGAGCATCTTGCCGACCTGAAGACGCGGCCCCTCGCCCTCAATCAAGCCTCCGCCGCCGACCTCTCGATGTTGCCCAATCTTACGTCGAGAGACGCCCACCGCATCGTGCAGCACCGGACTGACAACGGGCTCTTCGATGAAGTGGGAGATCTGCGGGCTGTAGACGGCATTGGACCCGCAACGGTTCAGTCGGTTCGCCCCTTCGTGCGGCTCGAGAAGGCGACCTCCCAGTCGATCTTTCCCACGTTCAACACAATCACGTCGAACCTTAGCTTCCACCTTACCCAGCGATTTACACGGCGGCTCGATTTGGGACGCGGGTTCCACGAGGATCGATTTCTCGGCCCCCCGGGTCGCCTCACAACCCGTCTCCAGCTCGCTCACGAGCGCCGCCTTCAGCTCGCCCTGACGCTCGACAAGGATCCCGGCGAGCCAGTCCGGTGGGCTCCCCAAGCACAGACCTATGGGTTTGACCACATCACTGGAAGCCTTGCCCTCCGCGATCTCGGCCGCCTCGAAACGCTCGTCCTCGGCGACTTCACGGCCCAGTTTGGGCAGGGCATCGCCCTCTGGCAGGGCCTTCGGTTCGGAAAGGGACGCGACCCAGTCGCCCCGGCCCAGAAGCGCGGCCGCGGCATTCGCCCCTACCGCTCAGCCTCGGAGACCTCGTTTTTTCGCGGGGCCGCGGCCACCATTGGACTGCCCGGCGAATTGTCTCTCACCGCATTTGCCTCGCGTCGAAACCGGGACGCGTCGGTCGACTCTTCTTTTGCGGGCACCGACGGCCCACTTCCGGTCCGCACCCTATCCGGCGGGGGACAGCACCGTACCCCGAGTGAACTTGCGCGCAAAGGTGCCTTTGGCGAAACGACCATCGGCGGCGCATTGGCGTACCGCCGGCCTGGGCTCCACCTCGGGATCACGGGCTATCAGGCCCGCTTCTCACGGCCACTTCGGCCTGGTGACCGGCCCTACCGACGGTTTCGGGTGGCGGGGGACAAAGCATCAATGATTGGGACGTACGGAACCGTCCTGCTTGGGGACTACGCCCTGTTCGGCGAAGCTGCTCGTTCTCCTCGCGGATCCTATGGCGCCCTCTTGGGCGCCGCGCTGGACGGCGACTACGCCGAAGCGGTCGTAATGGGACGTCGGTATCCGTCCGACTTTGCGTCGTTTTACGGCAATGCGTTCGGGGACGGGAGCCGGCCACAGAACGAGATGGGCGTTTACACGGGCCTGCAACTCCAACTGGCCCCGAGGTGGAGCATTGGGGCCTACCTCGATCAATACCGTGCCCCCTGGCTCCAATTCAATGTGCCTCGTTCCTCCACCGGATGGGAGGCGCGTGTGGTCCTTGACTATGAGCCCCGCCCTTGGCTTTCCAGCTACATTCAGGTTCGTGTGCAGGATGACGACGAGGGCACGGAGTACCGCCGTACCGGTCGGTCCCTCGAAGGCCTTCGGCGAGAACGCCGGTACTCGACGCGGTGGCATACCGAGTACTCGTTCAGCGACGCCCTGACCGCCCGGACGCGCCTCGAGCTGTCCCAGCACACAACCCCGCACACGCGTTCACGCGGGTTCTTCCTGTCCCAAGGACTTCGTTGGAGGCCCCATTTTACTCTCACCGTCGACGCACGGATTGCGTTCTTCGATACGGACGGGTTTCCGGCCCGCATTTACGCCTACGAGCATGACCTCAGATACAGCTTCTCGGCCCCCGTTTTCTTTGATCGAGGCCGACGGTCCTACGCCCTCGTGCAGTACGAGCCATTTCCCTCGTTGACCCTTGAGGCAAAGTACGGGGTTACCCGCTACGAGAACCGAACGACGATCGGCTCCGGGCTCAATCAGGTAAAAGGGTCCCGACGTCGCGAGCTTCGACTACAGGTTCGCTGGGCCCTGTAGCGTGTCGGGAGATGCCGAATCTTCTTTGAAGCCTGGCATGATGATTGATGTAAACGGGGACCGCCTGGATCTTAGGGGTCACGCACGCATTCGGTATCTGATTTTGATGCCCACCTCACTCGTACCAGTATGAGCCAGAGCCCGTAGACGGCACTCGTCGGCTCACGTTTTTCTCGGTCTTCACCCCCACCTTTCTTTCGATCTATGACCGCATCGGAGAACCCCCGCATTCTGGCCGTAGAAGACAACTCAGAGACTCAACTCCTGTTGGAGCATCTGCTCAAGGGATCATACGAAACCGAAGTGGTGCCCGGTGTCGAGGCGGCCCTGTCCGCCGTGGAAGAGACCGCTTTTGAGGTCCTGCTGCTCGACATCAACCTCAGTGAGGATCAGACAGGAACAGATTTGCTTCACCTCATCCGGGAACGGGACGGCATGGGCCAGGTCCCGGCAATCGCGCTCACGGCCTACGCCATGCCGGGAGACCGAGAGGACTTCCTCGAAAAAGGCTTCAACGAGTACGTCAGCAAGCCGTTTACCCGAGACGACCTCACGGAAGCGATCGAGAGCACCCTGAATCCAGCATAGTGGCCATTGGAACCACAGAAAAGCCCAGGACCAAAGGCCCTGGGCTTGACAACGGGCTCAAACGTAGTTCACGCGGGATCCTTACTGGATTCTAGTTCACGCATGTGGCTTTGAGCGTGTCGCGTCGATCCGAAAGGAGGTCCTCCCACTCGTCTTCGTCGACCAGTTCGTCCCCTTTAAAGTATTCCCACTCGTCAACGCTGTCGTCGGAGATGACGACTGCGTTCGACATGTGGGCCACACGCTTCAGAATGGGAGAGGTCTCCATTTGGTGAACAAACGTAATGGTGCACTCGCCATCGGCCGTCTTTTCCTTCACGGACAGCCAGTTATCGCCGCAGACTTGGCAGCTGTAAAAGCGAGACTCCTGCTCCTCACCGAGCAGATTGTCGAACTGATCTTCCTCTTCGAAGACGACCTGCATCGGACGCAGACTCTCACATCCACACGTCTTACAGCGGAGCGTTTCCATACAGGCGGGGTAGACTGATGAACAGTCAATGCGATGAGGTGAACGCCCCGTCCGCGCACAAGTTCGTTCAGCCAGGCCCAACCCCCAGAGAGCTTACTCCTAAACTAGCGCCACACGGGCTCCACGTCTCCTGGCTCAAGCCGAACCGCAGCGCCAACCTGTAGATCAAACTCGAGCGCATAGAAGAAGCGGAACTGGAAGCCGATTCCTGCCCCGAACGAAGAGTATGTCGGCCCGGACGAGTCGACCCGCGTGAGGGCCTGCCCAAAGCCGTAGCCATAGAGCGCCTTCGCGTAGAAAGGAACGAGCGTCGACCCGTCGTCAATGTACCAGATGGGCTGTGTGACTTCCGCCCCAACTCGCACAAACGACCCTGCCCCGAGCGATCGATCCTCGTAGCCGCGGGGAATGAACTGATCAGTCCCCAGCACCGCCCCGGCATTTTGGGACAGCACACCGGCCCCCAGCCGCACCCCAGTGTGACTTCTCAGGAACAACGGGAGGTACACGTCCACCTCAGAGATCAAGGCCCGACTCGCCGCCACGCCCTCCGTCCAGGCATCGATTTCGGCACGGGACTGCACCACCACGCCCTGATTGGGAACCAGATCTCGGGGGTTTTGCTGCACGCGATGCCCCCACGCCCCGCGCGGGGACAAGGTGATGCGGTCCCGCCATTGCCCCAGACGAGCCGCCTGGTCCTCTGCCAGCACGTTCAGGGCCGAACCAAAGTACCGGGTTTGTCGATACTCGGCCCCGAGCGACAGGGACAGTGCGCTCCGGTACACGTTCGACTGAAGGCGGATGGGAATTTGTGTCCCAAGGGCGATGCCCCGCTCTTCAAATCCGATCCGTGCGGCACGCAGCCCTCTCCCAGTTTCGAGTCGGACCGGGAGCGTGTCGGGGGTGTTGTACGCCGTCAGTGACGGGCGGAGGAGCCAGCGGCCCGTCTGCACGGTCGCCGAGCCCCACAACCGGCCGTCTTGCCAAAACCCGTTGCCCTGGTACCGCCACCGCCCCAGCGGATCGCTGCCGGCCACCCCTAGCCCGACGCCCACCCCAAGGCGCTCGAAGCGAGCCGCACCGGGGCGGTCGGTCTCGTCCGGATCGTAGGAGAGCGTAGGGTAGACCATCCGGGGGGCAAGGTGACGCCATGCCTCGTACGCGCGGCCGGCGCCCAAGTCCGCAGTCTCGGTGGACTGCACGCGGGGCGGCGGCTGAGGCGACTCTCCGCCCCGGACAACTCGCGTGGAGTCCACCAGGGGAGCCGCCTGTGGGCGAAAGGGAATCCGCGCGAGCTCGTGGCGCTCGTGCTGGTACTCGACGAAGGCGACCGTCTCGCGATCGGGAGACAACGTCGGTTCCAGGGCTCCGAACCGTACGTTCGTCAGGCGCCGGACCTCGTGATCTTTGGTGTCGAAGGCAAACACGTCAGGGGTCTCGTCGAGATCGGCCGCGAAAAGGAGATAGCGACCGTCCGGCCCCCAGCTGACGTCATAAATCACCGCGTCCTGTAGGCCGATCCAGGGGCGCAGTCGGACCCGGTCTCGCCGGTGGTGGTCCACCCGGTAAAGCCGCTGTGTGCCGTCCACATTTAGCAGAACCGCAATCGTATTTTCCGCTGGGGACGGCGCGATTTTCTTAAACCGCGCCCGCTCGAAGTCGGTGAGGGACTTCGCAGTCCGATTCTGAACGGCCGCCCATTGGCTGAAAGACCCGTCGTTCCGAACCGCCCAGAGAGAGTCGTTTGGGGCCTCCACCGGTGCAAAGACACGCCCCCCCTCCGTTACCTGGGTGGCGGCGCCGTCTTTTAGCCCCACCCGCTCCGCCTCGGCGATATTCTGTGTGGGCACCAGCGGATCCGGGACGTACCGGGATGCGTAGAGCGCGCTCGTGTCGCGGCCCAGGCTGTAGGTGTAATCTTCTGTGATTGACTGCACACGGATGAGCGACCGGTCCCCAGTCTCGGCGTTCACCCGGTAGAAGCCCCGCCGCACGTCGTACCCGTGCAGGTAGGTCACCAGGGTGTCCTCAGTCAGCCAGTAGGGCCGCCGGTAGTTGTGACCGGGCTGCCCGGCGATGCGGCGGGCGTCCGTAAACGGACGTCGGCGACTCAGGTCCTGCTGGTAGTCAGCCCGGAGCGTCGCCCGAAGATCCTCGCTGATGCGTTTGGGGGACTCTCCGAGCCCATTCCACAGTCCAACCCCGAACCCGAGAAACGGAAACTGGTTGTGGAGGGCCGTTGCTCGCTGAAAGAACTTCGTGCTCGTGGTGTCGCCCTGCTCGGCCCAGGCCTTGAAGGCGTGGGCCCCGCCAATGTAGAACCGGTTGAACGGCTGCGTGTAGGCGGGCGGGGCCAGCATCTGAGTGAGCGACCAGGGATCGTCCGATAACATGGCGGCCCGCATCTTCATTGTGAAGAGGGGCGCGTTGAGGCGCCCGGCCCCCTCCTCGATGCGGCTCTCACGGTAAACGGCCGCCCCCTCCAGCAGCCCGCGCGGGGCTGTCAGGTTGCCCGCTCGCGCCACGTCCGGGGCGAAAAACCGCACCACAGACCCGAGCCCGAAGCCCGAGTTAATCTCCGCTTGTGTGGCATGGACGAGTTCGTGTGACCCCACGATTGACGGCCAGGAGGAAGCACGGGCAACGAGGGCATCGGCCCGAAGACTCGGGGCTTCAATCTCTTGTTTGAACGGGAAGGGCGTGACGAACCCGTTCGACCGGTCCGAAAAGCCATCTACCACCACCGGCATATGGATCGACGAACGGACTCCCATGAGGTCGGTCGTGCCCTCTCGGGTGCGCTCCAGGGCTTCTCGGATGCGCCACGCGGTGTCCTCCACCCCGTCTTGAACGATGAGGTCGAAGTGGTCGCCGGGGTAGGTCGTGTACTCCACGTCGGGCGGCCGGTAGGTCACGGAATACACGTCGCTGGCGCCCTGCGTTGCTCGTTGCGCCGCCCCAGGACGCGCCCCCCACACCAGGCAGAGGCTCCCCACCAGTCCCCCTATAACGCTCCACCGGAGAAGGGCCGGCGAGGGCTTGACAATCCAGGACCGAACGAGACGAAGGACTTGAGACATATGGATTGTCTGCTCTCAGTTGTCTGAACCGCGGCGCGCGGAGGGCGTTGCTTCAGGCCAGTAGACCAATGCCAAAACTGGTCGTTCTTGTTGTCCTGCCTGTGGCGGCCGACGCCGGTTGCGGCCGCGCCTCTGCCCTGTTCAGTGCCCACTCTGATTAATGACGATCACCCTCGAAGCCCGCTGGTTCGGCCCTGCCCCCCTCCCCGACGCCCTCCACAAATGGTTCGCCGCGTTGGGCCCCGTCGAGACCTTCACCCAGACCGACCTGTATCTTCCCGCAGAGGACCCTGCCCTCAACCTGAAAATGCGAGACGGCCAGCTCCAGATCAAGCGGCGCCTCGCCGGACCGCTCAGCACTGCTTTCAGCGACGCGGCGAGCGGGCGCTGTGAGCAGTGGGGAAAATGGACCCTGGATCTGGCGGACTCTGCGTCCCACCTGTGGGACGACGACCCCACGGACCTGTGGGTGCCCGTAAAGAAGACACGCCGTCAGTTGTCGTTTGCTCCGGGGGAGCAGTCTGCCCTGACAGAACGCCTCCCCACGACGCCTGCGGCGACTCTTGAAGCCGAACTGACGACGGTCGAGGCCGATGAGGAGACCGCCTGGACCTTCTGCCTGGAAGCCGAAGGGCCTGTGGCGGGCCTCGTGGATACGCTTACGGCGGCCGGCGCGGTCGTGCTGGACGAGACGCTACCGGTCTCCCTGGCCCCCGACCAGTCGTTTGGGTACGTGCGCTGGCTGCAGCAGCGCCCCACCGTCACGACACGCCCCGCCTCCAGCGTGCAAATTCCCCGCAACTAGCTGAGCGTTCTGCTCTTTGGCAGTGGCCAAGTCGAATCAGAGGATGCATCCGTTTCCGCCTCCGACGGCATAAGTTCTGCAGAATCACAAGCAGGGCTTGGCGCGAGAACGCTTCTTTGGGCGAACATCCAGAAACACCCACGTCGGTTCTCCAAAAAAATCGCTGACGACGCCATCTAGCAGGGACCTGTTCTTGTGCACGGGGTTAGAAGCGTATCGTGCAGTGGAAAGGTCGGACATCTGATCTCAGCGCGCACCGATACCACCACGGTTCGTGTTGAGGTCCGCGACCACGCACATCCTTAAAGAAAGTGGGGGACGCCGCACCACGAATGTCACTCAATTCAGTACTGTGAGACGTTTTCCTCGGCCATGGCCTCCGGCATGGCTCTTCCTTTGCACGTGTGTCCTCGGGGCCTTTGCCCTCAGCGGATGCCAGGGCTCCGAGCAGGAGACGGCCGGCAAGGCGGTCGCCAAGCCCCTGGCGGAGAACTACCGGGACTTTCCCCACGCAGACAGCCTAGCGGCCTATCTCCGTTCTTCTCCGGATCCTCTGGTGAGTGCCCACCGGGGCGGCCCGGATACGGGCTTCCCCGAGAATGCACTCCCAACCTTTGGCCACGCCCTCACTCAAGGGCCGGTCCTTCTGGAAACCGACGTGCGGATGACCCGGGATAGTGTACTCGTGCTGATGCACGACGAGACCCTCGACCGGACGACAACTGGACGTGACTCTGTCCAGACCCGTACGTTGGAGGAGCTCCGGTCCTTCCAACTTGTCACCGACAGTGGCACCCGAACTCGATTTGAAATCCCTACGCTCTCAGAGGCACTGGCCTGGGCGGAAGGGCGGACTGTTCTTCAGCTCGACGTGAAGGACAACGTGCCCCGCTCCCGGGTTGCGACGGCCCTCCAGCAACATGATGCCCTGGATCAGGCACTGGTCATCACCTACACGCTGGAGGATGCCCGGTGGTATCACCAGCGCCTGCCGAACCTCATCCTCTCAGTCTCGGCAGAGACAAGCGAGGAAGCCAGCACCCTCGTTCGGGACATCGACCCCTCCCGTTTGCTTGGGTGGGTCGGGGTCGGGGCGATTGCCGACGGCCCCGCCCAGGTGTTCTCGGAAAACAAGGTCCCGATGTCCGTCGGGACCTTTGGAGAAACCGACCAGCAGGCGCGCAACCAAGGACTCATCGTGTACCACCGCCTGTTTGACCAGGGCGTCGACGTGATCTCCACCGACGAGACTGCCCTTGCCAGCCAGGCGGCCGCTACCTACGACCTCCAGGCATCCAACTGAGCCCGTGCGTCCCTCACGGACGAAAGTCAAACTCCAGCTGGCCGCCTGCCTCTTCGCCCTCGGTGAGTGAGGAAACGCTGATCCCCAGAAGCCGAACGGGCTCTTTCGGGGGGTGAGGGCGTTGCAGGAGACGCTCCGTCATGATCATGAGCTCGTCCTTTGCGCGAAGGGGCCGTTCCACCGTCGTCTGTCGGGTGGACACCTGGTGGTCGTGGCTCTTAAGCTTGAGGGTTACGGTTCGTCCCTTCCGCTTCGCTTTTCGAAGACGTTGAGCCACCCTCTCGGCGATCGGGGACAGCCGTTCCAGCATCTTCCCCGTCTCGGCAATGTCCTCCGAGAAGGTTCGTTCGGCCCCCACCGACTTGCGGTCCCGATCGGGCTGAACGGGCCGGTCGTCGGTTCCCTCCGCGAGCTTCTTGAAGTGACGCCCCCGCTTGCCAAAGTGGTGGACGAGTTTTCGCTCCGCGATCGCCTGTAGGTCAGCCCCAGTCTGAATTCCCATCCCCCGCATCTTCTCCGCGGTGACCGGCCCGATCCCATGAAATTCCTCGATTGACAGTTGGGCGATGAACTTCATCTGCTCGTCGGGACGGATCACGGTAAGCCCGTCCGGTTTGTCTTGGTCGGAGGCCACCTTCGCGACAAACTTTCCGGGCCCCACCCCCGCGGAGGCGGTGAGCCCGGTCTCCTCGTAGATTTCGTCGCGGAGGCGACGGGCAATCAAGGTGCCCGACGGCAGCCCCTTCTTCGGCTCCGTCACGTCCAGGTACGCCTCGTCGAGCGAAAGCGGCTCGACCAGATCGGTATACCGCCGAAGGATCTTCCGAATACGCTTCGACTCCTCCTGGTACACGTCCATGCGGGGAGAAACGAAGATGAGATCAGGGCACTTCCGATCGGCCTCCACCGCCGGCTGCGCCGAGTGCACGCCGTAGGGCCTGGCCTCGTAGCTGGCCGTCTGGACCACCCCCCTGGGAGGGTTGCCCCCGACCGCGATGGGCCTCCCGCCGTATTGATCCGGAAAGTCACGCTGCTCGATCTGGGCGTAGAAAGCGTCCATGTCCACGTGGACAATTCGGCGGGGGTCTTTTTGCGTGTCCCCTCCAGACGTGCCGTCGGTGTCGTGGCCGCTCATCGTTAAGGAGTTCAGAAGAGATGGGGGATACGCACCAGGAAGCTCTCCGCGGTGGGGGCATGTCCAGCAGCCCATTCGGTGTGGGCTCCGCTTCTGGCTTGCCGTGACTCACGTCCACCCTGCGGAACCGCCCTGGGGCCGATGATCTCAAGTCTTCCGCTTGGGCCACAGAATACGCACCAGTCCGCTGCCGTCTAGAGTTTCCGCTCTATCACACATGCTTTGTCTTGGGGCGACTGTAGTATGGTCTACACGAGAATTGACTCAAGTGCTCCGACAGATTCCCGCGAGGTCTTCTACAGGCAGACCGGTGCACATATGCATGATAAAATTTATTATCACAGTTCTCTGCTTCTGCTGAGGGGCTTTGGAATCCTCAGGTCAGTCGTGGGCGGGTGTCACATCCACGGCAGGTTCAGGGGAATCTCTCTCGCGCAGCGATCAACCCCACATCCGTCTCTGTGCCCAACGGCAGCGGGCAGTCTGATCAGCGTTCCAGGTGATCGAGCGTGTGTCCGGCGTCGTCCGCCCACTCACTCCATCCGTTGCTCGATCGGCCAAGCACGACACCGGAGGCAGCGCTCGGCGAATTGAAGGCGTGGTTCTCCCGAAAGACGAGCCGGTCGTCCTGGCGTTGCAAAACCCCATCTGCCCGGAGATTCTTCCGCCGTCGCTCGATCGCCTCTGGGGCTGATGGGGTCGTCTCCAAACGGGCCGTCGATCCTTCAAAGACCACGAGACCATCCTCCGTGTACTCGCCCGTGGCCTTCGCGCCGTTTCCCTGACAGTACAGTTTGGTCTGCCCGTTGCTGGTATCCTTCTCCGTGGGCAGCGGGTTGAGAATTGGAAAGCCAAGCATTGAAAGAAGCGTCTCGATGGTCCCGAAGTTGTCCCGCAGCTCTGCCAGCATCGCCTCGGGAATGTGCGGCTCCGCGGGCGTCTGGGTGTTTTGAAGCCGGAAGCGCTGGGCCTTCTGCGCCGTGCGGATGCAGTCGTATTCCAGACGCCGGGCGTGGGCCTTTGTGAAGCTGCGGGTCTTCGACGTGATGGTGACGGCGGTCGTCCAGAAGTCTTTTCGCCGGTGATGCCCGACGATGCGCTGTAGGCAGTTCTCCGCCTCTCCAACATACGCCGGGGGTTTGCTCGCGTCGTCCCCGACCTCGCCAAACAGGAAGTACACCCCAACCCGATGCACCTCGTCGCGTTGTTCGGCCACGCCGAGCTTCTGACGGGGAATCTGCACCGCCTGCACGGTGCGACTGGTGATTTCGGCGACCCGGAGGCTCTGGGCATTCCCGTCGGGAAGAAAGATCTGTACCGTCTTCGGGCGGGCGTCATCCATGAGAACTCAGGGGTCGGGGGATTAAATACAACGTTAGGCGGAGGCCCAGACCGGGAATCAGGCACGGCCGAGGGTTCCTCGGGCCACTTGTTCCTCGTCTAGTGGCAGAGATCACTCTGCGGACGAGCGGAGACGAGATCGATGGTGCGGATGGACACAGGTCCGTGTGCGAACGGACCATCCTGAACGAACACGAGGAAGCTTCCTATTGCCCTCGTAGTCGGCCGAACGTACAGATTGTCGTACGCGAAAACGGAGGCGTTGAAATGACAAGGAGAAACACCTCTTGTTCTCCACCAGGACTTCCAAAGTGGGAAGGCGACCCAGTTCTCACGAACACACATGAGTCAGCGGCACCGCTCCAAGGCTGCTCCCGAAGAGACCCGTGATTTTACAGCGCACCGTGCAATAACAGCGTTAACGTCTGGAAAGATTTGGGCTAACACGTCTTTGCGGTTATGAGGCAGATCGGAGGCCCGCTCCGCCATAGAGCGCAAGCCCCGTGTACGCCACAGATCTACCGCGGTGGCCTTGACCTGCCGACCGTAGGTGCGGGTCAGAAGAAGAGTTGAAGCTCCCCTCGTGTCTATGTGGCCTCTTCTATTTTCTTGGTGGGGGACCGGGATCACTCGCCTGAGGGCGCGCATGCCATCTACGGTCCCCAAATCAAGGCATTCAGGGCACGCAGACGCCGCATGGGTCAGCTCAACGCAAAGGTGTACCAACAGCTTCTCGAGCTCGAGCGGCAGCCTCGTCCCTGCCTCCTAACCCTCCCAGAGACCGTCGTCGCCGCAAAGACAGTTCAGCGCGTCGATGACCGATCGGCCTCTATGCCTACAGTGCGCGTGATCAGTGCCGGCGGCGAAGAGAGGGACATTCCACTCCGCCTTATCGAGGGCATCGACATTCCGGCATGATGGATTTCCCCTGGCAACGGCATGGCTGGTCAATCGCCGTCGTGGCCTCTCGAGGAGATGGCTTTTCCCTTGATTGAGTACGATGACTACGTTGTCACCCCCCAACTGTCTTTCGAGCAAAAGTCCCTCTCTTCTTCCCCCTTGTGCTCATTCCGACCCCTTCTCCACCGGACGTCCGCCTACCGGTCGTGCGAACGGTTGCCGTGTTGCTCACCGCTGCCCTCCTGCCACTAGCCGCCGAGGCCCAGGTGCTCGACACGCTAGAGACAACGTCCGACTCGGTGGACTACGAGGTCGAGACGTACTTCGTCAAGGTAGACACCGCGTCGTTCTTCAAGCCGCACGACGACAAGAAGGCCGTTCGGGCCCTCATCAACCGGACAGGACGAGGACGGTGCAGGGTGGTTACCGTAGTGCGCGCAGTCGACCAGCGGAGGGCAGAAACCCTCGCAGAACGCTACGACGGAGACGCTATCAACACACGCCTCATTGTACGATGCGCACCGCCCCACCCCACCCAGTCGTCCGTCCCCACCCTAACCTCGAACCGAGAATGGGACGAATGAGTCACCGACCCACGCAGCAGCCTGTCTTGATCTTCAAATGGGGTACGGAAAGACGCATCTCTTCTCGGCAACGGCTCCGTGGTGACGATTCCTGTCTGGACTGCGTCCCATTCGACTCACCGGCCCAGCTGGTCCGACGACCCAGAGAGCCCGCGGGTCCAGGGAATGCGGCTCCTCGAACATCATCGAGAACGGCGGGAATCACTTCGGAGAGAAGCACACGAGCGGTTCCATCGCCTTCCAACCGCCATCCGGGAGATCCTAGAGATCGATCATTGGGCAGCGCTTGCTGAGGTCTCAGCCACCTGTGGTGTCCTACTTGCCGACGACATTGATCGACAGTGGCGCGTTGATGGCCGATCCGGAGATGGTGTTTTGCCGAGACAAGGTGGTTGCGTCCAGGACGAGGATACGATCCTTCCGCCACTCGGTCACAAATATATTGTTGCCCTTCGGCCCTACGCCCACCAGCTCAAGACCTACCGTCGTACGGGTGACAGGCTCAATTGTCTTCTGCGTCCCAGCCCCAAGCACTCCAGTCGACGAGTTGAATGAGAACCGTTCCACGTAACCCGTTCCCGTAAAGTCTCCGACGCTGCTCACCACGTATACGGCGCTGCCACCGGAGTTGAAGTCGGCGGAGTGAGCAAGGGAAGCTGTTCCCTGACCATGTGCCGCGAGGTTCTGCGTATTCGCCACGTTCATGCTTGCCGTGGTGAACGTCTGGGCCGTCCCGAGCGTGTTCACGACGATTCCGGCCTGGCTCCCAGGAGCACAGTGAACGTTCTGAGGCGGACCAGATGTCTGGAACGAATCGCCGGTGTCGGTGAGCTGCTGTTGGTCATCAATCTTGAGTTTACGCACAGCCCGCTGGCTCCCCGTGCCATTCATCGCAACGAGCACCGTCGATTCGTCGTCGCAAACGTCGACCGTCGGGCTAGACCCCGGCCCTAGGTTAAGCACATCCTCCTCCGACTGAGCAGCAGGAACTGCGCTCGAGACCAGGATGTCGCCCGACCCCAACGCGTCTCGGCCCGTACCTACGATCGTCAGGGCATTTACCTCTGCCATGTCGGTGGCGATGTAGGACACCGTTGTCGGCGTTCCCTCCAGCGTAGGTGGCGACCCGATGTCTACCACGTGGATAGTGGTCTGCCCCTGCGCAACGTCGCCCCGCACGTAGCCCATCTGACCGTCTCGGCGAAGCAGGATTTCACTGGCCCCCCTACTTACGTTCGGGATGGAAACACTTCCTTGAATGGTGCTCGTGCTAGGCTCGAAAGCTGCCACCTCGCTTGTGTCTTCGCTCCCGACGAGTGCCATCTCTTGTGGATTGCAGGCGCAGAGGACGAGACAGACGGCGGCAACAATCAGAACAGAGGGGACCGCCTCGGTGCTCGTGTCAGGGGCCGTAGTTTTAGGGCTGGACTGGCCGGTCATAGACTCAAAGGTGAGATGCACACGGGGCAGACGCGGACGGACTTGAGCAGGACACCAAGCGCCCTCCAGCGGCCCTCAGGGCTTGGTGGAAGGCCTTGGGATTTACGGAGACACGTCAGCTCTGTGGGTCTAACGTCCTTCCCAGAACGCCCAGCGACCTCACTGCTTGTGATGGGCCGAGTGATGACTGACCAGGAAACGACTCGCAAGCCTGGCCCAATATTGAGAGGCCTTCTCGGAGAACGCTTGTAGAACGCCGCAGGACCTCATCGCAGGTCCGAAAAGCTCTCGGAGCACAGTCGGACACGAGAGGCCATTGAGATGGGGCGACTGCTCAATTATTGCTCAAATGAGAGCAGTCACACCCGATTGAGGTGGCAGTAGCCAGTCTCCGCGCAAGGCCCTTTTAAACACGAAAAGCCCCTCAGCAGACGCTGAGAGGCTTTTTGTCGGGGCGGTGGGGGAGGGATTTGAACCCCCGGGACCCGCGAGGGCCCTCCGGTTTTCGAGACCGGTGCATTCAACCAGGCTCTGCCACCCCACCGTGAATGTCGATAGTGCCGTACATCGTGCCACAGGCCACGTTCCACTCATCGTGCGCGGATCGCAGCTAAATCACTGTGAACCGTTCCGCCCCGCTGCACAATTCGTCCTCGATCCGATCCACGGCCTCAAGGGCCAAGCATCAGCCCATGCGCCATACAGGGCGGTGCCGTAAAGAACACCGCCTGATCGTAGAGACTGAGACCAATGGGGCGCAGAGGCATGCGTGGCGTCCAGTCGTTGACTCATTCCTCCGCCACTCCCGTCAGCGACTTGTCCTCCCGACTTGCGCCGTCGGCCCGCCGAAATCTCAGCCCCGCCCTGCACTCGGCGGACGCCCCAAATCAACGTTCGGGCCGGAACGATCGCTACTCTAGGCGGTCGCGGACAAGGGCCGGAACGTCATCCAGCACCGAGTCGAGGGCCTCAGGGTCGCGCCCACCAGCCGATGCTAGAGACGGGCGCCCGCCCCCACCGCCCCCGAGCCGGTCGCCCAGCGTCCCGACAAGGTCTCCGGCCCGCACCTCCCCCTCATCGAGGAGGTCGTCGGCCACCGTGGCCACCACGTACGCCTTCTCTCCGTCCTCTCCCACGCTGCCGAGGACACCAACCGTCCCCTCACCCAGCTTGTCGCGGAACTGCTGCCCCAGTTCCTGCAGGTCGTCCATGCTTGCCCGATCGAGCCGACCGGTAACGACCGTCACCTGGTCCACGGCGGTCGCGTTCTCCGCAATGAAGGTCTCCAACTGATCCGAGAGCTGACCGCGGCGCAGTTGATCAACCTCTTTCTCCAGGCGGTCGCGCTCCTCCTGCACCTCCGCAATGGCCTCCGGCAGAGAGGTGTGCAGGGACCGAAACTGTCGGCGGGCCCGCGACAGCGTGTCGAGCTCAGACGCCACGTGCTCCAGCGCCGCCGCCCCGGCCACGGCCTCCACACGGCGCACGCCCGAGGCCACCGAGCCCTCGGACACGAACCGGAAGAGCCCGATCTCCCCAGTGGCATCGACGTGGGTCCCCCCACACAGCTCCATGGAGAAGTCCGGATCGAAGGTAATGACGCGCACCCGATCCCCGTACTGCTCGTCGAACAGGGCCGTCGCGCCGCGGTCCAGCGCCTCGTCGATGGGCATGTCACGCGCCTCCTGCTTCGAAATGTTTTGCTGAATCGCGGTGTTCACCCGACGCTCGATGTGACGCAGGGTATCCTCCTCGACCGCATCGAAGTGGCTAAAGTCGAACCGGAGCCGGTCCGGCGCCACGAGCGATCCCTTCTGCTGCACGTGGTCCCCCAGCGTCTCACGCAAGACGGCGTGCATCAGGTGAGTGGCCGTGTGGTGGGCCCGGATGTGATTGCGTCGCTCCGCGTCCACCACCGCCTCCACCGGGCCGTCCAAATGCTCTGGCAGGGCATCCACCGTGTGCGCGATGCGCTCGCTCGCACGCTGGGTGTCGAGCACTCGCACCTGCTCGTCCCCAAATCGGAGCGTGCCGGTATCCCCCACCTGCCCCCCCGCCTCGGCGTAAAAGGGGGTGCGGCTTAGCTCAACCTCGTACTGTTGGGCGTCATCGCTTTCCACCACCCGCACCGCACGAACCTCGGCATCAGGGACGGCCTCCTGATCGTACCCGACGAAAACGGACGCCTTTCCCTCCGACACCGGCTGCCAAGCATGCACATTGCTCTGGTCCACCGCAAAGTCGGAGGCGGCGCGCGCACGCTCCTGCTGCCGGTCCATGAGCGTTTCGTACCCCTCCATGTCCACATCCAGGCCTCGCTCGCGGGCCATCAGCCGCGTGAGATCGACCGGGAACCCGTACGTGTCATGGAGGAGAAACGCGATCTGTCCCGGGAGTGTCCCGCTACGGGCCGTACGGGCAAAGCCGCGCAGGATGTCGTTCTCGTCGTCGGTATCGACGTACGCTTTCTCCAGCAGATCCATCGCACGGGGGTCCTCTCGAAGCTCGCCGAGAAGATGATCGGTGCCCTCCCCGTCCGTGTTCTGAAAGCTAGTGACGTGGGGCACCACGCGCTCGAAGAACTCAATGCCCGTGCCCAGGGTCTCCAGGAAGCTCTCCTCCTCGGACCGGATCGCCTGCTCGATGAACTCCTGCTGCTCGACGAGCCCATCGAACTGGCCGCCCATCTTTTCAATCAGCGGGTCGACGAGGCGGTGTAGAAACGGCTCGTCCAGCTCGAGGGTCTGGTAGCCGTAGCGGACGGCCCGGCGCAGGATGCGGCGGATGACGTATCCTCGCCCCTCGTTGCTCGGCATCACGCCGTCGGAGATGGCAAAGGCGATGGCACGGATGTGATCGGCCACCACGCGAAGGGCAATTCGCACGCGTTCGCGCTCGTCGTCGTCTTCGATGTGCAGGTCGTCGTAGCCTCGGATCTCCTCACGCGGAGAAAGATCGGCCATGGCCTGCAGGAGCGGCGCGAAGAGGTCCGTGTCGTACGTCGATTCCTCGCCCTGCAGCACGGCCACCATGCGCTCGAAGCCCATCCCCGTGTCCACGTGCTGGTCGTCAAGCGGCTCCAGGCTGCCGTCGGGCTGTGCGTTGTACTGAATAAAGACGAGATTCCATAGCTCCATCACCTGCGGGTGGTCGGCGTTCACCAACTCACGCCCTGGCGTCTCCTGTCGGGCCTCCGGAGGGCGCAGGTCCACGTGAAGCTCCGAGCACGGGCCGCAGGGGCCGGTGTCGCCCATCATCCAGAAGTTTTCCTTCGACGGTTCGTAGAGGACTCGCTCCTCGGGGAGCGGCGTCTCCGAACACCACAGGTCGTACGCCTCCGCATCGGCCGAGAGGCCGAAGTCGTCGTCGCCCTCGTGCACCGTGGCGTACAGTCGCTCCGGCGACAGGCCCCACCGCTCCACGAGTAGCTCCCACGCCCACCGGATGGCCTCGGCCTTGAAGTAGTCGCCGAAGCTCCAGTTGCCCAGCATCTCGAAGAAGGTGTGGTGGTACGTATCGTGTCCCACTTCCTCCAGGTCGTTGTGCTTGCCGGAGACCCGCAGGCACTTCTGCGTGTCGACGGCCCGTGAGTACGGCCGCTGCCCAGATCCCAGGAATACATCCTTGAACTGGTTCATGCCGGCGTTCGTGAAGAGCAGGGTGCCGTCCCCGTCCGGCACGAGGGACGCGCTGGGGACAACCTCGTGACCCTTCGCCCGAAAAAACTGCAGAAAGTCCTCCCGGATCTCTTCGGAAGAGCGGGACGGGTCGGCAGACGACTGGAGGTGGGGATTCATCGCGTCGTGGGACATTCGATTTTGGCTGATTGGATAAGTCGTACAGATTTCGGAGTCAGCGAAGTATGCCCGACCACCTCAAGTAATGGTTGGGGTTTTGCTCAAGCTCTCCGCTTTCTGACGCGCGTGCAGAGCAGGCACACACGGCATTACGGTTCCTTGCAGTGGCCAGGTCTTGGAGGCTTTACGAGTGTACGTGTCCGAGTGCTCGTATGTACGGCTGAAGTCGTCGAGGATTCCCAAGCGAGGTCGTCCTTTCAGACGGCGCAATTGCGGTTAGCTGCTCGGGCTGGCCGGTGAGACGAACCGGTTCTCGGCCACGTACCAGCGCCAGGGGCGCTCCACCCCCTTGGAGATGCCGATGCGTGACGACTGTGCGACCCGCTCGTCCTCGACTGAGGCCCCGTCGGTAAAAAACAGCGGGCGGGCCGTCAGGCGCGTCTTGTGAGCGTCGCCGTCGATGCCAAACGCTTCCGCCAGCTTCCCCGGCCCATTCGTTAGATTCACCTTGCGGTCCACGCCCCGCTCTTTTCGCATGTCGTCGATGCCCGCTTCGGGCTCCACCCCTCGAATCAGCACGGCTCCCGCCGTGCCCTCCGGCTCCGTCACCACGTTGAGGAGCCAATGGATGCCGTATATGAGATACACGTACGCGGTGCCCGGTGCGGCAAACAAGTCTTGGCCCCGTCCCTGTCCCACCACCTCACCGGTCTCTGGGTCACGCGAGAGGTGGGAGGCGTGGCAGGCGGGATCGTCCTCCGTGTAGGCTTCCGTCTCCACGATCCGTCCCACGATGCGAGTGCCCGTCGGGGCCTCGTGGACGAGACGAGCGCCGAGTAGGTCCCGAGCGACGGAGACCGTCGGCCGGTTGAAAAAGGACGCAGGGAGGGGCTCCATGTCAATATGAACAGTTGGTGGGGTGGTCGGTAGATCCAGGCGGCATAGATGCTCGCGGACTTTTCGCCCAATCGGTGTTATGCCTTCTCCTTCCTCAACGGCGACCGTCATGGACGCGGCGTTCGAAGCCTATGCGTTCGACACGCTCGTTCTCGACGTGCCCGACGCGCACCTCCATCTCCAGCCCCACGACGAGGCCAACCGTGTCCAGGTCCACGGCACAGTGCCAAAGGCCGCCCCAGACACCGCCCGTAGGTTGTTTGACCAGAAGGAAATCTCCGCCCAACAGTCGGGCGACCGGTTGTACGTTTCTGGGCATCGCGTTTCTGGCGGAATTTCGGACTGGCGCCGGCATCACCATCACCCGACGGCCGTCCGCCTCAACGTCTTCCTTCCGCCCAGTCTCAACGTGACCGCCCAGGCTTCGGGGGGAGCGGTCGAGGTCTCCGACTTGGCCGGCAGCGTTGCCCTGACCGTACCGGGCGGTTCGGTGCACGCCAGCGGGCTGGCGGGGCCGCTCCAGATTCAGGGAAGCGGCGGCGACCTCACGGTTCAGGACGGCACCGATGCCGCCCTGAACGCTCAGTGGGCAGCCGGCACCGTCCGCCTCGAACGCCTCCAGGACATGTCCGTCACCCTGCAGGCGCGGTCCTCCCCCACGACCGTTGAGGACCTGAGCGGATCCGCCGACCTGTCGGTCCACGGCGCGGCGCTGACCCTGCGAGGCCTGACCGGGCCCTGCGAGGCCCAGGTCCAGGGCGGGGCGCTCACCTATCGGGGAGCCCCCACCCAGGCCACCACCCTTCAGTCCATCGGCGGCCCCCTCCGAATGCATCTCCCTTCTGACCAGGCCGCTGCCCTTGTGCTTTCGGGTTCTCGCGCAACCCTCGACGACGACTTTGCGTTCGAGGGGACACAAACGGCCCACCGTGTCGAAGGCCGGCTCAACGGAGGAGGGGCCTCGTTCGAGGGCCGAGCCGTTCAGGGAACGGCGCAGTGTCGCGCAGTGTCCAGGGCATAGTTGTCCGTGGGGCCTCGCCCGTCAGGGGGTACGCTCGATGGCCAGCGCCACACCGCCGCCCGTGCCGTGGCAGATGGAAGCCATGCCCATCGTCTCGTCGCGTTGCCGCAGGGCATGAAGGAGCGTCACCGTAATTCGTGTCCCCGACGCCCCGATGGGATGGCCGAGCGCGATTGCGCCGCCGTGCACGTTCAACCGGTCGTAGGGCACGTCGAGCTCGCGGTGAAAGAGGATGTTGTTGATCGCAAAGGCCTCGTTGTTTTCGAAGAGGTCGTAGTCGTCCAGCGTCGTGTCGGTCGCGTCGAGCACATTGTGAACCGCCGGAATGGGCGCCTCCGGAAAGCGCCACGACTCGCGTGCCGACCAGCCGCCGCGATGCACCTTCGCAAGCGGCGTGAGGCCGTGTGCGTCCACCGCATCGGCGCTGGCGAGAAGCACCGCCGCGGCCCCGTCGGAGATTTGACTGCTGTTGCCCGCCGTCAACACGCCGTCCTCCGCGAAGGCCGGTCCCAGGTTTGCAAGCCCCTCCGCCGTCGTGCCCGGACGGATGCCCTCGTCCGTCTCCAGCGTCTCGGGCCCCGACCGCGTGTCGTACTCCACCGGGGTAATTTCGTCATCGAAGCGACCGGCATCCGTCGCCTCGGCGGCACGCTGTTGGGAAGCGGCCGCAATCTCGTCAAGCGCCGCCCGCTCGATGTCGTGCTCCGCACAGAGCCGTTCGGTTTGCTCGCCCATAGCGTTGCCGGTCTCCGGATCACTGAGGCCATCGCGATGCATGACATCCTGCAGCTGCTCTCCCCCCGGCGAGAACGTGTAGCCCCACCGCGCATCGGAATCTAGATAGAAGCCCGCGTCGGACATCGCCTCGGTGCCGCCCGCAAGGATGAGGTCGGCCTCTCCGGCCTTGATCATCGTCGCCCCGTTCATGATCGACATCATGCTAGAAGCGCACACCATGTCCACGGCATACCCGTCGACACTCTCGGGAATCCCCGCCTGAAGGGCCGCCTGACGCGGCACCAGCTGGCCCTGCCCCGCCCGGAGCACGTTCCCAAAAATGTAGAGGTCGAGCCCCCCTCCATCGACCTCGGCACGGTCGAGCACCGCCCGCATGACCGGCGCGGCAAGGTCGACGGGAGAGTGGCTTTTAAGGGCGCCGCCGAGGCGGCCCATCGGAGTCCGGGCAGCCGCGGCGATGTAAACATCACGCATAGCGAAGCAACAGAGTTGTTGAGAAAGCAGAAATGAGAGGACGGAGAAACGGGCGCATCAGCCCTCTCCGTCGGTTCGGAGCTGATCTCGAAGTGCCTCCGGGGCGGTGACGGGCGCCTGGCACCGGAATGCCTCACAGACGTACGCGGCGGCCTGTCCATCGACGGGCGTCTGCGACTCCGTAAACGGGGCGAGGGACGTGATGTCCGCGTCGCCGGGGGGGCGACGCAGCGTGACCGTGGTTGGGGTGTAGGTGTCCCGAAGCACACGAATCAGGGCATTGGTGTCGTCCGAATCGGGCTCGCCCACCACCACGACCTCCCGCGGGGTGCCCAGCGCCCAATGCAACCCCGAGAGCATCGCCGTGAACCCGGTCGGCCGGCGCCGGGCGGTAGCCCCGGCCCACCGGCTCAACGCCGCCGCCCGCTCCTCAAACTCGGTGCGGTCGGTGAAGCGAGCCAGCCGCAACAGGTTCATCAGCTGCACCGAGTTGCCGGACGGCAGGGCACCGTCGTTCGCCTCCTTCGGGCGCACGATGAGGGCCTCTCCATCCTCGGGAGTCATGTAAAAGCCGCCGCCCTCGGCGTCCCAGAAGCGATCCAGGGCCGCCTCCATGTGCTCGACCGCCGCCCGGAGCCAGTCGGTGTCGAGCGTCGTCTCGTACAGCTCCAGGAGTCCCCAGATCAGAAACGCGTAGTCGTCGAGGGTGGCCTGGATGCCAGCCTCGCCCTCCCGGTACCGGTGGAGCAGGCAACCGTCCGCGTCGTGCATCGTGTCGAGCACAAACCGACCCGTCTGAACGGCGGCCTCCTCAAAGGTGGGCTCGTCAAAGACGCGGGCGGCCTTCGCGAGCGCCGCCGTCATGAGACCATTCCAGTCCGTCAGCACCTTGTCATCGAGGCCGGGGCGCGGACGCTCGGATCGGGCGTCAAGCAGGGCACGGCGGGCCGTGTCGAGGCGATCCCGGAGCGTCTCCACGTCCGTCCCTCGCTGCTCAGCCGCCGCGGCGAGGGACTGCTCGCGGTGCAGCACGTTTTTCCCGGTCCGCTCGCCCGTCCCCTCCTCCTGGTAGTTGCCCTCCGGAGACATGTTGTAGACGTCGATCACGAGGTCCGCCAGGGCCGGCTCCAGGCGCTCTCGAATGTCTTCGATCGACCAGACGTAAAACGCCCCCTCTTCCATGTCGCCCTCCGCATTCAGGCTGTCGGCGTCCTCGGCGGAGAAGAACCCGCCATCCGGGGCCTGAAGGTCGCGGAGAACGTACGTGAGCACCTCGCGGGCCGTGCGTTCGTACCGGTCGGTGCCGGTTGCCTGGTAGGCCTCCGTGTAGGCCAGGACGTGCATGGCCTGGTCGTACAGCATCTTCTCGAAGTGGGGCAGCTTCCACTGCTGATCGGTGGAGTACCGGTGGAAGCCGTACCCCACCTGGTCAAAAAGGCCACCCCACCGCATCCGGTCGAGCGTCGTGGTGACCAGATCGAGGGCCTCCTGCTCCCCCGTTCGGTGCCAGTGACGAAGCAGGAAAAGCAAGTTGTGCGGCGCCGGGAACTTCGGGGCCGACCCGAATCCGCCGTGCGTCCGGTCGAACTGCTGAGAGAGCTGTCGCGCCGCCTCGTCGAGGAGCGTCGGCCCGGGCGCATCCCCGTCCGTCTGATCGTCTCCAACGCTTTGGAGCCGGTCGGTGACCTGCTCCGCGTCGTCGAGAAGCTTCGCCCGGTCGTCGCTGTTCCAGAGCTGCCTGACCCGGGGCAGGAGGTCCATGAGGCCCGTCCGCTGAAAACGCCCTTCCTTTGGCAGGTACGTCGCCGCGAAGAAGGGCTTCCGGTCGGGGGTCAGGAGCACGGTCAACGGCCATCCGCCCTGCCCCCGCATCATCTGGCAGACGTCCATATAGATGCTGTCGACGTCGGGGCGCTCCTCGCGGTCCACCTTGATCGGCACGAAGCCGTCGTTGAGGAGCGTCGCCACGTCGTCGTCCTCAAAGGACTCCCGCTCCATGACGTGACACCAGTGGCACGTCGAGTACCCGATGGACAGGAAGATCGGCTTGTCCTCTTCGCGCGCCTTCGCAAACGCCGCTTCGCCCCACGGGCGCCAGTTAACAGGGTTGTCCTTGTGCTGGCGCAGATATGGGCTCTGCTCGTCGGCGAGGCGGTTGGGCATGGCGTCAGTGTGTCGGTGAACCTGAGTACGTGAACACGCTCTCTGGGCGCTACAAGATCTGGCCGAAGTGGACGGCGTTCAGGAAGAGGCCGTTGGTGCCGTACCAGAAGGCCCGGAAGTTGGGATTATCCATAAAGAGAATGACCTGACCACCGCCCACCTCATGGGCCTCGATGGACGCGGCGCCACGGGCCTGGGCCTCTTGCTCGTCGGAGAGGTAGCCGCTCAGGCGCGGCGTGGCGTCGTAGGTGCCCACGCTCGCCCCCGGCTCATCGCTTGGGTCGTAAAAGCCCGTTCCCACGCGGAAGACAGGCACGCTCTCGTCGTAGCCGTAAGCGACCGGGTGAGTGGGGTCGAGGTTCGTTTCGAAGATGGAGCCGCCAATGCCCTGCGCCCCATAGGCATTGTCCAGGTCCGCGTACGACTGATTCTGAACCAGCGAATCCACGTCCAGCTCGCGCTCCTCCAGGTCCACCATGCCCTGTTCGATGGGCCACTCCACAGCGTCCTCCACGCCAATGAGCGTACCGCCGTTCTGGACCCAGGTCTCGATGTCGTCGGTGGGCAGGTCGTCGAAGCTGCCACCGGCCAGCACCATGGTGTTGTAGCGGTCGAGGTCCGCGTACTGCACGTCGGACAGGTCGACCAGGGACACCGGCACGTTCATGCGCTCGCTCAGGAGGTGCCAGGCCTCCCCTGCGTTGTAGGGGCTCGTGCCGCTGTACCGCGAGCCGCCGCCCGTTCCCGTGACAATCGCGACCTTGGGCGGACTCAGAATCGGGGAGTTGCGACTCCCAAGATCCGGCCCCTGCGGGGTCATCCCCTGATCCACGGCGTAGACGTTGACGTAGTCGTTCTCGGCAATGCGCTGAACGACCTGATGGATGCTGTCCGCGGCCACGCCACGCTGTTCCACCTGCACGACAATGGCGCCCCGGTCAAAAGACTGAGACGATCCGTTGACGCGCGCCGTGAACGGGTCGGTCATCACGCGGGGGCGGATGTCGTTGTTGTGGAGGCGCTGCACAGCCCGCGGGGCATAGTACCTCCCCCAAGGCAACACGTAGGTGTACTCGGAGCGGCCTCCGACGACCTCGCCGCTCTCGTAGCTCGGGTCCTGAATTCGCTGCCCCTGCGCCGGCGCGTCGGAGACAGACGCGTGCTCCACGCCGAAGGCCAGCGGCAGGCTCCAGGTCGACACGTCGTAGAAGATTGAGTCGGGGTACGAAGAGGTACGCTCCATGGCCGCCTTCACGAAGCGGCCCTGCGGCTGGTCGAGCGGAACCATGTAGGCGTCGCCGGGCCGAAAGGTGTTTCCGTCGGCCTGGACCGACTCGTCGAGATCAAACATCTGGACCTCGTGGCGGTCGAGCACCTGCGCCAGGGCCCGGGCCCGGGTGGGCTGTGACGACCGGTCGACGAGGAAGGCCTCGGTGTCGGTGTCCTGGAGCGCCTCGTCCCGGTTGGCAAAAAAGTCGCGCTGATACTCCAGCAGGTCGGTCCGCATTTCCACGACGGCCTTCATCGTCGAGAGCGAAGTCATGAACTGGTTTCGCACCGTAAAGGGGTAGGTCAGCTCGCCCTTGCTCGTCTCCTGTACCAGGGCCCGCGAGGACGCCTGCTCGAAGAGAATCCCAATCGAGCCGTTGATGTCGGGGTACGTCGACCCCTTTCCGTAGTAGAAGTCGTCGAACGTCTCTCGGGTGTAGTAGAGAGACCCGATCTGATCGAGGTACTCGCCGTGGCGTTCCGCGATGCGCCCGGTCAGCTCCTGATTCACCTCCGGGGTGTTGGGGTTCGTGCGGCTCTGCACGCCCGGCTGGAAGAAGTAGGTCGCCTCCGATCCCATCTCGTGGTAGTCCGTGAGCACCTGCGGCTTCCAGTCGTGGAAGTAGTCGAGCCGTCCCTGCGAGGACGGGTGCTGTGCGGGCAGCCAGTCTCGATTCAGGTCGAACCAGTAGTGGTTGGTGCGCCCCCCCGGCCAGGACTGGTTGTGCTCGCGATCCTGCGGGTCGGCCGTTGGCGTGCCCCCGCGGTTGCCGTTGACCCAATCCACGAAGCGGTCGCGCCCGTCGGGATTGAACATCGGATCGATGAGGGTGACCGCGTTTTCGAGGGCCGCTTCCACATCGGGCCCACGGCCGGCCGCCATGTGGTACAGGAGCAGAATCGCGGCCTCCGTGCCGCTTGCCTCGTCGCCGTGGATGCTATACCCCATGAGAACGACGGCCGGACGGTCCTGCAGGTCCTCGTCCGACACCTGGTTCGGCGCGGTGGTGGCACGCCGGTTGGCGCGTTGGATCTGGTCCAGGTTTTCCTGATGGTCCGTGCTCGTCACGACGGCGTGGATGAGCCGCCGCCCCTCGTAGGTGCGGCCGTGCTCCCGAAGCTGCACCCGGTCGCTCGCCTCCGCCACCGCCTCAAAGTAGCGCACGACCTGGGCCGGACGGGTGTGGCGCGTCCCAATTTCGTGGCCGATGACCTCCGTGGGGGTGGGAATGGCATCGTTATAGCTGTCGGTCCCTGGGAGGGGGGTATCCATGGCGAGCGGGAGGTCCTGACCGGACACCGGCGCCGCCACGAGACAGAGGCCGATGAGAATGGCCCCGAGAACCACGAGGCGCCGAAGAGAAGATCGAAGAGACATCAGTACGTGAGAGGGTCCAATGCGAAGGCAGAGCGAAGGGGAACTGACCGTGAACGCATTATACCGATTCGTCACGGCAGGTGAAATGACAGCCTCGTGAAAAGAGGACCGTACTCGTCGGACACTCTTTCCAGGACTAGGTCCCGACAGGGACACTGAGGCCCACGTGCACGTCCATCACATTTGTGTGGGTCGGTCCCGGGCGCAAGAGTTGATCGATAGCGTCAAAGAACGGATACGCGTTGTTTTGCCGGAGGTGGTCCTTGGGGTCGCAGTCCACAGCACGGGCCTTGTCGGTTGTTCTGGGGGTTGCCCAGGCCCCCGCTGCATCCGTCGGGCCGTCGATGCCATCGGTTCCGCCGCTCAGAAGCACCGTCGGCTGAGGCGCGTCTTCGAGGGCGAGGGCGCCCCCCAGCGCCACTTCTTGGTTGCGCCCACCGGTCCCGTCGCCCGTGACCGTGACCGTCGGCTCCCCGCCCCACAGCCAGCAGGTTGGGGTGTCGGGGTCCGCCTGGAGCATGGCCTGGACGTGCGCCTTGCCCAGCGACCGCGCCTCCCCGTCCACCTCCTCCGTAACCTGTCGCACCGCATACCCGCGAGCCTCCGCTGCCTCCCGGGCCGCTGCGAGGGCCGTCCGGTTGGTTCCCACCAGCGTGTTCGTCGTACGCTCGAAGCAGTCCGCCCCCAGGCCGGGGGTCTCCGGGCGACGCCCCCGTGCACCCGTGCTGAAATGCGTGCGCACCGGGCCGGACACCTCGGTCCACAGGTCCCGCGTGTAAAGCACGCGCATGGCGTCCTCGTACGTGGTGGGGTCGGGCACGGTGGGCCCACTTGCAATAACAGACGCATCGTTCCCGACGACGTCGGAGACAATGAGGCTGCCGACGTCCGCCGGGGCCGCCGCCCGCGCCAGCTGGCCTCCCCCAACCTGCGTCAGGTGCTTGCGCACTGCGTTCATCTGGTGGACGTTCACCCCGCTCTGCAACAGAAGGTGGTAGGTGCGCTTCAGATCCGCGAGGGCCATGTCCTCCGCCGGCAGCGTGCCGAGGGCCGTGCCGCCCCCCGACACCAGCACGAGAAGCAACTCGTCGGCCCCCGCGGCCTCGGCCTGCTCCACGATTCGTCGGGCCCCTCGCACCCCCGCCTGCGTAGGGAGCGGGTGGCCGCCTTCCAGCACGGTCCCGGCCATCGGGGCCGGGCACGACGCCGGAAGATGCTCGGGGTACCCCTCCGGCACGATGGCATATCCGTCCGTCATGGCGTCGCCGAGCACCTGCTCGACCTGCCCCATCATCGCCATCGCGGCCTTTCCGAGTCCGACGATGCGAATCCCATCGTAGTCGTCCAGCGGTCGGGGCGCCCACGCGGCCGGGTTGGTCGACTCAAGCAGGCGGGGGGCCTGCACGCGGCGGACGGCCGCCTGAAAGAGCGCTTTCGCGTCCGAGATGACAGGGTCTAGGGGAGAAGCGTGAGGCACAGGCAAAGGCTGTCTTGAGAAACTTGATCGCGGGGTCCTACGGGACACCGAGCAGTGTTGTCCGGGAGGATGTCATCGGTGAGAAACTGACGGCGGTCCGACTCCTCTTCGCCCCCATTGCGTGGGGGGAAAGAACTCCGCAGCGGTTTTGATGGTCGGCCCCTGGGACGAAACCTCTTCGGGCATATCTGATGTTAAGCTTCGGTGTAGCTCAGTCTAGACCTGTCAAGGTGAATCAGTTTCTATGTCCTCCCCTCCCGATGACGATCCCGCCACGGGCACGGCCGACTCGGAGGTCTCGGAGACGGCACAGCCGCCCGCGGTCCCCCAGACGTGTGCCAACTGCGGACGGACCTTCATTGGCAAGTACTGCCCGGGCTGTGGACAGCGGGCAGAATCGGAACTCTCCATCCTCCATATCCTCGGGGGGTTCGTCCGGGAACTCGTCGACACGGACCGTGGGCTCTGGCGCACCTTCAGGGACCTCACCCTCCGTCCTGGTACAGCTGTACGGGGATACTTGGCAGGGTCACGACGTCCATTCACGAGTCCAGGGCGATATCTCCTGGTCGGCGCACTCGTCGTCACGGTCATCTCTACGACGCTACAGGGGATTGGGGCCTCGGGCTCGAACATCGGACGGCTCGCTGTGCCGGCTGCGAATGGCTTTGAAGACGCAATGCAGGATTCAAGTGAAACAACACCACTCGAAGGGACCGCGTGGCGCGCGGCCGTTCAGGATCTCGAACAGTTCGGCGCGTACCCTGCGTTGGTGCTCGTGCTGATCGCGGGGCTCGTCGGGCTCCTTTACTGGGTCCTGTTCCGGCGAAACACGAACTTTCCCGCCGAGGCCTTCGCCGTCGCAACGTACGCCACCGCCCACGCGGTCATCCTCTTACAGTGTGCCGACTTCATTTTCGGACTCCTCGAACACTATGGAGCACCGGGGTCTCGAATCTCAACAGTGTTCAAGTGGGCCTCACAGATGATTCTTCTTGTCTATCCGGGCCTTCTCACATACGGGTGCTTTGGCGCGAACGTGTGGAACGGCGTAAAGGGAAGCCTCGGGTTTGCATGGGGGTTCATCGAAGCCCCCCTAGTGGCACTTGCAGGCCTCGCAGGGTACACCAAATGGCTCCACTGGACCCACCCGGACGCCTACTCCGGAGACGGACCGGTGGCCGTCGTCGCTGTCATTTCCACCGCCGTTCTGCTTCTCGTACACGGGATCCTCGAGTATGCCCGCTATCGATACGGAGGCCGCTCGGAATAACACGTGGTTCGGGAATTCAGCCGCCCCACGTTTGGACCCCACGGAACCGCGTCGGAGCTGAAAAGTGAAGGCGCCGCACGTACTTTTGAGATGCGCCGCCCTCAGTCATGGAGGATCCCTCCCCCAACGGAGAACACACTCCGACCGACCCGCCCATCGGTCGCCTGCATGTACTTACCGACTTTCACCTCCAGCAGGATCGCTCCCACGCCGAGCTGGCCCGGCTCGCCATTCGGGGCGGGGCCGACACCATCCAGTTTCGGCAGAAGCACGGCGGCGTCCAGAACAAACTGCTGGAGGCGCGCCGGGTCGCCGCGGTGTGTGCCGACGCCTCCACGCCGCTCTTGATCGACGATCACCTCGACATCGCGCAGGCCACCGACGCCGACGGCGTGCACCTCGGGCAGGAAGACTTCCCGATCGACGCGGCCCGCTCGGTGCTGGGCACATCCCCCGTCATCGGCGGTACGGCCAGCAAGCCCCACCAGGCGGCAGAGGCCTACGAGCGGGGGGCCGACTACATCGGCTTCGGGCCCGTCTTTCCCACGACCTCGAAGCGCAACCCCAAGTCGGTAAAGGGCCCCGACGGCCTGGCCGACGCGTGTGAGGCCGTTCCCATTCCAGTCATCGCAATCGGAGGCATCACCCACGATCGGGTGCGGAGCGTGCTGGAGGCGGGCGCCCACGGCATCGCCGTGCTGTCCGCCGTCGCCACGGCCCGCAACCCCGAGCAGGCCACGGCCCGCTTCCGAGCCGCCATCGACGGGGTGCTCCGCGAAACGGACTCGTGACTCAGGAAACCCTCGCGCCCGCCTCCTGGAGGGCCGCCACGAGCCCGTCTGGGGACGGCTCGTCCGCCACTGCCTCCACGACATGTCCCTCGGCCTTTAGGGCCCCCGCCGTGGTCGGCCCGATGGCCGCGAGTCGGTGGTCCTGCACGTCTACTCCCTCTGCGTGGGTCACTGCTTCCAGACCGGACGGGCTGAAGAAGACGAGCCAAGGCGTCTGTTCCGGCCCGGGTACGTTGAGGTCAGTGCGGGGATGTGTCTCGTACACTACCAACTCGTCGAAGGGAACCGCCGCCGCCCGCAGGGCCTCCGGCAGCGCCTCGCGCCGTCGGTTGCCGGACAGGAAGAGCAGGGGCCCGTCCGGGTCAGCCTCGATGATCTGGGCCGCCAGGGCGTCCGCGGTTCCCGTGTCAGCACCACGGACACGAAGCCCCAGGGCCCGAAGGCGCGCCGCCGTTTTCGGCCCCACCGCGTACGCCAGACGGTCCGTCCATTCGTCCACGAGCGCATCGTGGGTCGAGAACACCCGGTCGAGGGCGGCCGTGGCACGCGGACTGGTGGCGATGAGCCCTGCGTACGGATCGGACGAGGCAAGCCGGTCTCGGAGTTGCCCCTGTCGGGGAAACTCGAAGGCGAGCACAGGCTCGCAGACTGCCCGTAGTCCCGCCTGTCGGCAGGCGGTACGGTACCGGTCCGGATCCTCTTCGTCCGCCGACCGGAGAAGAATGACGTCGGGGGCGGCGCTCATGATTGATGTCCGGTTTCCACAGGGCCGCGAGAGACAGAGCCCCAATCAGGGCCGAAATGGGGAGTTCGACGTTCCCTCCCGGCCCTCCCCCAGCACATCGTCGAGGATTTGATCGCCCCCCATCGCCAACAGGTCGGCGGCCAGCTCACGCCCGACGGTCGCCCCGTCCTCCGGCGCGCAGTGCCGCTGGTCGCGGTAGTGCTCACTGCCATCGAGGGCAGCGATGCAGGCGTCCAACACCAGCGTGCCGTCCTCCATGCGGGCCCACGCCCCGAGCGGCACCTGACATCCCCCACCCACTTTTTTCAGGAACGCCCGCTCCGCGTCCGCGGCAAACCCACTGGGGGCGTGATGGAGGGTCTCTCGCAGCAGGTCGCGGAGCGCATCCTGTTCCTCCTGACACGCAATGCCGAGCGCCCCCTGTCCCACCGCCGGCACGATGAGCGACGGATCGATCCGGTCGCGAATGTGGAGGGACAGCCCGAGCCGCGCGAGGCCCGCCACGGCCAGGACCATCCCCGTCCAGCCGCTCTCGCTCAGTTTCTCGATGCGGGTGTCCACGTTGCCCCGAACCGGCACGACCTCAAGGTCGGACCGCCAGGTGAGCAGCTGGGCCGTGCGGCGGAGCGAGGCGGTCGCCACCGTGGCCCCCTCCGGCAGGTCATGGAGGTGACCGTCGAAGGACGGGTGAGCGACGAACGCATCACGCGGATCTTCGCGCTCCCCGATCGCGGCCAATGCGAGCCCCGACGGAACCGTCGACGGAATATCCTTGAGGGAATGGACGGCCAGATCTACGCTCCCGTCGAGAAGGGCGCGGTCCAGCTCTTTGGTGAAGACCGCCTCGTCCCCAATCTCCGAGATGGGCGTGTCTGTCGCCTCGTCGCCACGCGTCGTGATGGTCTGCAGCTCAACGCGGTGCCCGGCGGCTTCGAGCTTCGACCGCACGACATTGGCCTGCCGGAGGGCCAGCTCACTGCCTCGAGTGCCGAGAACGAGCGGATCGGGAATCGACATGCACAGTCCAGGGGAAGCTCAGAAGAGAATGCAAGCGATGCTCCCCGCGGCCACGACACAGCCCCCTCCAGTCGCACAGTACACGATCGAGACGCCGGTCGGCGGGCCCGTCTTACCGGTCGTGGACCTCCTCGGGATGCGAGGCGGCCTGGTGCGCGGCCGACAGGCGAAGGGCCTTCTGCACTTCCTCTGTTTCTTTCCCGTCGCCTCCCGGATCGTGGGTCATGTAGGGACAGCGGGACGGGGCCTCGCCCAGGTCGGGCGTCTCGGCGTCGGACGCTTCCGCCAGGGCCCGTCCCGCGTCGCTCTCGTCGGACGGCGCGAACAGCGCGTGGAGCAGCTCGATGCCCTGGACGAAGTCGATGCTCTCCGGGTCGACGTTTTTGAGCCGCACGATGGGAACCGCCAGCAGCTTCTGCATGATCGACTCCGTGAGGCGGTCAACCTCTTCGCGGTCCATCCCCGTGCGGTGGGCGTGGCGGTCGACCTCCTGCTCCCGGATCGTGTCGAACGTGCTGCGGATGGCCTGAATGGCGGGCTGAAGGGCCTGCTGGTGGAACACCCAGGTCACGAAGTCTTCGAGGAGATCCTCACAGATGGACTCTGCCTGAGGCACGGCGTCGGCCCGGCGCTCGCGGACCTCCGCGGTCCAGGCCTCCAGGTCGTCCAGATCGTGGAGCCGGTATCCAGGGCGCTCGCCCACGGCGGGGTCCACGTTGCGGGGCATGGCCACGTCCACGACCAGGGTCGCCGCGTCGGGAGCCGACAGCGCGGGAGCGTGAAGGACAGGATCGGACGCGCCCGTGGCGACCAGCGCAAGATCGGCGGTGGCCACGGCCTGGTGGCGGTCGGCCCACGGTTCAGTATCGCCCCCAAACGACGACGCCACCTCACGGGCCCGGTCGGGCGACCGGTTCACCACGGTCAGCGACCCAAGGGGCTCGTCTGCGAGGGCCTCCAGGGCGAGACGTCCCATCTTGCCCGCGCCCACGAGCACGATGTCCGTGTCGCGAAGCTCCCCATCGCCGGCCTCCGCAAGGTCTTGGCGGGCCATTTCCACGGCCGCGGTCGAGACCGACGCGGCCCCACGGGCCAGTCCCGTCTCCGACGAAACGCGCTTGGCGGCCCGAAACGCGGTGTGGAGGAGCCGGTGCATTACAGAGTGCACGCCGCCGGCGTCCACCGCCCGTTCGTAGGCCGCCTTCACCTGGGCAAAGATTTGACGCTCGCCGAGCACTACGGAGCGAAGACCACTCGTCACCTGCAGCAGGTGCCGCACCGCGGCCTCATCTCGCTTGTGAAAGGCCGTTTCTTCGGGCCACCGCGTGCCGCCTCCCTGCCCGATCAGGGCCTTCACCTGGCGCAGGTCCGCTTCGGTGCCGTAGAGGTAGGCCTCCGTGCGGTTGCAGGTCGACAGGACCACGACCTCCGCGTCGGCGCTCAGGCTAAGGTTTGCGTACAAGGCTTCCTGTTCTTCCGCACTGAGCGTGAACGTTTCGGTCTGCTCCAGCGAGGTGCACTCGTGATTAAGCCCGACTGCGTAGAACCTCATAGAGCCCGTTGAAAGACACAAGCGTTTGATGCAGACCTGTTACACGAGGCAGGGGGCTCTGTTCGCAAATGGGGTTGAATAAGGCGTCAACGCCCGGGTGCAGACAGGGCTTCGCCCGCTTCCAGGGCACTGAGGAGAGACAGGACGATCTCGGAAGAGGACCGGGCGGCCTCCTGCATGAATGCCCCAAAATCAACGTCGGACGTGCCGTCTGCATGGTCGGAGATGGCCCGCACCACGAGGTACGGCACGTCGTTCATCGCGCACACCTGCCCCACGGCCGCGCCCTCCATCTCGACGCAATCTCCGTCCAACTCCTCCCGCAGCTGATGGCGGTGCGCCGCGTCTTCGACGAACGTATCGCCCGTCAGCACCCGCCCTTCCACGATCGAGTGCTCCGGCAGCGTCACCGCCGCGGCGCCCCGGCGAAGCGATGGGCTCGTCTCGAAGAACCGGAGATCGGTAAACGGAATCTGGCCGCGAGGCAGTCCTAAGAAGTCGACCACCACGTCGTGCTGTACACAGTCCGTCGCCACCACGACGTCCCCGATGTCGAGCGCGGGATTCAACGCCCCGGCAGAGCCCGTGCAAAGAACGGCGTCGACGTCGTACCGGTCGATCAGCAGCTGCGTGCAGGAGGACGCGTTCACCTTTCCCACCCCGGTCTGGACGAGGATCAGGTCATGGCCCTGCCACTCGGCCTCGTGCACCGTCCGACCGGCCCGCTGCGTGGAGTGCTCGGGCGCACACCGCTCCATGTACTGCTCCATTTCAACCTCCATCGCGGACAGGACGGCCAGGGTCATGCCGGGGTCGTACTCGGTTTGCGCTCGGTGTGTCTGAGAACCAGGGGCTGGGGGCTTCCCCACGTGCTACCGCACAATCGATCCGTCTTCGGCCGCGGTGGTCACCGGGACGAATGTGCCGTCCGGCTCTTCGGCCATCAGGACCATGCCCTGGCTTTCGAACCCGAACATCTCCTTCGGGGCCATATTGGCGACGACCACTACCTCTAGCCCCACAACCTCGTCGGGGGCCATTTGCTCGGCCACCCCCGCGAGGATCTGTCGCTCTTCGAAGCCGAGGTCGATCTCCAGTCGGAGCAGCTTGTCGGCGTCGGGCACCGGCTCGGCGGTCGTTACAGTCCCGGCGCGCAGGTCGAGCTTGGTGAAGTCGTCGAACGAAATGTTATCGCTAAGGTCTTCGTAGTCCATGTCAGTAGTGGATGAGTCTGAATCTCGTTCAGCGGCCCGCTCGCGGAGCTTCTCGATCTGGGCCTCGATGGTGTCGTCGTCGATTTTTTCGAAGAGCGGCTCCGGGTCGGCGCCGCTCGGAATTGCGTGACCGGCGGACAGAAGGGGCGTTCCGGCATCCCCCCAGCCCACCGCGTCGGCAGGATCGTCGTCGGGGGTGCTGGTTCGCACATTCTCGAGCCCGATGCGCTCCCGCAGCTTCGCCGCGGCACTGGGCAAAACCGGCTCGAACAGAATGGACAGCGCGGCGCACACCTGCAGGCTGACGTGAATTGTGTTGGCGCACGCCTGGGGGTCACTCTCGTGGGTGTGCCACGGCTCCGTGTCGTTGAAGTACTTGTTGCCGCGACGCGCCAGCGCCATCGTCTCGAACACCGCGTCCCGCGTGCGGTGCTCCTCGTAGGCCGCGCCTACCGTGTCGGGCACCTCGGCCATCCGGTCGAGCATGGCCCGGTCGGTCTCGGAGGGAGCCTCCAGCGGCGGGACCGTTCCGTCGAAGTAGCGCTGCGCAAAGGTGAGCGTCCGGTGCACGAAGTTGCCGAAGACGTTGGCGAGCTCCCCGTTTACGCGCTGCTGAAATCCCTCCCAGCTGAAGTCCGCGTCTTTTGTCTCGGGCAGGGTCGTGGCGAGGGCGTAGCGGAGCAGGTCGGGCGCGTGCCGCTCGTCCGCAAAGTCATCGAGGTACTCGTGGAGCCAGACCGCCCAGCCGCGGCTCGTGGACAGCTTCTCCCCTTCCAGATTCAAGAACTCATTGGCGGGCACGTTGTCCGGCAGGACGTAGTCGCCATGCTCCATGAGCATGGACGGAAACATGAGACAGTGGAAGACAATGTTGTCCTTGCCAATAAAATGCACAAGGCGGGTGTCCTCTCCCTGCCAGTAGTCGGCCCACATGTCGGGCTCGCCCTGCTCCTCGGCCCACTCCTTCGTGGCCGAGACGTAGCCGATCGGGGCGTCGAACCACACGTAGATGACTTTCCCCTCCGCCTCCAGCCCGTGCCGCTCGGCAACGTCGTCGGGGACCGGCACCCCCCAGGGCACATCACGGGTAATCGCACGGCCCTTGAGCCCCTCGTCGAACCAGCTCTGAATCTGCCCGACGACGTTGTTTTTCCACTCCGGGTGCGAGCCAATCCATTCCTCCAGTTGGGGCTGAAGCTCCCCGAGGGGCAGGTACCAATGGGTCGTCTCCTTGAATTCCGGCGTCGCGTCGGTAAGCGTGCTCTGTGGGTCCTCCAGCTCCGTCGGGCTAAGGGACGAGCCACACTGTTCGCACTGGTCGCCGTAGGCCTCTTCGAAGCCGCAGACCGGACACGTGCCGATCACGAACCGGTCGGCCAAAAACATCTCGGCCTCCGGGTCATAGAGCTGCTCGTTGGTTTTGAGGTCGAAAACATCATTCTCGTCGAGCACCCGGAAGAAATCCTGGGTCGTCTCCACGTGCGTCTCGCTGGAGGTACGCCCGTAGTGGTCGAAGCTCATTCCGAACCGCTCGAAGTTGTCGCGGATCTGGGGGTGATAGGTGTCGATGATGTCTTCCGGAGTCCGGTCCTCCCGAATGGCCCGCATGAGAATAGCGACGCCCATTTCGTCGGAGCCACAGATGAAGGCCACGTCCTCTCCCTTCAGCCGCTGGTAGCGCACGAAGAGGTCCGCCGGGAGATACGCCCCTGCCAGGTGGCCGATGTGGATGGGGCCGTTAGCGTACGGAAGGGCCGCGGTGACGAGTAACCGCTCGGATGCAGAAGAGTCTTCCATCAGCAATCAGTCGTAGGCGTGTGTAGCGTGGAGAGTGGGCTCGAATCTCGGGACACGGTGGGTGTCCGGAGGGAAGCAGGAAACCCCGGCGGTCCGCACCCGCCCGTCTCCCCCAAGATCTAGTTGAAGCTCACCCCATCGAGCGGGTCCCCCTCCTTCTTTCGGAGGGCTTCCTCCGCGAACCAGGCCTCCTCAACTGCCTGAGTCGTGTCCGGAAGGTCCTCGTGGGGCTTCTCGTAGCCCTCGATGTCTTTGAGCCAGACAAGCGTCTTGGTGCGCATCGTGCCGTCCTTCGCCTCAAACTCAACTTCGTCTTCCCGGGCGGCACACGTTCCCTCGGCCTCTCCGTACACGCCGCCCAGCTTGGGGTGGCGCAGCAGGATGCGAACACGCTCGCCATAGTCAAATCGGCTGTCCTCGAAATCGGCCTCGCTATAGGTTGCCACGGGTCGCTGCGATTCTTCGTGGGAGATTGGAGCACACATACCAACCGGTGGGCACTTCCTTCGGATCCAAGTATATGAATCAGCGGATGCTTCTGCGTGTTCACGACGCGTGAGCCCCCTGTGAAAACAGGGACGACTCGTTTCTTTGCTCAGTCCCCGGCCACTTCATGTCCGACTCCCGCTTCTCCCCTCGCACAGCGACCGTCGAGCGTACCACTGCCGAGACGGACGTGTCCGTCGCCCTCACCCTCGACGGCGACGGGACCTACGACATCGACACCGGCGTCGGGTTTTTCGACCACATGCTGTCCCTCTTCGCCAAGCACGGCGCGCTCGACCTCGAAGTGCAGTGCGACGGCGACCTGGAGGTGGACGACCACCACACGGTCGAGGATGTGGCCATCGGCCTCGGCCGCGCCCTCGACGACGCCCTCGGGGACAAGGCGCACATCGCCCGCTACGGACACGCCTACGTGCCGATGGATGATGCGCTAGCCCGTGCCGTGGTCGACCTTTCGGGACGGAGCTACTGCCACCTGGAGGCCGCCTTCCAGCGAGACCAGGTCGGCGGCCTGTCGACGGAACTGGTCGAGCACGTGTGGCGCTCCGTGGCCGACCACGGCCGCTGCAACCTGCACCTGACCGTTCTTCGCGGCCACAACGCCCACCACAAGATTGAGGCCCTCTTCAAGGCGGCTGCCTGTGCCCTGCGCACGGCCGTACGTCGCCGCACCGACCACGCCGAGGTGGCGTCCACGAAGGGGACACTTGCCTAATCAGGACGATGGCGGATCGGGAGCGGCAGATCCGGCGCCCGTCCCCCCTGCTCGTTCCCCCCAACCGTGCACGACGGTGATTTCGACGCGAGCCCTCCTACGAAATACGCCCGACCCCTCCATGCTTTCAGACGACACGGTCGCAGTCATCGGCGCCGGCAACATCGGCCACTCCCTCATCGGCGGCATGATCAGCGGCAACCTGATCGAGACCGAGAGCGTGATTGCGACCCGCCGGACCGGCTCGGCCCTCGACGCGTTGGCCGAGGAGTTTCCTGGCCTGCGCACCACGACCGACAACGTAGAGGCCGTCCAGGACGCCTCCATCATTCTGCTGACCATCAAGCCCCAGAGCCGGGCCGAGGTCATTACCAACATCCGCGACCACGTGGACCGCGATGTCCTCGTCATTAGCGTGCTGGCCGGCATTACCAGCGAGCGGCTCCAGCTCGGGTTCGGGCAGGACCAACCGGTGATCCGCGCCATGCCAAACACCCCGGCCCTCGTCGACGCCGGCGCAACGGCGCTCTCTCCCGGCACGTACGCGACCGACGCCCACCTGGAGAAGGCCCGGGCAATCTTCGAGGCCGTGGGGGACGCCGTGGTCGTGCCCGAGGACCACATGGACGCCGTCACGGGACTGTCGGGGAGCGGCCCCGCCTACGTATATATGTTCATCGAGGCGCTGACCGATGCGGGCGTGAAGCAGGGCATGTCCCGCGAAGACGCCTCAAAGCTGGCCCGGCAGACGGTGTATGGCGCCGCCAAGTTGGCCATTGACACGGACAAGCACCCTGCCATCCTGCGCGATGAGGTCACCACCCCCGGCGGAACCGCCATCGCCGCGGTGTCGTCGCTCGAAGAGCATGGGCTCCGCACCATGCTCATCAACGCTGTCGGCACCGCCACCCAACGCTCCGAGGAGCTCAACGACGAATAGGAGTTGCCCCGGCCCCGGCGCGCAGCGAAACACGACGCCCCCACCTTCACGCTCGGACTGTTCGTTCTGCCCCTTCTGCCCCCATGACGACCATCATCGACTACGGCATTGGCAACCTTCGCTCGATCGAGAAAGCCTTCGAGACCGTGGGCGCGGCGGTGCACCGCACCGACGACCCGGAGGCCATCACGGAGGCCGAGCGGCTGGTCCTGCCGGGGGTGGGGGCGTTCCGGGCCTGCATCGACGAGATCCGGCGGCGCGACCTGGAGGGGCCGATCCACGACACCATCGACCGTGGCGTTCCGTTTCTGGGGGTCTGCGTGGGCATGCAGCTGCTCTTCGAGACCGGCTACGAAAAGGGCACGCACGAAGGGCTTGGCATTCTGCCCGGTCACGTCGCCCACTTTCGGGACACCGACGCGGGGATGCCCGACGAGCTGTCGGTCCCGCACATGGGGTGGAACGCAATCGACCCCACCCGTGACCACCCGCTGCTCGACGGACTGGGAGACACGCCGTACGTCTACTTCGTGCACTCCTACCACCCCGTGGCGGAGGCCCCCGACGACGTGCTCACCACTACTGCCTACGGGCACACCTTCCCGTCCGTGGTGCAGCGCGACAATGTGTTCGGCGTGCAATTCCACCCCGAGAAGTCGCAGGCCGCCGGCCTCGGACTACTCGAAAATTTTGCGACGCTTCCGACGACCGAGGAGGCTGGGCGGTCGGTTTCGGCGTAGGAGTGGCCCCCGCTGATCTCGTCCCGTCTCGGCCGCGCCTAGAGCAGCTGAATCAACAGCAGAAGGAGGAAGCCTACGCCCCCCGCAGCGATGGTTAAAAATCGGATTGCGGTATCGACGGGATTTTCCATGGGGCCGGAACGACCAACGCAGGACATCGGATGCACCCTATGCTTCGCGGGGCCAACAGAATGACCAAAAAGGGTGCCATCACAGGCCGTACGCGGCTCTGCCCCCCATTCAGGGTTTTCGGCGGCCGTTCTGGATATCAAACTCGTAACTCTTACGGGCCATGCGCCATTCACGGGACGCCGTGTCGCGGCCCAACAACCAAAAAAGCCCGTCCCAGGGGGGACGGGCTGGGGTCTTCTCATACTGGGTTGTGCCGCCGTTATCCGACCGGCGAGGCGTTGAGGGCACTGAGCCCCTTCTCCGTTCGCTCTGTCTCGAACGCCACGGTCTGGCCTTCGCGCAGGTCGTCGCCGCCCGTCGAACCGGTAATGTTGCTTACGTGCAGGAATACGTCCTCACCGCCCTCTTCAGGCTCAATGAAGCCAAATCCCTTTTCGGTGTCAAACCACTTAATCGTTCCGCGTTGCATACTGTAACCGTCGTTGTGTTTGTTGGAGCGCTCCGCCGATGCAGCGCCCGCGTCCAGGGTAGTCGGCGCGGCGAGGCAGTGAAGGAAGCGCAAGTTTAGTATAGAGTTAAGAGATCGCATCCGCGGTCGTCTTCACAGTTCCGGGCCAGGGTGGCCTGGGCCGCTTCTTCACCCAGTTCCCGTTTTCCGGTCGGGACCGGGTGCCCGAAGCACAAGAAAGTGCGCCCACGAACATTGCGCCGCCTCGTGAATGGAAGTAACGGTTCTTGCGCAAGTCTCCCCTCCATCCCCCTCTTTTCATGCCCCTCGTCATTCCCGCCATCGACATCCGCGACGGCCGGTGTGTACGCCTGCACCAGGGCGACTACGACAACGAGACGGTGTACTTCGAGGACCCGGTCAAGATGGCCAAGCTGTGGCGCGTGCAGAACGCGCAGACGCTCCACGTGGTCGACCTCGATGCGGCCCGGGGAGAGGGCGACCATAACCGGGACGTGATTGGGGAAATGTGCGATGCGCTCGACATCCCAATCCAACTTGGCGGCGGCATCCGCTCCATGGATCAGATTGAGGCCGCCCTGGACCGGGGGGTGTACCGGGTTATCCTGGGCACCGCGGCCGTCCGCGACCCCGATTTCGTGGAACAGGCGGTGGAGCAGTTCTCCGCCCAGCGGGTCGTCGTGAGCATTGACGCCCGCGACGGGGAAGTCCGCGTACAGGGATGGACGGAGGGATCGGGGCTTGACGCCGTCGCGTTTGCGAAAGACATGGAGCGACGCGGGGTGCGCCGTCTCGTCTACACCGACATCAGCCGGGACGGCACGATGGACGGCCCCAACATTCAGGCGTACCGGACGCTCGGTCGCCAGCTCTCCCACGCCCAAATCACGGCGTCCGGCGGCGTGGGCGACCACGACGACCTGCTCGATATTCAGACGCTTGAGCCCTACGGCGTCGATTCGGTGATCGTCGGCACGGCGCTCTACGAGAACCGCTTCCCGTGCCAGCAGTTTTGGGCTTGGCAGGACAAGGGCGCGGTCGACCTCGACACGTTCTCGACGGCGTCTCTCCGGTAGTCTCTTCTCGCTCGACCTGATTTCCTTTTCCGTGTCCGTATGCCCCTCGCGAAACGCATTATTCCCTGCCTCGACGTGGACGAAGGCCGCGTCGTGAAGGGCATCAACTTCGTCGACATCCGCGACGCCGGCGACCCGGTGGAACAGGCCCGCACCTACGACGCCGCCGGGGCGGACGAGCTGGTGTTCCTCGACATCACCGCCACCCACGAGGACCGCGACATCATGCACGACGTGGTGCGGCGCACCGCCGACCAGGTGTTCATTCCCCTCACCGTCGGCGGCGGGCTCCGCTCGGTCGACGACATGCGGGCAATGCTCCAGGCCGGCGCCGACAAGGTGGCCATCAACTCCGCGGCCGTGAAGGACCCGGACCTGATCGCCCGCGGCGCCGACGCGTTCGGGGACCAGTGCATCGTGGTGGCCATCGACGCGAAGCGGCGGGACGGGGACGGGCCCGCCTGGGAGGTGGTCGTCCACGGCGGCCGCAAGCCGACTGGGCGAGACGCCGTGGAGTGGGCCGCCGAGGCGGAAGCGCGAGGGGCCGGTGAGATTCTGCTCACCTCGATGGACCGGGACGGCACGAAGGACGGATACGACCTGGACCTCCTCCGCGCCGTCACGGAGCGGACCCAGATTCCAGTCATCGCCTCCGGGGGGGCCGGCACCCTCGAGCATTTGCGGGAGGGCCTCGTCGACGGCGGGGCCAGCGCCGTGCTGGCCGCCTCGATCTTTCACTTTCGTGAGCACACCGTGGAGGAGGCCAAAGATCATCTCCGCGACGCCGGCCTTCCGGTTCGGCCTGCCCTGAACAACTGGACCGATCGATATGCCGCCACGGACTGACTCTTCCGACTCCACCACAGCGGTCCGCCTGCTAAAGGGAGCGGCCCTCGTGTTTGCCACGCTCGGGGGCGGGATGGCGGCGTGGGGCATCGACAAATGGGTGCGCTACCCCGAGGCCCGCGCGAGCCAGTTCGGCTTCGAGGCCCCGCTGTGGCCCGCCTTCACCCTGTTCGTCCTGGCCGCCACGGCCGTGGGGGTCCGACTTCTCTGGATCGCGGCCGGACGTGTTGAAGATGGCGAGGACCTCTTTGCACAACGCCACCGTCGCCGCCGCTCCGACCCACCGCCCCCACAGGAGCCCGAATAACCGTTACGTTGATGCCAGCAGGTCCCCAAGAATGGACCGGGCACGGCGGTAGATGCCATTCACCTCGCTTGCCCGCGGCCCCGCCACGTTCAAGATCCGCACATCGTTTTCGGCCGCCCAGGCATGGATCATCGGCACCGGCGCGGGATCCGTCAGGCGGGCGTGGAGCAGCGGGCTCTCGCGCGCCCCGGCCTCCTGGCGGGTGAGGGCCGTCCCGCCCTTCAAGGAGCCGGGGGCAATGATGAGGGTCCCGTCGCTGTCTCGCACATTCCGCGCCGTCCGCTCCGCGTACATGGCTGTGGGCGTCTCTCGGAGCGGGTAGCGCGGGGCAATCGGCCCGTCCTCCGCCCGTCGTCCCCGTGGGCACCATCCCCCAGCCGCTACGTCATGGGCCAGCGCCGCGTCCAGCGCCGCCCGATCGACGCCGGTCTGCCCGCCCGATATGATTTTTTGAAACTGCATGCGACTGCACAGGCATGTCGGGGACAACGCTAACGATCCGAACCCTCCGTCCATCGTCCAGTTTCGTCAGGGCCGTTCCCGCCGAAGTGCATTTTCGTTCGCCCAAACTCACCTCGCATGCGACTCTTTACGGCGATTGATCTCCCCGACGGATTTCAAGACGAGGTGGCCGCCCTGCAGGCGCCGTCCGCGCTTGACGCTCGATGGACCGATCCGGACCAGTTTCATGTGACGCTCCGATTTATTGGCGACGCCAACGCCGAGCAGACGGCGCGCTACGAGCAGGCCCTCGCAGACATGACCGCTCCACCCGCCCGCTGCAAGCCCTACGGACTGGATGTATTGCCGTCTCGGCGCTCCCCCCGCGTTCTGGTCCTTGGACTGGAACGCACCGCGTCCCTCGTGGCCCTCTACGAGGCTGTAAGCGGCGCCCTCGAACGGGAAGGCCTGTCTCTGGAGGACCGGGACTACACCCCTCACATCACGCTCGCCCGGGTGGACGATACGGCCTCGGAGACGGTGCACGCATTTCTCCGGACCCTCAACGCCCACTCGTTTCCTGCCTTCCGGGCCGACCAGTTTGTACTCTACGAGAGCACCCTCGCCCCCAACGGAGCCGCCCACGACGCGCAGGCCGTTTACTCACTCAACGGATAGCCCCCTCTCGGCCATCAATTTTTCGTGATCGGGCGACGCACACACGATAATTGGCGCGGCCGCTCGTTACGTTGGCCCAGCGTACTGTTTTCTCGTCTCCTTCGCCACCGATGTCACGACGCCTCCTGCTGCTCGGTGTCCTGTTGTGCGCAGTCGCCCTTCCGGCGGGCGCCCAGGACAGCGGTCCGACCCTGCAAGCCCTCCAGTCGCGCTACGATGCCTTGGCGGGGCTCCGGGCCGCCTTCACGCAGGTGACCGCCTCCGAGTTTGCGGACGACTCCACCCGGATTGACGGGACGGTGCTTCTTGCCGGGAACCGGTATCGGGTCGAGACGCCCGCCCAGACGGTCGTGACGGACGGCGCGACGACGTGGATCTACTCCCCCGCCGACAGTCAGGTTGTGGTGAATACGGCCGACGCGGAGGCGTCCACCCTGACCCCGCAGGCCTTCCTCACGACCGCGGCAGAGAAATATGATCGTACGTCCGCCCGCTCCGCTACCCGGGCCGGAACGGCCCACGAGGTGCTGTCCCTGGCCGCGGCGAATTCATCGGCCCGGTTTGAAGAGGCGACGCTGTGGGTCCGGCGCCCCGACCGCGTCGTCACGCGCCTCCGGGCGGTCGACCGCAACGGGTCGATTTTGGACCTTCGCCTGCGCGACATCCGGATCGACCCGCCAATTAGCGGGGATCCCTTTTCGTTCTCGCCCCCCGAGGACGTGGAGGTGGTGGACCTCCGGCCCACCGACTGACCCACAAGGGCCCTGGGGGGATTGAATAGCTCTGGAACAGACCCCACGACGCGTGCTGAGTCGACGGCGGTGGTTTCAAATCGGAAGCTTCGTCCTGGCGGGCGGCCTCCTGGCCCTCGCCGTGTACGGCGTGGACATGGACAACATCTGGACGGCCTTCCGCGAGGCCGACTACCGGTGGCTGCTCCCCCTCGTCGTGCTCGTCCTGGGCAGCAACCTGTTTCGGGCCTGGCGGTGGCAGATCCTGGTTGAGGCGCTGCCCGGCCCCGAAGAGCAGGCGGAGGATGCGCCTTCGTCCTCGCGCATGCTGGAGGCCTCCTTCTCCTCCGTCATGATCGGCTACATGGTGAACTACGTGGCCCCTCGGATGGGCGAGGTGGCGCGGACCGCAAACCTCTCGGCCCGCACCCGCCACCGGTTTAGCAGCATCTTCGGGACCGTCGTCTCCGAGCGCATCTTCGACACGGCCGTGCTGGGCGCGGCCCTTCTGAGTGCCGTCGGGCTGCTCTTCAATCGTCTCGACGTGCTGCGCGAGCAATTCGTGGCCCCTGCATGGACCCGCCTCCAGTCCATCTCCCTGGACTGGCTCGCCGGGGGCGTAGTCGGCCTGCTCCTCGTGCTCGTGCTCGCCGTGGGGGGCACCCGCCGGCTCCTCCGGCGCGAAGACTCGTGGCTTGGGCGCATCTGGACGACCACCCTCAAGCCCGCCGCGGTGTCGTTCCAGGAAGGGATGGCCACCCTGGTGTCCTCCCCCCGCCGCGGGGCCATTGTCGTGTCGACGGTCGGCATGTGGGCCGGGTACCTGCTGATGGCTTACCTTCCGTTTCGGATGCTCCACCTCGCGGAGCCCTACGGCATTGGCATCTTGGACGCGTGGGCG